>CAMDNJ010000023.1 GCA_945902915.1 Crenothrix polyspora | reverse complement strand
TGGTTTTGGCAAAACAAAAATATGGCATACGCAAACGCGATGTCAATGCTTTGGGAGCGACCTTTGTACATTTTTCCGCTCAAACCCGAATGAGCGGCGTTAATATTCAAGGACGACAAATTCGTAAAGGTGCAGCCGATGCCATACGCAGTTATGTTGAAGATCAGGGCGGCCAATTCCCACCGGAGTTTCGAAAATTAGTTGATGACGTGGCACGTCGAGGCAGCACCCCGTTGGTAGTTGCTGAAAACGCCAGAGTACTCGGGGTCATCGAACTCAAAGATATCGTAAAAGGCGGTATCAAAGAACGCTTTGCAGAATTACGACAAATGGGCATTAAGACCATTATGATTACGGGTGACAATCGCCTAACGGCTGCCGCTATTGCTGCTGAAGCGGGTGTCGATGATTTTCTAGCCGAGGCGACTCCAGAAATGAAACTAAATCTGATCAGACAATATCAGGCCGAAGGTCGTTTGGTCGCTATGACCGGAGACGGCACTAACGATGCGCCGGCTTTAGCGCAGGCTGATGTTGCAGTCGCCATGAACAGTGGGACTCAAGCCGCTAAAGAAGCCGGCAATATGGTTGATCTTGATTCTAACCCGACTAAACTCATCGAAATAGTTGAAACCGGCAAACAAATGCTGATGACACGCGGCGCCCTAACCACCTTCAGCATTGCCAATGATGTAGCCAAATATTTTGCGATTATTCCAGCGGCGTTCGCAAGCACTTATCCGGTGCTAGATGTGTTGAATGTGATGCACTTAGCAACACCGGCTAGTGCTATTTTATCAGCCGTGATCTTCAATGCTTTGATTATCGTGGCGCTCATTCCGCTGGCTTTAAAAGGTATCAAGTACAAGCCAGTCGGTGCCGCCAAGTTGTTGCAAAATAACTTATTGGTTTACGGTCTAGGTGGATTAATCGTTCCCTTTATTGGCATTAAAGCGATAGACCTGTTACTAATAACCTTAGGTCTAGTTTAGCATTTATATAATGTGGGAGCGTCTAAAGCCGCTCCCACTAAAATTTAGGTAAGACGCAATAATTAACCCCTCACTTTTATAGGATGTGCTGAACGATAGCGATGCGCTTCACTATCGTTCAGCACATCCTATAAGGGCTATTTTATTTTTTGCGAATTACTTTAGATTATTCGGTTGTTTCCTTAAAGGAGTTGATCATGATTAAGCATTTGAAACCGGCTATTATTTTGTTTGTATTATTAACGGTGATAACTGGGGTTATCTATCCAGCTGTGGTGACTGGACTGGCTCAGTTGTTGTTTCCTACTCAGGCAAATGGCAGCTTAATGACCGATAGTCATGGCAAAGTGACTGGCTCTACGCTGATAGGCCAGCCTTTTAATGATCCTAGTTATTTCTGGGGACGACCTTCTGCAACCTCGCCGTTCCCTTATAACGCCAGCGCTTCCAGCGGCTCTAACCTAGGGCCAACCAACCCAGCATTAATAGATGCCGTTAAAGCACGACTCCAGGTATTAAAAAACGCTGATCCTAAAAATAACACTCCAGTTCCAGTCGACCTTGTCACTGCTTCTGCTAGCGGGCTAGATCCGCACATCAGTCCTGCGGCAGCCGACTATCAAATTAATCGCATAGCTAAAGCTAGGAATCTAAAACCGGAATTGCTTCATGCCCTGATCGCTAAAAACACTGAACATCGCCAGTTGGGATTACTAGGAGAACCACGCGTTAATGTACTCACTTTGAATTTAGCTTTAGATGCCTATGTCACTAAGAAATGAACATGAAATAAAACCTCGATTCCGTTTTAGTTCATCAAGGGTACTTGCTTTAATACCAAGCAGTGTTTATGAGTTAAACCTCCATAATGTTATTCAGGGTGCGGTTACAGCAGATATTGGCTGCGAAACGGATTGAGATACGCATTGGCTAACACACAAGGCATATCCGACAATTGATACTTTAATGCCTCAAGTTTTTCCGTACCTGCAAAAGGCTCGCGCTTACCCACCAACTTAGTAACTTATGTCGCAAAAGTCATCTTCATGTAACTAGAAAATGATTAACCCAATAATTTTTTAACAATTAATTCGCGTAGATATTCTGGCATTTTAAGTGTTTGCAAATCCCAACCCTCACTAATTAGGATATCATGCAAACATTTTTCCATAATTTCATGTGCTTTCACTGAGGCATCTACAATAATATTATGTGTATCAATTGTTCTTTCATCAACTTCTTGTTGACATTGAAGCTGATACTTTAAAAGTAAGCGTAGGCTTAAAATTTGCTCACTTACTTGACTAGGACAAACACAGGTATAAATTAATCCTTGGTCTTTTATTTTCAGAAGTTGCTCATCTGAATACTGATAATCTAATTTCATATAAACACCATTACTAAGTTATTGAATTGACGTTGTTTTGTAACACTTTATCCAGTTATCAAAGAAAAAACATAGCTTAGTTCAAGCAAAAGCGAAGTAGCATCGATAGCTTGAAATAAGCCCCTACGACATATAACTTGCCTAGCATACAGCCTTCACCATTTTATTTCCAGATTACCATGTTAGGAATTGATTGGATTGACAGACTAAAATACCAACCCAATCAATTTTCCTGCTTGTAACACTATCTCCGTCATTAAATTTAACCGATTTATGAAATAAAGCAAATTAATGACATTGGAATTAAATAGTAGCCCTCAGGCTGGGGTAAGTGATAACGAACCGCAACGAGCTATTAAAGCAATAATAGGTCTATCCAACGCTTGCTAGACCAATCCAAGCACTTATAAGACTGTTCGGCAGTTTAATCTGTAAGAAATAAACGGCATCAGTCTATTACAATAAAGTGGTGTCTATTGCCATTAGAAATTCAATTGCTATAATCAGACTCTAATCATCACATGCCCCAAAAAAGAAATTCAGATCAAATACCAACTCTATCAGGAGAGTGGCGTTAAAAAATACTGGCTGGTTTATCCCGGCGAAAAAGCCGTCCATCAGTTTGTATTGGATGAAGATACCGAAAAATACCAACTGCTTGCTATGTACTCCGGCGAAGATATCGCCACCCCGCAGTTATTTCCTGATTGCCAAATTGATCTACGAGAAGTGTTTGAAGACGAAAGACCATCGTCAAATAGCACATGAACAAGCAGGACAAGGTTTACAACCACGCCCTTAACGTTTGTGTTTTCCATAACTCATCAAAAAGTTTCGAACTGAGCAACATAGCTCGTCCGACCTAAGTAATCATCTTGCCAGTCAAACTGTCTAAGCTAAAGCCCCACGCAAATAATTCATTGCTAGCAACTATAAATCATATACAGCCAAGATGAACATACCCCGCCCTGATCCTGATGAATTACTCGCTCGCGTCAACCGAGAACAAGCCAAGGCCCATCGTGGCCGCTTGAAGATCTTTTTTGGTGCCGCCGCCGGTGTCGGTAAAACCTATGCTATGTTGCTGGCGGCTAAAGAAAGACGAGCTGAAAACTGTGACATCATCGTTGGCTTGGTAGAAACTCATGGCCGTAAAGAAACAGCCGCCTTATTGGAAGGCTTAGAAGTATTACCACCAAAACTCATTAACTACCGCAGAACCAGCTTTCAAGAGTTTGACTTAGAAGCCGCTCTGAAACGTAAACCTTCAATCATTGTGGTTGACGAACTAGCGCATAGCAATGCTGAAGGCTGTCGACATCCTAAACGTTGGCAAGATATAGAAGAGTTATTGAATGCCGGCATTGATGTTTATACCGCCCTCAATGTTCAGCATTTAGAAAGTCTTAACGACGATATAGGCCAAATTTCTGGCATACGGGTCTGGGAAACCGTACCCGACACCGTATTTGAAAGTGCTGATGAAATTGAATTGGTTGATCTGCCTCCTGATGAATTACTGGATCGACTTAAAGACGGCAAAGTGTATTTACCGCAACAAGCGCAAGAGGCTATCAAACATTTTTTTCGTAAAGGTAACCTGATCGCTCTAAGGGAGCTGGCGCTAAGACAAACAGCCAGTCGAGTCGATGCGCAGATGCAAGATTATCGGGAAAATAATGCTATCTCAGAAGTGTGGCAAGTCAGTGAACGTATTATGATTTGCATAGGCCCTAATGCCTTAGCGGAACGACTAGTCCGCGCTGGCAAGCGTTTCGCCACCAGCTTAAGGGCCGAATGGCTGGTAGTCTATGTCGAAACGCCCAAATTACAACGCATGTCGGCTGAACAACGCGAAGGCGTGTTGAGAATATTACGTTTTGCCGAACAACTGGGTGCAGAGACCTTAGTCATTAGCGCACTCGATATGAGTGCTGCCATTATCAAACTATCCAATGAAAGAAATGTGACTAAAATTGTCATAGGCAAGCCAACAAGGCGCGGCTGGAAACGTTTGTTGTTGGGCTCATTGGTCGATAGTCTCATTAGTGATGCGCACAATATTAATCTTTATCTACTCGGCAGCCCTAAGCAAGAAAGATACAATAGAGATAAATCTGAAAGCTCACTGTATCGCAAAAATCACTTACCAGGACTCAGCCTTAGAGTTAGCTCTCAAAAAAATGGCCTCTGGCCTTATGTCGGCGCCCTAGGCGTAACGATTTTGTCCACGCTATTAGCTTATCTGATGTTGGGTAGCTTTGAGCTGACCAATCTTATTATGGTATTTTTGTTGGGCGTGGTGTTTATTGCTACCCGTTTCGGTCGCGGCCCTTCGATCTTTGCCTCTTTCCTAGCCGTTGCCGTTTTTGATTTCTTTTTTGTTCAGCCTTACTTAAGCTTTTCGGTTTCTGACAGTCAATATTTGGTCACCTTTATGGCCATGCTGTCCGTGGCTATAATAATAAGTCATTTGATGGCCAATGTACGCTCCCAAGCTAAGGTGGCCTCACACCGAGAACGCCGGGCTTTGGTGCTCTATGCCATGAGCCGTGATATGACCGCAGGCCAAAACGAAGAGGAAATTCTTCGTTCAGCGGTGCATCACCTTTACAGCGAATTTAGCAGCCAAAATGTTATTCTCTTTCCTGATAGCAATGGTCGCATCATTTACCCTAGCGGCCCTGCCCTGCCAGAATCTTTACATGCCGCAGACCTAAGCGTAGCGCAATGGGTGATGGATCATAATGAACTTGCAGGCCTTGGTACCCATACCTTACCAGGTGCCGAGGCGGTGTATTTCCCACTCAGCATCAAATCTACGGCATTGGGCGTTTTAGTGCTATTGCCCGTTAATTTGCGCCGTGTGTTTCTACCCGAACAACAAAAATTATTAGAAACCTTTATAGGACAGATTGCACAGGCGATTACGCGTGTTCGTCTAACCGAGCAAGCTAGAACAGCTCAAGTAGAAATGACAGCCGAACGCTTACGCAATTCCCTACTTAGTTCTATTTCCCATGATTTGCGTACACCGCTGACCACCATCGTAGGTTCAGCCAGTACCCTAGTTGAAGAAGACCAAGCTTTACAGCCCGAAGATAAACTAGAGTTATGTCGTGCTATTTATGACGAAGGTTTACGGATGGCCAGTTTAGTCAATAATATCCTCGATATGGCTAGATTGGATGCGGGAGCGGTGCAGCTCAATAAACAAGACACGCCGGTGGAGAATATTATAAACAAGGTGCTAACACAGTTACAAAAACGACTCGTAGGTCGGAAGCTTAGCGTTAAATTACCACCGGGTATGCCGATGCTTTATGCCGATGCCTTGTTGATAGAACAAGTATTAAGCAATCTATTAGAAAATGTACTACGTTATACGCCAGAACAAAGCCCTATAGAAATTAGTGCAAAAACGACTGAGACTACCGTAAACATTTCGGTAGCCGATCAAGGCCACGGTATTCCAGTAGGCTTAGAAGACAAACTCTTTGAAAAATTTTATCGCGTGCACCCAGGAGTTCCTCAAAGTGGCGTAGGTTTGGGTTTATCCATCTGTAAGGCCATAGTTATGGCACATGGTGGTAGTATCTATGCACAAAATAGGCCGGAGGGTGGGGCTGTGTTTAGTTTTAGCCTACCTCAAAAATAGAATGTGCTGAACAAAGTGAAGCGCATCGTTTATATAATGATGCGCCTCCTAGCGTCATCATCCTATGCACTGTAAGTAAGTTGTCTTTCATGCGCCATTGGCGTACGATACGACCATGCTGACAATTATTGAATCTCCCTTATTTACCAAACTTTATCCTGATTATTGGACTGAAGAAGACCGAGCCGAATTTGCGTCTTTTCTTGCAGCAAATCCAGAAACAGGGGATGCAGTTCCTGGTTCTGGCGGTTGTCGTAAAATTCGCTGGACACGTCACGGCGCTGGTAAACGGGGTGGTGTTAGAGTTATCTATACGACTCGCATCAAAAATGGTGCTTTGGTCTTATTGGTTATTTATTCCAAAAGTGCTAAAGAAAATATTCCAGCACATATTCTTAAACAAATTGCTGAGGAAATGGGTCATGCTACTTAATGAAACTGAACTATTAGAACGAGATGCTAAACGAAATATTGGTGAAGAGTTGCTTCAAGCAATACAAGATATTAACTCAGGTCATCACGGAGCAAGCTATACAGCTGAGCCTAATGAAATAACGGCTACACGACTTAAATGTGGCTTATCCCAAACTCAGTTCGCAAAAGCCTTACATATATCATCACGCACATTGCAACAATGGGAACAAGGTCGCCGTCAACCATCGGGGGCAGCTGAAACTTTACTAAAAATTGTTGCTAAGCATCCTGAGATATTGCATGAGGTTTTAATGTAATAAGGTATGATCCTACTCAATAAAACTGCTCCATCAAAATATTAACTTAACGGATATAAATCACTTTTCATATCTAACCTTATTCCCCCTAACTTATTAACAGGATAATTCATGAAAACTCGCGCCGCAGTGGCATGGAAAGCAAACTCACCTTTAGTTATTGAAGAAATTGATCTACAAGGCCCACAACATGGTGAAGTCTTGGTCAGAATGGTTGCAACTGGTGTCTGCCACACTGATCTATTCACCTTATCCGGTGATGACCCTGAAGGGATATTCCCCACTATTCTCGGTCATGAAGGCGGTGGTATCGTCGAAGAAATCGGTACTGGAGTTACGACCTTAAAAGTGGGTGATCATGTCATACCACTTTACACACCTGAGTGTGGCGTCTGTAAATTCTGTCTTTCTGGTAAAACTAATTTATGTCAGGCTATCAGAGCCACACAAGGCAAAGGTCTTATGCCTGATGGCACTACCCGCTTTTCAAAAAATGGTACGCCGATATTTCATTATATGGGCACCTCTACCTTCTCCGAATATACGGTAGTTCCTGAAATTGCCTTGGCTAAAATCAATAAAGCCGCGCCCTTAGAGAAAGTCTGTCTTTTAGGTTGTGGTATTACTACCGGTATTGGCGCAGTGTTAAATACCGCTAAAGTAGAACCGGGCTCAAGCGTTGCTATCTTCGGACTGGGCGGCATCGGTCTTTCTTGTGTACAAGGTGCGGTTATGGCAAAAGCCGGACGCATCATTGTAATTGATATTAACGAAGATAAGTTTGAAATGGCTAAATTGCTAGGCGCCACGGACTTTATCAATCCTAAGAAATATGATGCTCCGATTCAGGATGTCATTGTTGAATTAACTGATGGCGGAGTTGATTATTCTTTTGAATGTATTGGCAATGTCCACTTAATGCGCCAAGCCCTAGAATGCTGCCATAAAGGCTGGGGTCAATCAGTCATTATTGGTGTCGCAGGCGCTGGCCAAGAAATTTCAACTAGGCCCTTTCAATTGGTCACAGGACGCGTTTGGCGAGGCTCTGCCTTTGGTGGCGTAAAAGGCAGAACAGAACTACCCGGTTATGTAGAACGCTATATGGCAGGTGAAATAAAGATTGATGAAATGATCACCTTCACCATGCCGCTAGAAGAAATAAACACCGCCTTTGATTATATGCATGATGGTAAAAGCATACGATCTGTCGTCATTTTTTAGGATATAAATACCATGGCTACTATTGAATTAACAAAAAAAGCAAAATGTTTTGGCGGACGAGTCGAATACTATACTCATGCCTCGGCCTCTACCAAAACGCCGATGACCTTTTCAGTTTTTATCCCTGAAAGTGCTGCAGCAAAAGCGCATAAACCCGCCATGATCTGGCTTTCAGGTTTGACCTGCACCGAAGAAAACTTCATTACTAAAGCAGGCGTGTTTCCCTGGGCTAGCGAGCATGGCATTACAGTGATATGTCCAGACACCTCACCACGAGGCACTGATTTACCAGGTGAACATGATAGTTACGACTTTGGTTCGGGTGCAGGCTTTTATCTCAATGCCACAGCACAACCTTGGTCAGAAAATTACCACATGTATGATTATGTGGTGAATGAAATCACTGACATTTTATATACTAACTTTTCAATATCGAAAGATAATCTAGCGATCTCTGGTCACTCCATGGGCGGACATGGTGCCTTAATCATGGCTTTGAAAAACAGAGACATGTTCAAGTCAGTTTCTGCCTTTTCACCGATTGTTAATCCAATCAACTGCCCTTGGGGACAAAAAGCGTTTTCTCTTTATTTAGGCGAAAACCAAGCCGATTGGGAACAATACGATAGCTTGATGCTAGTTGATAAATCTGAGTCCATTCCGCCTATGCTGATTGATCAAGGACTGGCCGATGACTTTCTAGCTGAACAGTTAAAAACTGAGGTCTTTGCCAACAAAATCAAAGCAAAGGGTTTTAACGACCATTGCACTATCCGCATGCAAGAAGGCTATGATCACAGTTATTTCTTCATCACCAGCTTCATTAAAGATCACATGGACTTTCATTCTAGCCATATTTGTCATGACTAAATAGTCATCATAGGTCAGCTGAAGTTTTCACGAACTCCGATGCCGGTCGGGGTTTACACCCCGACCGAAACGTTTGGATGCCTCAATAACTTTCGAAACCTTTAACGTTAGGGACGGGGTTACAAACCCCGTCCCGCTCCACAGAAAACCGCAACAAAAAAGGCGACAGGTAATGTTCGCTGTCTTGTGAATACACACGAGGGGATTGGTAAATGGTCATTAATGCCCTAGTAAAAACAACGGCTGTGCGGCTAAAAGTCAGCGCAGACACTTTGGCGTTATTATGACTATAGCCACGAAAATCTGTTTGCTTAGTTAAATAAAAACCTGCCACTAACGCGGCCTCAACAAACTTTTCTACTGCATGCACGGGTAGTAACAGGTAAAACAAGCCCTTACTGGACAGTAATTGATCTGCACTTTTAATTAAATCAGCAAAAGGCAATTCATCGTTATGTCGGGCGACTTTTCTAAGTGAATCTGTGGTCTTGCTGTGATTCTCAAAAAAGGGCGGATTACAAATAACCAGATCATATTGATGCCCAATAGAAATAGCAAAACCTTGAATATCTTTATGCACAGCCTCAAGACGATCGGCCCAAGGACTATTGCCGAAATTTAACTTCGCTTCTTCATAGCTAGCTTGCGTTAATTCTACCGCCGTCACTTGCTTTGCTCCCAATTGAGCGGCCATTAACGACAGTACGCCTGTGCCCGCACCAATATCTAAAACCCGATCACCCTTATTAAGGGGTGCCATAGCACCAAATAGAACCGCGTCCGTACAGACTTTCATGGCGGATTGCTTCTGGATGACTGAAAACTGCTGAAAGCTGAAGATTGACATAGTGCGCTACGGCTGATTTAACTGTTTTATTGTAATTATTTGGCGGTCCTCTTTAACAAAGCACACTAGCCTCGATGAAGCAACCCGGAATCGAAGTGCATAGGTGCCGACGCTAAGAGGCGCATCATTCACGTTCATAAACGATGCGTTTCACTTTGCTCATCATCCTATGGTTCTATTAACCCAATACCCAACACAGATAAGATTTTAAAATGCTTGCTTATCGTTACAATACTGGATGCCGGTCGGGGTTTATAACCCCGACCGAAATGTTTGGATGCATCAATTACATTCGAAACTTTAAACTTTAGAGACAGGGTTTCAAACCCCGTCCCGCTCCGTAGAATGATTCCACGTAAACGATATCCATCTAACAATAAGCTATTATTTTTAGGAATCACTGCTAATTCACTTAGCAAGCGCCACTGATTTTTTAAGATCACTGCTAATTCACTTAGCAATGGCCGCTGATTTTTTAAGATCACTGCTAGTTCACTTAGCAATGGCCGCTGATTTTTTAAGATTACGGCTAATTCACTTAGCAATGGCCGCTGATTATTTAAGATTACGGCTAATTCACTTAGCAATGGCCGCTGATTATTTAAGATTACGGCTAATTCACTTAGCAATGGCCGCTGATTGTTTAAGATCACTGCTAATTCACTTAGCATTAGCCCATGATTACGGCTAATTCACTTAGTGAAATGTGGTACGTCCCGTATTATTCGCCATTATTCTCTCTAAAATTTTATTAAGTATATCAGGGTATCTGTTCTAATTGCGAGGCGTAGTCAATGAGATCAAGTTGTTCAGTCAACACACGTAAATTGATAGCAGCATTACCCATAAATTCCTCCTAATCGAATACATAAAAGACCTTCAAATGCGACGGCAACGTATAGCTAACGTCAAAAAATTAGGGGCTAAATTATTATTGCCGCTATTCAACTAACGCCCCTGAAAAATCCATCTCGACCTTGCCATTTACCAGCTTTAAATTAGCATCAAACTCGGTGTCTTTAGTGGATTTAAAACCTTTCAACAGCCCAGTTTGACCCTCTGTGAGTAATTTGAGTGCTAGCTCTGTTGTTATGGTTTTGTGGGCAATGACTTTCCAGATGACTGCTTTACAACCATTACGCCATTCGCTGCAACTATAAGCTTTGCTGGTTTCAATGATTTTACCATTACATAAAGGACAATCGGCTAATACTGATGTTAGCTTTTGCTCTGGCTGATTTTGTAATTTGTTATAAATGAGTTCTCCTGAAGACCGCAAAATAAATTGCGCGGCAAAGTTGTCCTTATCAACTTTGAGTAGATAAGCCTTTAGGGTACGACCCATTTGTAGAAGTTGGCTGGCCATGTCACGGCTAATAGTCACACCATAGTGCTGTTTCGATAACACATACTGGCACCCAGCTTTCCATTGACTACAACCATAAGCTTGTCGACCTTCAATAATCGGTTGTTGGCAACGTGGACAAGCGCCTAACTGGCTGTCGTCATAAAGTGATTTTTCTGAAGCGTCTTTTAATTGCTGGGTAAACAAAATAATCTCCGCCATAAATTGCTCGGGATCATAAGCGTTCTGCTCTATTTTTTTAAGCTTAGCTTCCCATTCACCAGTCATGGCCGCTGACTTTAAACGGTCATCGGCGATAATAGCGATCAAATGTCGACCTGATTCCGTAGACAAAATTAACTTTTTTTGGCGTTGAATATAGTTGCGCTTAATCAGGCCTTCGATAATAGAGGCACGCGTGGCTGGCGTACCTAAGCCTTTCTCTTTTAGCGCTTCTTTAAGCTGTTCATCATCACAGGTTTTTCCGGCAGATTCCATGATGCCTAATAAACTCGCTTCGTTATAAGCTTTGGGCGCAGACGTTTTACCTTGGGTAATATGGGGCTGGTGAGGGCCGGTTTCGCCTACCGTAAAGACTGGCAATAACTTGGGCTCATCTGCTTTTGTGGCTTTATTAGCCGTGCTATTTTTATATAACACCTGCCAACCTTCTGCTTCTATCAGCGTTCCTGAGGCTTTAAATTTGGTTTTTTGTACCGCTGCTAAGACCGTGGTGATCTGCTTTAAACATGGTGGATAAAAGGCGGCGATAAATCTTAACACGATGGCGTCATAGACTTTCGCTTCATCAGCGCTCAAGTTACTGGGCAGCATCGTAGTTGGGATAATGGCATGGTGATCGGTGACTTTAGCATCATTAAAATAACGTTTACCAAGATTCAAGGCCTCCAGATTTAAAGACGCTATCTGCTCACTAAATTTATGACGTAATTTCTCCAGCAAAGGTTTGATACTTGGCTTCATGTCTAGCGTTAAGCAGCGACTATCGGTACGCGGATAAGTGACGTGTTTTTTTTCGTATAACTGCTGGGTTAACGTTAAGGTTTGATCAGCCGTCAAACCATAGCGGATATTTAGATCTTTTTGTAATTCGGTTAAATCGTAGAGTAACGGCGGATGAACGGTCTCGCGCTTACCTTTAACCGAGGTGATTTCAAGCGGATGCGGCTCTATTTGCTTTAATAAACTGTCAGCGTCTGCTTGCTGCTCAAAACGGCCACTTACATACTGGAAATCAACCGCTCGATACAGGGTATATAATTCCCAGAAATCTTTAGGTACAAACTGAGCAATTTCTAAATCTTTTTGCACTATCAGTGCAAGCACAGGCGTTTGTACGCGGCCTATAGTCCATAAACTTCCATATTGACCAAACTTAAGGGTATATAAGCGTGTGGCATTTAAACCGACGATCCAATCCGATTCACTACGACATTTTGCGGCGCGATAAAGCCCTTCATAAGCGCTACCCAGTTGTAATTGGCTAAAGCCTTTTTGGATAGCTTCATCGGTTAAGGAGCTAATCCACAAACGTTTAATAGGTTTTTCTAAGCACTCAGCCCACGACAAGATATAACGAAAAATTAACTCCCCTTCCCTACCGGCATCGGTGGCGCAGATGATTTCATCAGCGGGCAAAAATAAGCGTTTAATGATATTGAGTTGTTTTTGTGCAGACTCATCACCCCGTGCTTTCAAGCCAAACGGCTCGGGTATCATGGGCAAGGCGTCTAAGGACCAACGCTTCCATTCGGGATGATATTCATCGGGCTCTTTGAGCTCTACCAAATGCCCAAAGGCCCAAGTAATTTGATAGCCATTGCCTTCAAAATAACCATCACGTTTTTGATTAATATTGAGGCATTGAGCGATGTCTCTGGCGACTGAGGGTTTTTCGGTGAGTATGACTTTCATGAGGATTTAAAGGCTATCAATTTAAGACGGGACACTAGCTTAATCGTTAACTTTTAGGCAAGTTTCTCAAAAGTGCAGACAAAGGGCGAAGGGTTAAGCCTGGTATCTGTCACGCCCTAAGTTGCTAGCCGCCTAGGCTTAATCTTTCGACTTGAGCCTTTTGTCTGCGCTGAAACTGTCTCTACGTAATCATTCAGCCCTCTCTTTGAAAAAGAGGGAGGTGAATAGCTACATCCCTACAGTGCTTTGTTTTCAATAATAGCCAAGCGTTCTGCTTCTATGCCCAACAGAAACTCACCTTTTAATAAACCCAACAATTCTTTGCCGGCCATGCTGTAGCGCCAACCGTGTAATAACAGGCAGTCTTCATCATCATTAAACATCAAGACTTCCAAATCTTTACGCGTAGCCAGTATGGTTGGATTAAGCGCGTTTTCTTCGGCTCGTATGCGTACCAAGGCGGTTAAAATATCTAATATCGCTTCTTGTTGCTGGGTTTTTTTTGCCGGCCTATCTTTTTCATTTAAGGGCGATGGCGGACGGTGCTTTGCAGCAGTAATTAAGGCACACAGTTCTTTGCCATAACGATTTAAGGCGCGCTCATTAAGGCCACGCACATTGGCTAAATCTTCAACCGTTTCGGGCTGTAATTTAGCTAAATCAAATAATAACTCATCACGTAACAACCAACTTTTAGGCCTATCTTCAGCTTGCGCGGTTTTTTCTCGCCATTGCGCTAAGGTTTGAATAATCGATAACTGCTTACCCGTCAGTTTGTTTTTACCTTTAATTCTAAGCCAAGCTTTTTCAGGCTCAACCACATATTGCGCAGGATTCGTCAATTCGGCAAAATCTTGTTTTAACCAATCCATACGTCCTAATTCGCTTAACTTCTTTAACATGATTTGATATATCTGACATAGATAAATCACATCATCTGCGGCATATTCAATTTCTGCTTCGGTTAAAGGGCGTTTGCTCCAATCGGCTCGGGTGTGGGCTTTATTTAGATTAATACTTAATAAGCTAGACACCAGCATGGCATAGCCAGGGTTATCTTGAAAACCTAATAAAGGCGCTGCTATTTGGGTATCAAAGATCGGCCCCGGTAATTTACCGGTGGCTTGATGAAAAATCTCTAAATCTTGACGGCAAGAATGAAAGACTTTGACAATAGCAGGATTTTCTAAGGCCTCATAAAGCTCACTCATATCAGTTAGAGCAATAGGATCTATGCAAGCCACCCATTCAGGTGTAGCAATTTGTAGTAAACAAAACTTAGGGTAATAAGTCTTTTCACGTAAAAACTCAGTATCCAGTGCTAACCAAGATTCTTTTCTAATCTGCGCACAAAGGGTAACCAGTTGTTCAGGCGTATCTATATATTGTATGGGGGTCATAAGCTTAGAGGCAGGGAGTAATATAGCCGGACATTAAGGGGAGCATTGTTGATGCATGAATTACATGGCTAATACATCTAAACCCGCATGTTCTTCAACTAGCGTTTCTGGTATTGATTCACCTCGCATTAAGCCTGCGAAATCAAACAGCTGTCTATCCGCGAGTTGGGAAGGCGCAACGTTTTGCAAGCTGGTAAAGATGGTTTCTAAGCGTCCAGGAAACTGTTTATCCCAAGTTGATAACATCATTTTCATGGCTTGTCGTTGCAAGTTAATCTGAGAGCCACATAAGTTGCAAGGAATAATGGGGTAATCTCTAAAAGCTGCGTAACGCTCTATATCTTTTTCACGCATATAGGCTAAAGGCCGGATGACAATATTCTTTTTATCATCACTCAATAGCTTAGGCGGCATGGCTTTAAGCTTGCCCCCATAAAAAATATTCAGAAAAAAGGTTTCTAGTATATCGTCACGATGATGGCCTAAGGCAATTTTGGTAATGCCATTGGCTTCTGCATAACCGTATAAAGTACCACGACGTAAACGCGAACAAAGTCCGCAGGTGGTATTTCCTTCAGGTATTACGCGCTTAACAATGCTATACGTATCTTTTTCAATAATATGATAAGGCACGCCTAGTGATTCAAGGTAAGCAGGCAAGACATGCTCAGGAAAATCGGGCTGTTTTTGATCCAAATTAACGGCGATTAACTCAAATTTGATAGGGGCCGTTTTCTGCAAATTCATCAGTACGTCTAGCATAGTAAAAGAATCTTTACCGCCTGATAGACAAACCATGACCTTATCGCCATCTTCGATCATGTTATAGTCGACAATGGCATCGCCGACATGATGTCTTAAACGTTTTTGTAGTTTGTTAAATTCGAATTTATCTTTTTGCTGTAGATCTGACATGGTCAGAATAATATAGAGTAATTATGCAGGGAAAGGACATTGAGACTCTTCTGTTGAAGAGTCTCAATAAGAGCGGTTTTAGCCGTTATAACGCTGAAAAACTAAGGTTGCGTTAGTGCCACCAAAGCCAAAGCTATTGGACATGATGGTATTTATAGTGACATTATCTTGACGTTCACGAACGATCGGGATGCCTTCAGCACCTGGATCAAGCTGGGTAATGTTTGCTGAAGCACTTAAGAAGTTTTCTTCCATCATTAATAATGAATAAATAGCTTCATTAACACCAGCAGCACCTAAGGCATGACCGGTCAAAGATTTTGTAGAACTAACCCAAGGCACTTTCCCTTCACCAAACACGGCACGCAAGGCTTCTAATTCTTTAGTATCACCGACTGGCGTACTGGTACCATGAGCATTGATATAATCAATCGTGCCATCTACCGTAGCCATAGCTTGCTGCATGCAACGGATTGCGCCTTCGCCTGAAGGCTGAACCATATCATAACCATCAGAGGTTGCACCATAACCAGTTAATTCAGCATATATTTTGGCACCACGGGCTTTAGCATGTTCTAGCTCTTCAATCACTAATACACCACCACCACCGGATATAACAAAACCATCACGGGTTTCATCATAAGGTCTTGAAGCTGTTGCAGGCGCGTCATTATATTTAGAAGATAAGGCACCCATAGCATCAAATAACACAGACATGCTCCAATGCTCTTCTTCACCACCACCGGCAAACACAACATCTTGCTTGCCCATCTGGATTAATTCCATCGCATGACCAATACAATGGGCACTGGTTGCACAAGCTGAACTGATGGAATAATTAACGCCTTTAATTTTAAAAGGTGTTGCAAGGCAAGCGGTATTGGTACTAGACATCGTTCTAGGCACCATATAAGGGCCTACTTTCTTCACGCCTTTAGTTCTTAAAATATCAGCCGCTTCAACTAAGTTTGACGTAGAGGGCCCACCAGAGCCCATGACTAAGCCAGTTCTAAAGTTAGATATTTCAGTCTCTGATAAACCCGAATCATCAATAGCTTGTTGCATAGCAACATAATTAAAGGCAGCACCATCACCCATAAAGCGTTTAATTTTACGGTCTATAAGTGAATCTAAATCGATATTAATGGCTCCGTGTACATGACTACGAAAGCCCATTTCTTCGTACACACTAGCAAATGTAATTCCTGATTTTCCTTGCTTTAAGGAATCAACAACCTCATTCCGATTATTGCCTATGCTAGAAACAATACCTAAACCGGTGACTACGACTCTTTTCATTTGACTATTAACCTTTAAAAATCTGCTGTAGAAGTAAATAAACCGACGCGTAGATCAGTCGCTTCATAAATAACTTTGCCATCGACTTCCATAGTCGCATCAGCAATGCCCATCACTAGTTTACGCATGATGAGTCGTTTTAAATTAATGCGATAGGTTACTTTTTTGGCGGTGGGTAACACTTGCCCGGTAAACTTCACTTCACCTACGCCTAGTGCCCGACCTTTACCAGGGCCACCCATCCAGCATAAATAAAAACCGACCAGTTGCCACATAGCATCAAGACCTAAACAGCCCGGCATTACGGGATCACCTTGAAAATGGCAAGCAAAAAACCATAGATCTGGAGTAATATCTAATTCAGCGACAATCTCCCCCTTACCATAGGTGCCTCCTTCATCAGATATATAAGTGATACGATCCATCATCAGCATATTAGGTAATGGTAATTGCGCATTGCTTGGTCCGTATAACTCCCCTCGACCGGACTTTAACAATTCTTCGCGCGTAAAACTATGCTGTTTTTCCATACCCTTTAGTGTACCTTTTATTTATTCTTATAAAGTAAATGTATATTATCTAACAGTCACTCGAAAAAATCAGCTCAATTTTTAATGCTGAGCCATATCTGGCAACAATTCACGCATTTTTAAGGCTTTACCTTGCAGTCGTTGCTGATAAATAATTGTGTAGGCAAGTACCGAGCTGACATATTTTCTAGTTTCTTTGAAAGGTATAGTTTCTACCCAAACGTCGGTGGGCAATGACCTATTCGTTGCCAGCCATTTATTGACTCGACTAGGCCCTGCGTTATAAGCCGCTGTTGCTAAAGCAAAATGACCATTAAACTCATTCAATAATTGCTTGAAATAAAAAGTGCCATACCTAATGTTAATGTCGGGTACCAACAAGCTATTGACCGATTGCCACGGGTCATTTAATTGGCTGGCAATCTCCTTTGCAGTTTCTGGCATAAGCTGCATTAATCCACGCGCACCAGACGCAGACATTGCCTTTGGATCAAGCATGCTTTCTTGTCGGATTAAGCCAAAAACCAATGCAGGCTCAAGATTAACACTATAAGCATTGAGCTGAATTTGACTAGAATATTGTAGCGGAAAGCGCAAAGCCAAATCATCCCAATAATCTGCTTTAACTAAAGTGATAATAGCCACTTGATCCCATTGCCATTGCTGCGCTAACTTAGCCGCGACCTTACATTGCTCCTTAGATAATTTATTGACGGCAAACCACCATTGCCGCTTGGCATCAAGATCACGTTTTAATTCGATAAATTCATGGACCACTTTAAAATCAACGTGTTCGGCTAATACCTTCAATTGATTGTCAAGCACATTAACAGGGTGATCTGAAAACGCATAAGGCTTATTGACGACATCAGCCGCTATAAAGCCATAATAATTTCTATCATTTGAGAGTGTTTGATATAGAACTTGTCCTTGCTGCACGTCACCTATTTCTATTAATGCTCTCGCCCGCCAATACTGCCATTGAGGCGTTTGTTTTTCTTCGTTACTTAATTCAGCCAAGGCTTGATTAACACGCTGCCAATTTAAGGCAAACAAAGCTGATCTAATTTTCCATTCCCTAACGTCTGCATCAGGTTCAGGTACCTTATTCAATCTATCATAAGCCCTATCATCTCGTGCGTGAGCCAAAGCAAGCCCAAAACTACGCTCAACTTGTTGAACGAGTTGCTTATTGAAATAGACCTGTGACTTTTTACTATCCCAGACCATGATTGCTGATTCTATATCTGACTGCACCAATCTTTGCAGACCATAAGCAAAGATGGTTGCCTTTAAATCACTATCAACTATAAACTGCTCATATAGTACGATGATCGGCTTTTTATGTATTTGTAGCCATAAATCTGCAGTTATTTGACTAGGGGCATCAAAGAAATACCGCAAGGAATTCATCAAGGGTTTATTGTTATTTTTTAAAGCTAATTCAAAGCGCTGCCAAATTAATTCAGGCGTTAGCAACGGCGATAACTGCAACAATAACATTAAATTATCACATTCTTTGGGTAGGTTATCTCCTGTCAACCATAAGCGCATAGCCTCAGCCAAAGGCTGAGACTGATGACCTAGCTTATAATTTGCCCAATAAAATTGGCACTCTTGGGCAAGCGTATTAGCATCCTGATAGAATTGCACAAACTCTTCCCAGCGCTGATTATCTGCCAGATAATCTAGCCACAGACTTCTTAGCGTGTCTGCATAACGCGTGTCTTTGTACGCTACCAGAAAATTCTTAATTGCATCAGTTTGTGATAAATTAATTTTTAGCCATTGATATTTTAAATAGGGATATAAGGGGTAACTAGTTAACTGGCTACTCAACCTTAAAAACTCAGATTCTTTACCTTGCACCAACATTTTTTCAGCCAATAAGAAATCTTGTCTTTGCTGATCTATTTCATTACCAAAAGCAAGACAACAAGAACAAACTATGCCCAATACTAAAGCTATTAACTGGCATTTAATCTTCATACGACTTATCAGTTGGTGGTTATTAACATAATTAACATACTACTTACTTTAAAAAACAAATGCATCTAGCTATTCAAATCACCCTAAAAAGTTCATAAATTTAACTAAGCAATTTTATAAAATCATAAGCTTGTTTTTCTTATTAATTAAAAGACTGCGTGACAGTGTTACCTAGCCTCCGTATAATTTAGCGGTTTTGCTCCGTTACAGCTTTAATTGCAAGCACTACGTGTGAACAGAGCCAGGGTTTTAAAGGGATCAATAACCCTTTTGTAATATTCTTTCAGAGGTGACCATGAGTCAAAGTATGCTACCAACCAGACAAGGTTTATATGATCCGCGCCATGAACATGACGCATGTGGCGTGGGCTTCATTGTTCATATAAAAGGCCATAAAAGCCATGCGATCGTTAGTCAAGGCTTAGAACTACTTAAGAACCTGACCCATCGCGGCGCCGTTGGTGCTGATCCCTATGCTGGCGATGGCGCAGGCATCTTGATTCAAATGCCTGATACTTTTTTACGCGCTGAATGCGCTAAGCAAGGCTTAGCACTTCCTGTTGAAGGCAAATACGCAGTAGGCATGGTGTTTTTACCTAGCGACGCATCCAATCGCGATACTTGCATTACGCTACTTACCGACATTATTAAGCAAGAAAAAGCCGTCTTACTCGGCTGGCGCGATGTACCAGTTAATAATGATGGCTTAGGCGAAACAGCCAAACAAGTTGAGCCTAATATCAAGCAGATCTTCATCGGACTCGCTGATGATTGCGCTGATCAAGATGCTTTCGAACGCAAACTGTTTGTTATACGCAAACAAGTTGAAAATGCTGTCCTCGATTTAAACCTTGATCATGGCCATGCTTTTTATATACCCTCGTTATCAACACGTACTTTAGTTTATAAAGGCATGTTATTAGCAAACCAAGTAGGTTCATACTACCCTGACTTACTTGATGAACGCCTTGATAGTTCAATGGCCTTGGTTCATCAACGCTTTTCTACTAACACCTTCCCAACTTGGGATAGAGCTCACCCTTTCCGCATGATTGCTCATAACGGCGAAATCAACACCTTACGCGGCAATGTCAACGGCATGGCGGCACGCCGTCATTCTATTGCCTCTAAAGTTTTAGGCGAAGATGTACACAAATTATGGCCACTCATTGCTGAAGGCCAATCTGACTCTGCTAGCTTTGACAATGCGCTAGAACTTTTAGTGGCCGGCGGATACACGCTTGCTCATGCCATGATGTTGTTGATTCCAGAGGCTTGGTCAGGCAATGTAATGATGGACGAAAAATTACGAGCCTTCTATGAATATAATGCCGCCCTCATGGAACCTTGGGACGGCCCTGCCGCCATTGCTTTCACTGATGGACGTCAAATCGGTGCCACATTAGATCGTAATGGTCTGCGCCCTGCTCGCTATTTAGTCACCGATGACGATTTCGTTATCATGGCCTCAGAAATGGGTGTGTTAGACATACCTCAACATAAAATCATCAAAAAATGGCGCTTACAGCCTGGTAAAATGCTGATGATTGATACTCTTCAAGGGCGCATCATTGATGATGCTGAATTGAAAGCTGAATTAGCTAACTTACACCCTTACTCAGACTGGCTAGACAAGACGCAAATCTTACTATCCAAACTACCTGCTGAAGTATCAGCGATGGCTCCAGACGCCAATACGCTAATGGATAGACAACAAGCTTTTGGCTATACGCGGGAAGATATAGACTTCATCCTAAAGCCTATGGCAATAACTGGGTTAGAAGCCATTAGCTCCATGGGTATCGATGCAGCGCTTGCGGTATTATCAGAGCGCCCTCGCATGTTGTACGATTATTTCAAACAAGGTTTTGCTCAAGTTACCAACCCAGCGATAGATCCTATTCGTGAAGAATTGGTGATGTCATTGGTTTCACTGATTGGTCCACGCCCAAATTTACTTGGCTTGGATGAAGGCGGCACGCATATGCGCCTTGAAGTCGACCAACCTATTCTGACCAATCAGGACTTAGAGAAAATTCGCCGTATTGAAGCGAAGACTGGTGGCGTATTTAAAACCAAAACCTTAACGCTTTGCTATCCATCAGACCTAGGTAGCCAAGGCATGGAAGGCGCACTGGACAAACTTTGTTCAGCGGCCAAACAAGCGGTGATTGATGGTAACAACATTCTGGCACTTTCTGATAGAGACCTAGATGCTGCACATGTTGCCATTCCTGCACTGCTGGCAACCTCGGCAGTACATCACTATTTAACCTTAGAAGGACTAAGAACTAGAGTAGGTTTGGTTATTGAAACAGGTGAGGCCCGCGAAGTTCATCATTTTGCTTTATTAGCCGCATATGGCGCTGAAGCCATCAATCCTTATCTAGCCTTAGATACATTAAGCGGTTTGTGCACAGAGATTGCTGACTTAACAGAATATGAAGCGCATAAACATTATGTAAAAGCGGTTTCTAAAGGCTTGCTAAAAGTCATGTCTAAAATGGGCATTTCAACGTATCAATCTTATTGTGGCGCCCAGATTTTCAATGCTATAGGCTTATCTGAACCCTTCCTAGATCGTTATTTCACAGGCACTACTAGTACGACTGAAGGCGCAGGTTTAGCAGAAGTCAGCGAAGAAACTATTCGTCGTCATCGCCTTGCTTTCGGTAACGCACCTTTATACCGTAATGCCTTAGATATCGGTGGTGAATATGCTTACCGCATTCGTGGTGAAGCCCATACTTGGACGCCAGCGACCATCAGCACGTTGCAACATGCTACGCGCACCAACAACCCTGATCTGTATGCTGATTTTTGCCGTTTAATCGATGAGCAAAACGAATCATTGCTGACCTTGCGTGGCTTAATGACCTTTAAAGAAGATGCCGATCCTGTGCCCTTAGAGGAAGTAGAATCTGCAGCTGATATCGTTAAGCGTTTTGCCACGGGCGCGATGTCTTTTGGTTCAATTTCTTATGAAGCGCATACCAATCTAGCCATCGCTATGAACCGTATTGGTGGAAAATCGAATACCGGAGAAGGTGGCGAACTTCCTGAGCGCTTCAAAACTCTACCCAACGGCGACTCTATGCGCTCGGCGATCAAGCAAGTTGCTTCGGGTCGTTTTGGTGTAACCACCGAGTATTTAGTTAACGCTGATGATATACAAATTAAAATATCTCAAGGCGCAAAACCAGGCGAAGGTGGGCAGTTACCCGGCCATAAAGTCGATGCCGTTATTGCTAAAGTTCGTCATTCTACTCAAGGCGTAGGTTTAATCTCGCCACCGCCTCATCATGATATTTATTCAATTGAAGATTTAGCTCAGTTGATTCATGATTTGAAAAACGTCAATCCAGAAGCACGCATCAGTGTTAAATTGGTTTCTGAAGTGGGCGTTGGTACTGTTGCAGCAGGTGTTTCTAAATCTCACGCTGATCATGTCACCATCTCCGGCTACGACGGCGGTACAGGTGCAAGCCCTATGACCTCGATCAAACACGCTGGTTTGCCATGGGAAATTGGTTTAGCTGAAACTCATCAAACTTTAGTGCTTAACAAACTGCGTGGCCGTATTGCCGTGCAAGTAGACGGTGGTTTACGCACAGGTCGCGATGTCATTATTGGCGCTTTACTAGGCGCAGATGAGTTTGGCTTTGCTACCGCGCCCTTGATTGTTTCAGGCTGCTTAATGATGCGTAAATGTCATTTAAACACCTGCCCTGTCGGTGTGGCTACACAAGATCCTGTCCTGCGTAAACGCTTTACTGGACAGCCTGAACATGTGGTCAATTATTTCTTCATGGTTGCTGAAGATGTCAGACGCTGGATGGCCAAACTGGGCTTTCGTACCATTAATGAAATGGTCGGCCGTTCTGACAAACTGGATATGCAACGCGCCTTATCACATTGGAAAACGGATGGTTTAGACTTTAGTCGAATCTTCTACAAACCAGACGTTGATGAAGACACTGCCGTTTATCATTGTGAAAGCCAAGATCACGGCTTAGAGCAAGCCTTAGATCATAGCTTAATTGCAGAAGCTCAACCTGCCCTAGAAAAAGGCCAGGCTGTGCAAATCAATACTCACGTTCGCAACGTCAACAGAACGGTAGGCGCTATGCTCTCTGGTCAAGTGGCTAAGCGTTATGGCCACAAAGGTTTACCTGAAGACACTATTGCTATTAAGGCTACGGGTATTGCCGGACAAAGCTTTGGTGCTTTCTTAGCGCAAGGCATTAGCATCGAACTTGAAGGCGAAGGCAACGACTACGTTGGTAAAGGCATGAGCGGCGGACGTATTGCTATATATCCACCTAAAGACTGCCCTATTGATCCCGCAGAAAACATTATCGTAGGTAATACCGTACTCTATGGTGCTATCAGTGGTGAATGTTACTTCAATGGAGTTGCCGGCGAACGCTTTGCTGTGCGTAACTCAGGTGCCCTTGCGGTCGTTGAAGGCCTAGGTGATCATGGCTGCGAATACATGACTGGTGGTGTCGTCGTGGTATTGGGCAAAACCGGACGTAATTTTGCAGCCGGTATGTCAGGTGGTGTCGCCTATGTGTTGGATGAATCACGTAATTTTGACCAATTGTGCAATCTATCCATGGTAGAGCTAGAACCGATACCAGAAGATGATGATGCTCTTGAACTCCTTGCTCATCAAGGTGGTGATTTAGAAACCCATGGTCGTGTCCATTTGATGTCCGACATGACCCGTCATGACGCACAACGCTTAAAGCATTTGATTGAAAATCATAAACGCTATACGGGCAGCCCTAGAGCACAACACATACTGGATAATTGGCAGCATTACTTGCCGCTGTTTGTTAAAGTCATGCCGGTCGATTACCGTGCAGCGCTTAAACAAATTAAAGCAGAACAAGCCTCCCTAACTGCGTAACCGTTTATTTAAAGAAGGTATTTAAAATGGGAAAACCCACTGGTTTTATGGAACTAGCGCGCACTGAACGGAGCTATGAAGCACCGAGTGATCGTATAAAACATTATCGAGAATTTACCATCGCGCCTAGCGACGAGAAAATGGCTGAGCAAGGCTCACGCTGCATGGATTGCGGCATCCCTTTTTGCCATCAAAGCTGCCCTGTTAACAACATTATTCCTGAGTGGAATGACGGTGTATTTCACGGCAATTGGCAAGAAGCTTTATCGGTGTTACATAGCACCAATAACTTCCCCGAATTTACCGGAAGTATTTGCCCTGCCCCTTGTGAAGCGGCTTGTACCTTGAATTTAACCGATCAGCCTGTCACCATTAAATCTATAGAACGCGCCATTATCGATAAAGGCTGGGCAATGGGTTGGGTAAAACCTCTCATTCCTGAGCAACGCTCTGGTAAACGTGTCGCTGTGATAGGCTCTGGCCCTGCTGGCATGGCTTGTGCACAACAGTTAGCGCGTGCCGGACATGATGTGGTGGTTTATGAAAAGAATGACCGTATCGGTGGCTTACTACGTTACGGCATTCCTGATTTTAAAATGGAAAAGTCACACATAGACCGACGTATTGCGCAAATGCAAGCTGAAGGTGTGCGCTTTAGACCCAACAGCCATATCGGCACCGATATTCCCGTACAAAAAATACTTGATGACTTCGATGCTGTGGTATTAGCCGTTGGTTCAGAAAAACCGCGTGATTTAGAAGTAGCGGGCCGCAATGATTTCGAGGGCGTTCATTTTGCGATGGATTTCTTACGTCAGCAAAACAAACGCAATGCCGGTGATAGCATCGCAGAAGATGTCGCTATCTCCGCAGCTGGCAAACATGTGGTCGTAATAGGCGGCGGCGATACCGGCTCTGATTGCATAGGGACTTCTATACGCCAAGGCGCATTGTCCGTTGTGCAATTGGAAATTTTGCCTAAGCCTCCTGAAAAAGAAAACAAATTAACCACTTGGCCAAACTGGCCTAACAAGTTACGCACCACGACCTCACACGATGAAGGTATCAAGCACCGTTATTGGAGTGCCAATACTCAAAGCGTAACAGGCAAAGATGGCGTGATTACACATTTGAATGCCGTAGAAGTGGAATGGAAACAAGAAGGCGGCCAATGGAAAATGTCAGATAAAGAAGGCAGTGCTTTTGCCTTAGATGCTGACTTAGTGCTATTAGCTATGGGTTTCGTGCATCCTGTACATGAAGGTTTGTTAAAGCAATTAGGTGTTGAATTAGATGGCCGTGGTCAAATTAAAGCCACCGAAAAACAATACAGCACTAGCATTAACAAAGTATTCGCAGCCGGCGATGGTCGTCGTGGACAATCATTAGTGGTCTGGGCAATACGTGAAGGCCGACAAGCCGCTAGAGCCGTTGATGAATTTTTAATGGGTTCATCAGAATTGCCTAGATAAGGTTTGCCAGCTAGAATCTTTATCAAGGGTGAATAAACAGTCGATTTATTCACCCTTTTTTATAGCCTAATAACGTTGGTTAAGTCACTCCGCTGCTCCATGTTCATGTTCTAAATTAAGCAACGATAAAACCGTTATCTAAAGTCATGTAGGGTGTGCAAACAGCTTTATCGTTTGCCCACCATTTTCAGATTGAACGTTGGGCAGTGAGCGTTGCCCACTCTACCTGGCTATTCGCTTTGCCGATGGTCTTTCTGGTATCTTGCATATTGATCGATCTTTTTGTACCGTTGTTTTGAACCTTTGTATAACGATGACTTGGTAAGTTGTGCTGAAGATGATAATGGCTATTGGTTTGGCCAATTGGCTTGGATTTAGCAACCGTTACTATGTACCATGAAATAAAACGCAATCCTAGTCGGCGTTACTAGTTGAAACGCAATGCCTAAGCTAGTCAATATTTGGACGCCAAGTAAGTTATGCTAACGGCTTTATCGTTAACCCAACATTTCCATACAAATGTGTTGGGTTTCGAAAAACATGAGACCCAACCTACGCGACTACTTGCTGCCTTATGTCAGAGGCGCCTATATCACGAGGATGTTTCTTGCCAAAATGCAAAATATAGCGTTTAATCCATTTGGTATTAGCTTGCCCTGCACGGATGCTGTAATGCTTCAAGCGATTTTTTTCTCTGACTTGATCGAGTAATTAAGGCGCTGGGACAGTTAACTTTTTGATGGGTATTACATTTAATTTAGGATGTGATAAATTTAGCTATCTTAATAAAATTTAAGTAATTTTAAATCACAATATTGATTTAGACAAACAAATGACGCAATGTTTTACGTCTATTAGGATGTCTAATTATAGTTAGGCTTTTGTGTTCTTTTGAATGCTTGGCATCTTGTTAAACCCAGCCAATCTATAGCGGAGAGTAGATCATGAAAAAACAACATGCAGCAGTTATTTTATCTATAGTGACATTAGGTTTGTCTTCGGTCGCCTGCGCACAAAGCCCACTGACAGAAGGTCGCATCTGTATAGGCGGGGGCGCTGATTTTGTGAGTGACGTAACCATACCCGATGGGACAGTGATGGTCCCAGGCCAGAGCTTTACTAAGACCTGGAAGTTAAAGAATAGCGGTGCAACAAGCTGGAGCGGTTACAACCTGACCTTTGTCGGTGGTGACCAAATGGCCGCACCATCCTCTGTTTCTGTCCCGATGACGCCACCGGGAGCGACTGTAGAAATTAGTGTCCCGATGAAAGCCCCAAAGGATGCTGGCAACCACCAAGGGAGTTGGCAAATGACTAATACAGATGCAAAATGCTGTAGTGGTCAAGTTTTTTAAGACACAGAGATAGGTTGTTTCATAGCCATATTGGCTTCATAGTTATTGGGCGAAACATATCCCAATGTAGAATGTAATCGCTGACTATTATAGAAATTAATTATATAGTCGTTGATATTACGCATC
>CAMDNJ010000022.1 GCA_945902915.1 Crenothrix polyspora | reverse complement strand
TTATAACTTAGGTATAGACGTTATCGAAGCATCTAAACGTTCCGGTCGGGGTTGCAAATCCTGACCAGCATGGGGAGTTGCAACGCTCGACTTCCTCGATTCCACTGCGTTTCATCGAGGCTACTTGCTGCCAATGCCACCGGTAGCTCCAATTAGCAGAATATTTTTATCTTTTAATGTTTGCATAAATATATAAGATGATTAATTTTATTCAAGCAAGTAGCCTCGATGGAGTAAAACGGAATCGAGGAATTAGATTCGATTATTTTTGATTCAACTCCATTGCATCCACCCGTGTGATTGCCGCTAAGTTTGGAGTAAAACAGCTTCAGCTGTTTTATAGTGCAATAGCTAAAGCTCAGCACTCCAGGATTTATACGGTTGATGGTGAGTGGGATTTTTCCTGACAATAAGACGCGCTAGGATCAATCATAAAGCGATCATTGAGCGTGGTGCGACCGATTAACATACGAAATAACATACTATCTCGATTAGTCAGGGTTATTTCTGCGGTAATGATAGCGGAACCTAATAATAACTGTGTTTCTATCACATAACGGCGCTGTTTATGGCCGCCAGAGTCAGAGACTATACGCCTATCTTTAACAGCTGCATGACACTCAATCACGATATCGGTATTATTTTGCTCGGGATGTATGGCAAACATTATCCAGCGCTGATTTTGTTTACGATAAGGTTCTATGGCAAAGGCGTGTAAAGCAGAAGACTTTGCGCCGGTGTCTATTTTAGCTTTAATATGCTCAAGATTTAGTTCGGGTATTGTTACCCATTCACGCCAGCCTAAGATGGGTTTTGAGTGCAGGGTATCGGTTGTGTGTAAAACAGAATGAGTCATTTAAGTACAGCCTTCATCAAGCTCAAATTATTAATCAGTAGGGTGAGTGTCGGGTTTTGTTTCTGTACCATTATTAGGTTTGCTGTCACGCTTACGTCCTCTTCGGATGTAATTATTACTGCGCCTTTTATTATTGGTTTTTACGCGCCTAATATCAAGTTTATGCTGATTGATTTCTACTGTTTTTAAATGTAGAAATATATCAGGAGGCATTTCATCAGGTAATCCTAGGAGGGTATATAAGCCATGAATATGAATATTATGGATGTTGTTTTTGTCTACGCCAGATTCTTCAATTAATAGCTTTTTAAGCAGGTCAGCAGTTACTTGTTGTTCGCTACCTACATTGAGCCGATAACGAATCATTTTGATATTGGTAGCTACAATATTGGTAGTTAAGCTAGGAGTAGGGAGCGCTTGAGTGACAGGCAGCGATGCTATTTCATCGGTTGATATTAAGGTGAGTAAGGCAGCTGCACACGTTAAGCTATCAATTTCTAATTCAGTGCAAAGTGTGCGAATTAAAGCACAGTTAGCATCTAAATTAGTACTGTTTAAAATCTGTTGTAATTGATTTTTCAACGACTACTCTCTATCTATAGTTTGGCTATATATTCGATTATGGATAAATTTCCACAAAACCTTCGTCTCGAAGTCTACGCATCCAAAGTTCAGTTTCTTCCTCAATTTTACGTTTACGTATGGCTTCTCGGATTAGATTCTTTTTATGTTCTTCACTATCATCTTTGGCCTTACGATCTAGTACTTGAATTAAATGCCAGCCAAATTGGGATTGTATAGGCTCGCTCAATTCATTAATAGCCAGTTTAGTCATTGTGTCTTCAAAGGGTTTAACCAAATCACCTGGGTTCACCCAGTCTAATGAGCCACCTTTGATGGCTGAGCCCTTATCGTCTGAATTGGCGCGAGCTAGTTTAGCAAAATCATCACCATCGATTATGCGGTCGCGTAAAGCTTGTAAGCGTTTTTTGGCTTCGTCATCATCGATTAACTCATTGGTTTTTATTAAAATATGACGAACTTTAGTTTGAGTTGTTACGTGGTTATCTAAACCTTTAATTTCTAACATTTTAAGGATATGAAAACCGCTAGGACTGCGGATAGCATCAGACACTTCATCTGCTTGCATCTGACTGACCTTTTGAGCAAACAAAGTCGGTACGTCATTAATGGTACGCCAGCCTAAGTCCCCACCTTTTAGAGCGTTATCATCTTCTGATTCACTCATAGCGACTTGAGTAAAGCTTTGTCCTGCACGTAAGGTTTTAACCAGATGATCGGCTTTAGCTTCGGCTTTTTGTATTTCTGAGGCTGATGCGCCCTCTTTAAGTGCAATCAGAATATGGCCTAAATGATATTGCACATTTTCTACGCCTGATTTGCCCTGTGTTTCAATAAAATGCTCGACCTCGCGATCAGTCACCTTAATGCGTCCACCAATTTCACGGCTGCGTAATTGGTTGATGACTATTTCATTGCGCATATTATCTAAAAAAGTTTTATAGGGCATGCCTTGCTTTTCTAGTTCGGCTCTAAATTGCTCCAGCGACATATTGTTTCTTTGCGCAATATCCGCTGCAGAATTGGCAATTTGATCTTCGCTGACATTAATGCCGGCTTTTTCAGCTAATTGCCGTTGCAGTTTATCCATGATCATTTTTTCCAGCACCTGTTTACGTAAAACAGTTTCTGGTGGTGCGGGTGTATTACCGGCACGTATTCTTTGTGAAATGGTAGCCACTTCTTTATCGAGTTCTTGTTCGAGAATAATATCCTCTTCTACAACGGCGGCTATTTTTCCTAGCACTTGTGCCTGTGCAGAAAAATAACTAAAGAACAATGCGCTAAATAACAAAGGCATCAGGGCTTTTTTAATCATATCGTTATAAATCATTTTTTTTAGTTGTCCGGAAACCATAAATACTTTTTTGTAAGAATTGATCAATATCATCGCCAAAACCAGTCAAGCCTTTCAATTCTATTTGAAAGAACATGCCGTTTTGGCTGGAGCCTGGAGCGCCAGCGATTTGGACGGGTTGGCCATTGATAATCGTTAAATTGTTCATGAAATGCCTTCCTAACAATCGAAAGCGCCAGCAACAGTTTTCTTTTTCTATGCCTATGAAACTATCTTGGATCTCATCATAGTGCAATGAATACTGCATACGTCCTAATAGATGCCAGTCTTTGGCAATAGGCCAACGGAAAGAGGTGTCACCTAGGCTAATGTTGTTGCTACCATCGGAAATTAAGGGGTTCTTTCTATAGAGATAGCCGATGTTAAATAGCTCATTACTTTGGTTTCTAAAATGGACATTGGCTTTGATTCTTTCAATGTCATTTCGGATAGGACTCCATTGCGCTCCGGTGTTAACGGATATTTGCTTTGTTAGTTCACTAGATAATTCGGTGACTAAATTAGATACAGCGTCTTTAGACTTACCCATGTCAGAAATGATCTGGCCATTAGAAAGCACCATTGGTATGCCAATGGTGCGGTCTTGAAAATACAATATTTGCCCAACATTCAGTTTAAGGCGCTCTAAGCCAGTATTATTATCCACAAAGCGAGAAGTGAGGGCTGTGGTGATTTGATTAGCATCTTGTATACGATCAGTACCACTGAAGCTGTTTTCTCTAAACATGGTATTAAACTGGAAATCATAGAGTGCAGTATCAAACACCGGTATATTGCTCTGATTAACCGAAGGTACGTATAAATAAAATAAGCGTGGCTCTAAGGTATGTACATAAGTCGAATTGGCAAGATTGATATTTCTTTCTAAATACAAGCCAGAGTCTGCAGAAAAAATCGGTAGCGTTCTAATTAAGCCTGTTGGGGAATTAGCTTGCCCATTAAAATTAGGTTGCCCATTAAGAGTATAATTAGTTGCTTGTAAAGAAAGTTTAGGCGTAAAAAATGTACTGTCCGTTTGCAAAGGCATGCTTATAGAAGGTCGCGTGTTAATACGCTGACCTTCAACAATATTACTATTATTATGCTGGAAATCTACAAATTCATTTTGCACTTCGGTGTGTATCGGAAAACCGCTAAAGTCATGGGCATAATTAAGATTAAGCTGCGGTAATCTTCTATACGGTAAAGAGGTATCTGGTGCTGCGGGATTAATTGATTGGTAAGTATCCGCTGCACCAATAAAATTAAAGCCGTATTTGTTGTAATTGACGTTGGCAAAGCTTCTTAGGTAATTGTAGTTTGTAAAACCTAGGGCGGTACCAGTGGTAGCGACATAGGTATCGTCTGAAACTAAATTCAAATCCATGTTTGAACTTAACGAGGGATTAATCACCGAGCTGTTTTGTAAGGAAAACAAATAGCGTGAGGTATTCAGTTGGCTGTCATTAGGCATATATTCGGCCCCTAATTTACCCGTAGCATATTCGGTTAAATAGCGAAATTTACCTGCCATTAATGGGCCTCTGGATGATAATTCCCTAGGTGTTAAGGTTGCATCGTAATTAGGGGCAATATTCCAATAGTAAGGTGCTGCAAATAGAAAGCCACTGTAGCGTGTATTACTAAATGTTGGCGAAAGAAAGCCGGAAAGACGTCTGTCGTCGATAGGGAAGGATAAGTAGGGCGTATAAATGACTGGCGTGCCTTTGAACTCTATCCAGGTGTTTTTAGTCGTGCCTTGGCCGGTTACTTTATTCATTTCCAATTCAGAGGCGTGAATCACCCAATCTTGGTTGCCTGGGCGGCAAGTGGTGTAGGCTACGTCGGTATATTGGGATAAGGTCTTGCTTTTTCGAAAGTAGGAACCTGCAAAGCCTCTTAAAGGCGTTGCAGGGGAAATAAATTCTACCTCTCTAAGCTTAGCTTGATCATTGGCAAGATTCATAGTGGCCGCTTCAGTATGTAAGGCCAAGGTATCATCATGATAATAAACATCGCCTTCTAAATTCATGACATCTGAGACATTGTCGTAATTGGCGATGTGTGAAATAGAATGTTGATCGGCGCGATTGATAAGTACATTACCTGAGTAATCACTAATTTCATTGTCAAAAATCTCAGCAAAATTGGATTTAACATTTAAAGGTGTGACTTCACGTAAATTAGCAGAGGATATAAAGTTACGCTTTTTGGTAGGGCCTGCGCCGCAATTTTCCCAAGGATCATAAGGCAATTTTGAGGTCAGAGTGTTAAAGATTTGCTCTTGTTGATGATTAAAGGCTGGATTCAATAAGCTCATCATGGGCTTTTCAAAGGTTTCAGGCACATTGTTGTGCGTTAATTCAGTGCCGACAACAACTGGGCTGACCTGCGACTCAACTGTGCTAGAGTTTGGTTTAGTGTCAATAGGCTGACAGTCTAAAGTGGCATTCTTTGAACTAGCGTTGCAACTCGATCCTGAGCGCTGGTTATTATTGCTTGTGCTGGCTTTAGTAGTTATCGCAGGCTCCGCTTGAATAGTTGCGGTATTAACGGGGTTGGCATGTTTTGCTGCAATAGGCTCAGCTTGACGGATATCAGTGGGTACTGGGATTATTGGTTTAGCTGTAGGCTGGGGCTCTATGTTCGCTGGCTTTACGGATTCAGTTTCGGGATCTTTAGTCGAATACATGTCTTCTATAGTTACCGTTCCGATCGCTGAAGCTTTAATGGGCTCTGGTTTTTCCGGTAAGGGTGCAGGTTCTGCTACCTTTTTTTTTTCACCTACACAGACCCATTCTTTATGGTCTTTATTTTGCTCACAACTCCACGAGGCTTCGTTGGCATGACTGACAGAGGCAACTAGTGATGGTAAAAAAACCAAGAATAAACGGCGAAGCATAGGCGGCATTAACTTTAGTGGCGTTACAGAAGGTAAATCGAATAGAATGCTAATGCTACATTTTACCTTAATTTACTCCATATTATAACTAAACTAACTCAAATATAACGATGTTCGACGATTTAAGAACAATATCACTACTCGATTGGCTAGAAAACGACTTATTAATGATAGTTAACGATTGCCAATTGGCTTCTAGTGATGCTAGTTTTAGACGCTATTTTAGAATTAAAACGCCTGATGGTTCTTTTGTGGTCATGGATGCACCGCCTGATAAAGAAAATACAGCAGCCTTTGTCCGCATAGCTCATTTATTAGCCGAGTTTAAGGTTAATGTTCCGATTATTTTCCAACAAAACACTGTTGAAGGGTTTTTACTGCTGGAAGATTTTGGTACGCAGTGCTTTTTAGATCAGTTAACAGTAGAAAATGCGACTGTTTTGTATGATAGTGCTTTTGAGGCTTTGTTACTTATACAGTCACAAACTTCGTTACAGCATTGTGGCTTGCCATTTTATAATGAAGCTTTGCTGCAACGAGAGCTAGGAATATTCGAAGATTGGTTTTTGCATGAAAGCTTAGATACGCTTGTGCCTGCTGACATATGGGTTGGCGTATGTGAGTTATTGATTAGCTCGGCTTTAGAGCAACCGCTAGTATGTGTACATAGAGATTATCATTCGCGTAACTTAATGTTTTTGATGGATGATTCGCCAGGTATTATTGATTTTCAAGATGCGGTTGTTGGGCCTATCACTTACGATTTGGTGTCATTATTGCGAGATTGTTATATCAGTTGGTCAGCCGAACTCATTGAACAGTGGCGTAACCAATATTATCAACGTTTAGTAACGCTAGAATTAATTACTGTAAGTCCAGAGCAATTTAAACGCTGGTTTGATTTAATGGGTTTACAGCGCCATCTTAAAGCCATCGGCATCTTTTCAAGACTACACTTGAGAGATGGTAAATCAACTTATCTTAATGATATACCGCGCACCCTAAATTATGTACTCACTGTATGTGCAGACTATCCTGAGTTATCGGATTTCTCAGAGTTTTTGCAGGAGCAGGTCATGCCAGTTTATGAAACTTTCAGGCAGGGGCACTCAATATGAAGGCTATGATTTTAGCCGCAGGTCGTGGTGAGAGAATGCGACCATTAACTGATCATACGCCTAAGCCTTTGCTAAAGGTTTCAGGTCGCGCTTTGATTGAGCATACTATTGACCAATTAGTGGTAGCAGGTTTTACCGATATTGTGATTAATCACGCCCATCTCGGGCAACAGATTGTTGATTATTTAGGGGATGGCCAACGTTATGGAGCCAGTATTCAGTATTCGCCTGAGGGTGAATTAGGTTTAGAAACGGCAGGCGGGATAATCAATGCTTTACCTTTATTGGGAGAAGGTGTTTTTTTAGTGGTTAATGCAGATATTGCCACTGATTTTCCTTATGCTCAACTTAAAGACTTAACGCCTGATTTAGCGCACTTAGTACTCATAGACAATCCACTTCATCATCTACAGGGCGATTTTGGTCTTGATGAGCGGGGGCAGTTATGTGAGCATCAGTCACATCAACAGACCTTTAGTGGTATCGGTCTTTATCATTCAGATTTATTTAAAGACTTAGAGGTTGGCCGTCGTAAATTAGGGTTGTTATTACGAGAAGCAGTTGCTGCAGGTCGTGTTTCAGGGCAACATTTTACTGGATTCTGGATGGATATCGGTACGCCTGAACGTTTGCAGGCGTTAACTGTTTTAGGTTGGCCTGAACGTAAAACTTAGCTTGACGCACTTGTAACCTAGAATAATGGTCTATTTACTCATATCATTTAATCTGCAAAATTGATTTGATTTCTACCATTGGCTTTTGCCCGCAATAATTGACTATCAAGACTAGTTAGTAGTGCGCTGGGACTACTGTCTTTGAAAGAGGGCGTAAAGGTTACTCCGCCGATACTGATAGTCACTATGGGGGCTGTGCTAGATTGCTCGTGTTGAATATTGAGCTCAGCAACTGTTATCAATAGCCGTTCGGCAATGTGTTTGGCTTGGTTGGCATCAGCATCGGGCAAAACAACAATAAATTCCTCTCCTCCAAAACGAGCAATAAAATCGCTAGATCTTTTTAAGCTTGATTTAAGTGACTGCGCTATGTGTTGTAAACATTCATCGCCACGCATTTTTCCATAGTGCTCGTTGAAAGTAGAAAAATGATCAATGTCTAACAGCAAGGCAGAAATAGGTGTTTTGTTGCGTCTAGCGCGCGTCCATTCATTATCCAGTAATTCATCAAGATTACGGCGATTAGGAATTAACGTCAATTGATCGATGAATGCTAAATAGGTGGGGTGTTCTGTTTGTTTTTTTAATAGTATATGAGTTTTAACACGTGCTCTGACGATGGCAGGACGAACCGGTTTTGTGATGTAATCGGCAGCACCTAAATTAAAACCTAACAACTCATCTTGTTCATCGGTCAACACGGTCACAAACAGTATTGGAATATGGGCTGTTGAATGATTAGATTTAAGTTTCTGACAGACTTCCATGCCGCTGATACCATTGGGCATTACTATGTCTAGTAAAATTAAGTCGAGTGGTATGCCGCTTTCAGCAATAAGTAATGCTTGTTCTCCACTTTTAGCGACATAAAGTTCATATTGATCTTGGAGAATATCGGCAAGTGCTTCAATATAATCTGCCGAATTATCAACGATTAAGATTTTAGGCTTGGTAATGAGAGGGGTCATTTTAGGTTCTCGATTAAAAATAGAGCGGCAGAGTAATCATAGTTTTTCACGGCTGCATTAAAGAGTTGAAAAGCATCTCGTTTTGACTCGCCTAGTTCGACTTGTAATGTAGTTAATTGTTGATCGAAAATAAACTGGCTATTAATGAGTTGTTCGTAAATTTCATCAAATACTTTTGATGGCTTAGACGAAAGTTGAGTCTCAGCAGGGAGGGCTGAGTTTTTTAAAGTCTCAAAGTCAGTATGGGGCTTAGTTAATAAGGGTAGCCATACAGTAATGGCAGTGCCTTGATTTGGTTGACTAACAACTTCAATCTGTCCGTGATGGGCGTCGACAATTTCTTTAACGATAGACATACCTAGCCCTGTGCCGGCAATTAAACCACTAAGATCAGCTCGCCAAAAACGATCAAATAGGTGCTTGCTTTGTTCAGAGGTCATACCTATGCCTTGGTCGCGAATCTGAATCCCTACATAGTTGTTATTCCCTAAACTAAGCTGCTTAGTGGTGACGTGAATAATGCTTTGTGCGGGCGAGTATTTGCAAGCGTTGCTTAATATATTACATAAAGCTTGGTTGATTTTAGTTGCGTCGAATACAAGTTCTGGAGTGGCGTTGCCGTGTTGAAAATAAATTCTTTCATGACCAGCAAAGCCCTCGCAGGCTTTAATAGCTAGTTCAATAACTCTTTCAATGGGTTGTTCTTTCATAATAAAGTTTTTGCCCAGTCGTGCTTCAATTCGAGCTAGATCGAGTAAATCATTGATCATGTAGGTTAGTGCTTTAGCTTGCTCATGAATAGTGCTGACAATATCTACAGTGGTCACCTTATCATAGTCATTATTAAGTAATAACTCGGCAAAGCCATAAATACTGGCCATGGGGGTACGCAGTTCATGGGCTGCTGTTGCTAAAAATTCACTTTTCATCTGATCTAGGTCATATTCGCTGCTAATATCTCTAAAATAAAGAATCTGCTGAATATTGTCACTTTGATGAGCAGAAATGCTTAGCTTAAGTGTTGTTGAATGGTGTTTCGACTTTAGTAGCAGTTCGGTAGGTTCAGACGAATTTAGTGCGTTTATGAGTAGGCCATCATCGTGATACTTGTTAAGTAACTGAGAGACGAGGTCATGAAGGCTACTATGCTGAACTATGTCATGGCTAATGCCAGTCATTTTACAATAGGTGTCATTGACAAAATGAACGTTTTGTAAGGTATTAATACAAATTATGCCGTCCGGATGGCCGTTAAGGATAGCCATTAATTCATGTTCGGTTTTCTTTAATTGTTCTTCTGCCAATTTGATGGGCGTTACATCGATATCAATACCGATCAAATTTTTGGGGTCGTCATCACTTTGATCAGATATGACGCCTCTGGTTAATATCCATTTCCAATTACCGTCTTTATGTTGCATTCTTATTAGACATTCGTAATTGGCAATTTTCCCTGCAAAATAGTCCTGATATGTTTTAAGAGCCAAGACTAAGTCATCTGGATGGACTCTATTGCTCCATTCAGTATATTCAGTGCTGATTTCATCCGGATTATAGCCGAGCATGGCTTTCCAGCGATCAGAATAATAGACAGTATTAGTTTGTAGATCCCAATCCCAAATGCCATCAGTTGTGGTTTCTATTAGTTTCTCTAAGCGTTTTTGATTTTCTAGGGAGCTAGACTCTAAATGATTTTTTTTAACTAACATCATTCAACAGTCCGGTTGAGTCAGAAGTCTCTGAAATAATGCTATGCGGTTCCATATCATGTAGACCTGCTAATGTTTTTGGCATAAAAAGAAAGCATGGTGTTGATATAATAATCCTGATTAAAACGATTGTCTGGCAAAGTATAGTCTTCTAGTAGCTAAACACTATAACCTTAGTTCTTAAATATAACGTCCGCTAAAATCTATACTGTGACAGAATTTTTTACCTGCTTAATTATCATGAACTATGAGCTAGACATTGAGTGGCTTTTAGTTGGTTCATAGAATCAATGTTTAGCTTGTAAGCTGTTTTTGTTATCGATTAAGCCACGCATAAATTCCTTCATTTCACCAAAAGGGATTTGTTCTTTACTATAGATTCTTGCTCTAGGCGGGAGGCCTCCGCGATTTAGGATTTCTTCATTAGATAAGCCGCTGATCACAATAACCGCTAGCTGATTTAAAATATTAGATTTGTTGAGAGCTTCGAGCATAGCAAAGCCATCCATATCGGGCATGTTAAGGTCGATAATCAGCGCGTCTGGGATATCTTGGGTAATATTAATAAGTGCTTCAAAACCATTGCTAAAACAATCTAATTTGATGGGCAGTTGCCAGGATTGAATTGTGTAGTTATATAGCTTTAACATCGCTTCATTATCTTCAACTGCAACGACTCTTAATTGCGCGTCGATAACCTCAGTTGGTGCTAGGGCAATTTCTTGGCTTGAAACAAAGCGATCAAATGATTCTGAAGTTATACGTCGATGCCCTCCAGGTGTTTTCCAGCCTTCAAGTAGGCCTTGTTCCACCCATAGTTGCACCGAGCGGATAGTGACTCCCAGTTTTTTTGCTACATCGTGAGTAGTCATTAAGTTTAGGGCAGTAAGAGCAATTTTATGTCGCACTATGATGTATCCTTTTAGTGATTAAGGGCGTGTATGGTGCTAGTTTATGAGTGGTTATTGTTAGCTTGAAAAAAACACAGCTTTTGCAGCTATGGAACTCTATTCTATACATAAAGTGGAGATTTTGGAAATTAGATCAAGAGGGCTGAAGGGTTTTGTGACGTAAGCATCAGCACCTGTCGCAAGACCTAGATCTATATCTGAACTTTGTCCTTTAGCACTGAGTAAGATAATTTTTAGAGATGAATATTTAGCATTGCTTTTTATCATAGTTAACCATTCTAGACCATTAGTGCCTGGCATCATGATATCGAGCACGACAAGATCAGGTGCTTCTTGTTCAAGCATTAGGCTGGCTTCATCAGTACTCGAAGCTTCTACGATATAATATTTTGTTCCTAGCGTTAAGGTAATTAGTTTTCTAATCAGAACTTGGTCATCGACAATTAATATTTTCTTCATGCTAGTTTAATTTACCATTTGCTAGATAACGGACATCCTAAATATAATTAGTGTGTGTAATAAAAGCACTATTACTATGTTATTATTAAAAATATAAAGTTGCAAGTGGGTTAGAAAAAAACATTAGCTGCTAAATGTAGACTTTGCTAGCCTTTCTCATTTTCCTTAATCAGGTTATTAGTTGATGGTGCTGTAAAATGTCATTAAAAACCTATTATTTATAAGTATAAATTTAATCTTAAGGTAAGGTTTGACCTTGTGGTGGATATCCTGATAATCGATAAAATGTTGGATTTAAGCGAGATTGAAATACTTCAGCAACAGTTGTATCGCTATGCTGACGACTTTCATTTGCTAAATCAGATACAAATTGAGCAACAAGGGGTCTTGGAGCAGGCATTAGCTTATCGAGGCTTGATTAAGCGCCTTGAAGTCGCACTAGAAAATAGGGAGTTCTGCTTATTTTTTCAGCCAAAAGTGGATATACAAAAGGGAGTGATCTTTGGTGCTGAAGCGTTAATCCGTTGGCAACATCCTGAGCTAGGTTTATTGGAGCCTGGCGATTTTTTACCTCAAATTGTTGGACATGAGATTATGCTTAAGTTGGATGCTTGGGTAATTAATGAGGCTCTTGCTCAGATGACTGACTGGCTGAAGTTTGGTTTGCAACTTAAAATTAGTGTTAATGTTACGGCTTTATCTTTGCAAACCGAGGGCTTCATAGAGCAGCTTAGTCATGTTTTGCAGCGTTACTCTAAGATAAAGCCTGAAAATCTTGAGTTAGAAATATTAGAAACAGAAGCCTTAACTAATTTAGCACAAGTTGCCTGTTTGATTAAAGACTGTCAGTTGTTAGGTCTGAGCGTGGTATTAGATGATTTCGGAACTGGTTATTGTTCGTTGAGTTATCTTAGGCATTTTCCGGTACAAGCTATAAAAATAGATCGTAGTTTTGTCTTTGATATGCTTAATAACGAAGAAGATAAAACTTTAGTGCAAGCCATCATCGGTTTAGCCCATTCTTTCCGTAGGCAGGTGATTGCCGAAGGAGTCGAAACAATTGAGCATGGCGTGGCTTTATTGCAATTAGGTTGTTACCAATTCCAAGGATATGGGATTGCTAAGCCCATGCCAGTTTCTGAATGGCTTACATGGCTGGCTGCCTGGGAAATGCCTAAACAATGGCGAAGTTCTGCTCTTTCCCATGCTGAAAAAAGAGCCTTAATAGATAAGCACTAGGCTTGTTTACTGGGGTGGCATCTGGATTGATCGGCTATAGTCGCTCACTCATGATTGGTGGTCGTGCTAAAAAGCTAAGCATTAAATGTAGATTTACCATAGATGATTAGCGTTATAAAATACCAATCATGTTATTGTTTAGTCTATATTTCAAATCCTTAACTTCTTGGAACTATTATGTCTATATCTTTGTATCAAGCCTCAGTGCCTTCGTTTGTACGTATGTTAGGTAATTTATCTGAAATATTGAATAAAGCCGCTGCTCATGCAGAAGCTAAAAAGATTGATCCGGCAATTTTTATTAATGGGCGATTAGCGCCCGATATGTTTCCGCTAAGCCGTCAGGTACAAATTGCTACTGATATGGTTAAAGGCTGTGCGGCGCGTTTGGCGGGTGTAGAGGTGCCTAGTTATGAAGATAACGAAAGCAGTTTTGCGGAGTTACAAGCCCGTATTGCTAAAACCATTGCTTTTTTACAAACCTTGAGCCCAGAGCAAATCGATGGCAATGAACAGCGTGCCATTCAGTTAAAATTTGGTAGTAATGAAATGAACTTCTTAGGCTTGCCGTATTTATTGGATTTTGTGTTGCCTAATTTTCATTTTCATCTAACTACAACTTATGCCATTCTAAGGCATCTAGGTGTAGATGTCGGTAAGATGGATTATGTAGGACGCGTTTAAAAATTAGTTTTGTGGAAGGGACTTTAGTCGCGACTAAAGTTCCTGCCACTCTTAGCCTTTGTGTTTATGAGCGTAACGGCGAGTATTATAAATAGTCCCATTGCTTAAAGCAGGCCGCTTGGCCTTGATAGGTCTGATATTTGTCGATCAGATTCCAAACCACAGCATTTTTGATAACAAAGCGTTTGCCAGTACTTGAGAGTCTAATGCCCTCATAATGATCGATATAGCCATTTTTTGTTACCGTCGCTAATAAGCGCTCGCGCTCACTTTGATTAACCGGTTCTGCCGAGTATTTTGAAGGCAGACTCGTAAAATCAAGCCAATCAAATTCAAATAATTCTAAGGCCTTTTGATTGGCATAATTAAAGATGGGCTCGGCTGCGCTATTATGGCTAACTATAGCAAAGTCAGCTTCAAATAAGCTTTTTGCAAAGTTTAGCGCAGAACTGACCTCGGGGATCAATTCGCTTAGCAACCAATGGCTATAGCTCTGCCTGATTAGCTCGGTATGTTCGCTAAGGTAGTTGTTTTTTTCGCTAGGCTTATCCATAGGAGCTCTTTAACGCACAAATAGCCAAGTACTTAAGCTCATGCCGACTAACACCACAAAGCCGCGCATGATTTTTTCAGGTAAGCGATGCACCAACCAACTGCCTAAAAATCCGCCTCCGATACCACCGATAGCTAATGCTAATCCAGCCAACCAATCCACATGACTAGAAAAGGCAAATAAGGATACGGCTGACGCGTTCATAGCCATAGCTAAAACGTTTTTAGTGGCCGTTGCCATGCGCACTTGTTGTCCTGCTAAGCTTAGGCTAGCCAGCATTAAAATACCAATACCGCCGCCAAAATAACCACCATAAATACCGATTATAAATTGTACTAAGGCCAGCAAAGGCAGTGGCATGGTTTGGGCACTATGCAATGGCGTTTTACGAAAACTGCCCCAAGTGAATAGCAAGGTGGCGATAAGGACTAGCCAAGGCACCAGTTGCGTAAAGAAAGTAACCGGCGTATTAAGCAATAGCATCGCCCCAACTAAACCACCAGCGACACTGAAAGCAAATAGTTTTTTTAAACTCAGCTCACCTATGCCTCCTGCTAATTTACGCCCAGCCAGAGAGGAGGTAATTTGGTTAGGAAATAAGGCCAAGGTCGAGGTGATATTAGCTGATAAAGGATCTAAGCCTGCTAGCAATAAAGTAGGGAAGGTGATAAAAGAACCGCCACCAGCTAAAGTGTTTTGAGTTCCTGCATACAAACCGGCCAGAGAGATCAGTAACAGTATGGTAGGGTCGTATTGGAATATCATGCTATCTATTAATAGTAATGGTGGGTGACTGGAGTAAAACAGCTTTAGCTGTTTTAACAAGCAACAGATGAGGCTGTTACGCTCCAGTCATCAAATAAGAGCGTTATTCTTGTCACTCAAAGCAAAGACTTAGCTTTAAAATAAGCCCGTTATTCTGCCATTATCATCAATATCAATGCGCTCTGCAGCAGGCACTTTGGGTAAGCCTGGCATAGTCATGATGTCACCGGCAATAGCAACGATAAAGCCTGCGCCATTAGCGAGTTTGAGTTCACGTATTTCTAAAGTATGGCCAGTTGGTGCGCCCTTAGCATTAGGATTAGTAGAAAAGGACATTTGGGTTTTTGCCATGCAGATAGGGAAATGTCCATAATCGGCATTCCATTCAGCAAGTTGGGCTTTTACTTTGGCGCTGGCACTAATGCCTGTTGCTCCATAAAGCTTAGTCGCGATAGTTTCAATTTTATCCCATAAACTTAAGTTTTCATCATAAACATAAGTAAAGCTTGGTTCACGCGTATCGACAAGGTCAATAATACTTTGTGCCAAATCTTCCGCGCCTGCGCCGCCCTTCGCCCAATGTTTAGAGACGATACAGCTTGCGCCAAGAGCTACACATTGCTGTTGTAATAAAGCAATTTCAGCGTCGCTATCAAAAGTGAAATGATTAATACAGACCACACATGGTAAGCCGTAATGCTGAGTAATATTATGGTAATGGCGCTCAAGGTTAACAAAGCCTTGCTCTAGTGCCACTAGGTTTTCTTGATTTAAGTCGTCTTTAGCTACGCCACCATGAAATTTCAAGGCTCTAATGGTAGCCACCAACACCACTGCTGAGGGTGTTAGTCCAGACATGCGGCATTTAATATCAATAAACTTCTCAGCCCCTAAGTCAGCGCCAAAGCCGGCTTCGGTAACCACATAATCAGCCAGCTTTAAAGCGGTTTGCGTAGCCGTTACGGTGTTGCAGCCATGAGCGATATTCGCAAAAGGACCGCCATGAATGATCGCTATATTATTTTCTAAGGTTTGTACCAAATTAGGATTGATCGCGTCTTTTAATAAAGCGGCCATAGCACCTTGCGCATTTAAATCACTGGCATAAACAGGTGTGATGCGGTCTGATTTATAACCGATGATAATACGGCCTAGGCGTTTTTTAAGATCAGCGCGATTAATGGCTAAACACAAGATAGCCATTACTTCAGAGGCGACTACAATGTCATAACCATCTTCACGTAAATAACCGTTGGCAGGGCCACCCATGCCGACCACGATGTTACGCAGGGCGCGATCATTCATATCGACCACGCGTTTCCATTGGATACGTCTAGGGTCTATATCCAAACTATTGCCATGATTAATGTGATTGTCTATCAACGCAGAGAGCAGATTATGAGCTACGCCAATGGCATGAAAGTCACCGGTAAAATGCAGATTGATATCTTCCATAGGCACGACTTGCGCATAACCGCCACCAGCAGCGCCGCCTTTTACGCCAAAACAAGGGCCTAAAGAAGGCTCGCGTAGGCACATGATGGTCTTTTTGCCTAAGCGGTTCATAGCATCGCCTAGCCCGACCGTAGTAGTGGTCTTACCTTCGCCGGCGGGAGTAGGGCTAATGGCCGTTACTAGTATGAGTTTGCCATCGGCTTTATCTGCCAAGCTGTTGATGTATTCGAGTGATAATTTGGCTTTGTAATGACCGTGAGGCTCTAAATGCTCAGGATCTATATTGTACTGTTCTTTAGCTAAGGCGATGATCGGTCGCATCGTGGCTTGTTGGGCAATTTCTATATCTGACATGTAATTCCTAAGCTAATGATATTTGGTGCGGTAATAAACTCGATGAATCCAAGTAGATCGGGTAAGCGTTAGCATCACCCGATAACTTTTGTTAAGGCGTTAAGCTTAACTATAAACAGGAAAACGTGAACATAGTGCATGTACTTTCTCACGTACTGCGGCAATCACAGTATCGTCTTCCATATTTTCCATGACATCACACATCATGTTGGCGATTTCTATCATTTCGGCTTCTTTAAAGCCACGAGTCGTTGGTGCAGGTGTGCCGACACGAATTCCGCTAGTGACGAAAGGTGATTGTGGATCATTAGGTACGGCATTTTTATTGACGGTAATATGGGCTTTGCTGAGTGCTGCATCGGCGGCTTTACCGGTAATGCCTTTAGGAATCAAGGATACCAACATTAAATGATTGTCAGTGCCTTCTGAGACGATTTCAAAGCCGCGTTTGATAAAAACCTCAGCCATAGCTTTTGCATTACTAATAACCTGTTGCTGATACGTGCGAAATTCAGGCTGCATCGCTTCTTTAAAGGCAACAGCTTTGGCAGCAATAATATGCATCGCTGGGCCACCTTGTATGCCAGGAAAAATGCTGGAATCAATTTTCTTCTCTATCTCAGGATTGCTTTTACAAACGATTAGGCCGCCACGAGGGCCACGTAAAGACTTATGGGTAGTGCTGGTCACTACATCGGCAAAAGGTACAGGGTTAGGGTATAAGCCCGCCGCAATCAATCCAGCCACATGAGCCATATCAACCACAAAGTAAGCGCCTACTTTATCAGCGATGTCGCGAAATTTTTGCCAATCCCAAACACGTGAGTACGCCGAAAATCCTGCGATGATCAATTTTGGCTTGTGTTCTATGGCAAGCGCTTCGACTTGTGCGTAATCAATTTCACCACTTTCAGACTGTAAGCCATATTGGATAGCCTTGTAGATCTTTCCAGAGAAATTGGGTTTTGCACCATGCGTTAAATGTCCACCATCGGCTAGACTTAAACCTAAGATGGTATCGCCCGGTTGTATCAAGGCCATGAATACTGCCATGTTAGCTTGAGAGCCAGAGTGCGGTTGTACGTTGGCGTAATCCGCTGAAAATAAGGCTTTAGCACGATCAATGGCGAGTTGTTCGACTTTATCGACAAACTCACAGCCACCATAGTAACGTTTGCCAGGATAGCCTTCGGCATATTTGTTGGTTAATTGTGAACCTTGTGCTTCCATGACCCTTGGGCTGGCGTAGTTTTCTGAAGCAATCAGTTCGATGTGATCTTCTTGACGGCAACGCTCTTCTTCCATAGCTTGGAACAGATCATCATCAAAGCCTTCGATGGACATAGATTTTTTAAACATGGGCTTCCCTAAATTTTAAAGTAATGTGGGTATAACAGTAGGATGCAGTAATAATACTTGTAAGTCGGCTACATTGGTACCGGTTGCACCGGTCATCAGTAAATCTTGTGAGCCTTGTAGTGCCGTATATGAATCGTTGTTATTTAGTAAGGCTATTGGATCTAAGCCAGCTTGCTTCATGCGCGTCAAGCTGTCTTGATCAACCATGCCGCCAGCAGCATCGGTAGGGCCATCGCGACCATCCGTGCCGCCACTCAGAAAAGTCCAGTTGCCTGTTAAGTCATGTTGCTTCGCGGCCAGTGCAAAAGCTAATGCCATTTCTTGATTGCGACCGCCGCGTCCTGTGCCTTTTAGGCTAACCGTGGTTTCGCCACCGGCCACAAAAGCCAGTGGGAGATTGATGCCGCTATGGCAAAGTTGTTTTGCGGCCAATACCCAGGTTTCTGCAGTCGCTCTAGCTTCACCGCACAGATGCGTATCATACAGCTGAGTTTGATAGCCTAGGTTTTCTGCGGCATTGAACGCGGCCTTAACGCTGATGGCATTGCTGCCGATTAAGGTCTGTGTGCAATGATTAAATATAGCATCATAGGCTTTAGGTGTTTCAGGAAACACGCCTAATCTACCATGTTCTAAATGCCGCCGAACCTTGTGAGGCACTTGCTGCCAAATGCCATAGGCGTAAAAAATAGCGATGGCATCGCTGTAAGTGCTGGGATCAGGTACAGTGGGGCCACTGGCAATACTGCTTAAATCATCACCTAAGACATCAGATAATATAAGCGCATGGATATCAGCTGGCGCAGCTAGGCGAGCAAAGCCACCACCTTTTAGCTTAGATAAATGCTTGCGTACACAGTTTATTTGCATGATGGTTGCGCCGCAAGCCAGCAGTAAATCGGTGGTAGCGATCTTTTCTTCTAGCGTAATGCCCTCGGCAGGATAAGGGATGAGTGCAGAGCCACCGCCACTGACCAGCACTAAAACCAGCTCTCCTTGCTGTGCGCTACTAAGCCGCTCAGCGCAAACTTTTGCGGCATCATAGCCATTTTGATCTGGCAAAGGATGGCCTGCGCCGATGACCTTAGTCTGTGTGACTTCAATTACATTTTCATAATTGGTAACAGCAAGACTAGGAGTTGTTAACAAGTGCGCGGGTATGATTTCTTGAGCTGCTTTAGACATGGCGCAAGCAGCTTTACCTATTGCAATAATGTGGATTTTAGACCAATTCCCCGTGCGAGTGTGTGCTGGGTCAGTTAAGTTTAGCCGGATTGTTATGTCTTGGTCATCTGAGCTTAAGCAACGTTTAACGGCTAAATAAGGATCGGCCGCTTTGATGCCGTCTAGGAAAATGCTTAAGGCTGCTGATCTTGACGATGAAATGCTAGTGATTGCCGAGTAGCTCATAAGGGCCGATGTTGATTAAGCCATGTCTTTAGCTAAAGCAAAGATATTTTCGGCATCGAGAACTTGTTTGTTATCGGTAAATAATTGGGCAATACAGGCGCGATGTAAGGCAAGTTTTAAGGTGCCAAAGCCGATGGCTCCCCAGACAATTTTACCATGACGTAGATTACCTTTGTCCATCATGTCGGTGCCACCTATGCCCAGCGGCGGCGTGGCGTTAGCATCAGCTATCATTTCTAGGGTAGGATTATCCTGCCATTGTTCAGAGCTAAGCAGTTCAACACCCGCAGCGCCGGTTGCTAAAACAATATCGGCACCTTTTATAGCCAGCGCTCGATCATTGTTATCAAAGGCCTCAATAGGCATAAGAGTGACACCAAAACGAGCGTTCATATTATTACAAGCGGCAGTTGCTCTAGTTAGAGTGCGCGCAGTGATAGATACGATTGCCCCTTCTTGAGCTAGCAGGGTAGCTGCACGCTGCCCTACAGGGCCAGTGCCCGCTAATACCACTATCTTTTTACCAGCGAGTGTACGACTAGCGGCTAGTTTTGCAACGGCTGCGGCTGCTGTGGTGTTGCTGCCATTACTATCTAGCATTACAGAAACTTGAAAACCGGAAAAGAAGCAAGCTTGTACTGCAGTCAATAATTGTTGACCGGCCATCATGTCGCTACCACCAATAAAAATGGCGGTGTTTTTTTTATCTTTGGGCGCGCGGGTAAAAATAGTACCTTCTACCAGTGGTTTAACGTTTTCTGGTGTTAAAGCCCCATGACCAATGACATGATCAGCACCACCATCATATCCAACTACAGTATCGAAAACGGAGGGATGACTGTCTGTGTCGAATTGGAATAGCAATTTTTTCATTAACCTACCTGTGATTATGCGTTAATGCAATGATTTATGTGCTTATTATACCCGATAAAATAAACTCTGCTGTGATTAAGCTGTCTGTGTCAGTATTTATCACATGTTAATCTTAATGAAATTGTATAGACAATTAAACTACGATTTAAGTGAATATCATCAAAATGATAGTTCTGTGGTTACTCGGGGTGTTTTTAACTGTGCAGGAATGATACGATTGCCCATAATTAATGAGTTAATCGTTCATAGTATCACTATCAAGCTATGAACTAAGGGCTACTCGGTTTTTGTAAAGGTGCTAGGAAACGCTGGTTTTCCAAGTTTTAGTGGGCTTACTAATAAGCTTATAGTCTGATAAGGAATAAAGGAAAATAAATGAAAACACCCGTTCATATTGCAGTTTCCGGTGCGGCAGGGCAAATTAGTTATTCATTACTTTTTCGCTTGGCAGCGGGTTTATTGTTAGGGCCTGATCAACCCATTATCTTGAATTTGCTTGAAATCGCACCCGCCATGAATGCTTTGAAGGGTGTGGTCATGGAGTTAAATGATTGTGCCAGTCCATTGTTGCATGGCATTGTAAGCACTGATGACCCCGCTGTTGCCTTTAAAAATGCCGATTATGTGTTTTTGGTAGGTGCAAGGCCCAGAGTGGCGGGCATGGAGCGCAAAGATTTACTTGAAATTAACTCTCATATTTTTGCCGTTCAAGGTAAAGCCTTAAATGCAGTGGCCAATCGCAATGTTAAAGTATTGGTTACGGGTAATCCTGCTAATACTAATGCCTTAATCGCCTTAAAAAATGCCCCAGATTTAAGTGCTGAAAACTTTTCGTCTATGAGTCGCTTAGATCATAATCGTGCGATTAGTCAATTGGCTGAAAAGTGCGGGGTTCTGACTACAGATATAAAAAATATTTGTATCTGGGGTAATCATTCAGCCACTCAATATCCCGACTTACATCATGCTAGAATTAAGGGATTAGAGGCGCTGTCTTTAGTCGGCCAAACTTGGTTTTCTGAAGAGTTTATCCCTACCGTACAGCAGCGTGGTTCTGTGGTTATTAATGCCATAGGCCATTCTAGTGCAGCTTCTGCTGCAAATGCCGCTATCGATCAAATGAGAGATTGGGTCTTTGGTACACCTGAAAGTGATTGGGTGAGTATGGGTGTTGTTTCTGACGGTAGTTATGGTGTTGCTAAAGACTTATTTTATTCTTTTCCTGTGACCGTTAAAGACGGTCAAGTCACTATCGTCCAAGGCTTAGCCCTTAATGATTTTAGCAGGCAAAAAATGCAGTTAACAGAAGCCGAACTAATAGAAGAAGCGGCTATTATGAAGTTGCTTTGATAGAGATGTTAAGGCTGAATAAAAGAGGCGACGATAGATTCGTCACCTCAGTGATTAAAACATAGTTATTTACTGGCGTCTTCGATATAAACACCAAAGTTCATAATACGTTGATAGCGGTTAGCTAATAAGGTCTCGGTATCTTGTTCTTGTAATTCAGCTAAATGACGTATTAAGGTTTCTTTTAAATTCGCAGTGATGGTTGCAAAATCTCTATGACCGCCACCTAAGGGTTCTCGGACCACTTCATCTACAAAGCCTTGTTCACGAATTCGGTCTGAAGTAATGCCCATCGCTTCTGCAGCTAATTGGGATTTATCGGCACTTTTCCATAAAATAGACGCGCAGCCTTCAGGTGAAATAACTGAATAAGTACTGTATTCCAGCATAATTAAACGGTCACCTACACCTATGGCTAATGCCCCACCTGAACCGCCTTCACCAATGACGGTGCAGATAATAGGCGTTTTTAGTGTAGTCATTTCAAATAGGTTTCTGGCAATAGCCTCACTTTGCCCACGTTCTTCTGCATCAATACCTGGATATGCACCTGGAGTGTCAATTAAGCAAATAATAGGGATTTTAAAGCGTTCTGCCATTTTCATGATGCGTAAGGCTTTACGATAGCCTTCAGGTCTAGGCATACCAAAGCTACGATGAATTTTTTCTTTGGTATCTCGGCCTTTTTGATGACCGATCACCATAATGGGCTGTCCATCAAGGCGTGCTAAGCCACAAACTATGGCGGGATCATCAGCATAAGCCCTGTCACCATGGAGTTCATGGAAGTCAGTGAATATATGTTCAATATAATCTAGGGTATAGGGGCGGCCTGGATGCCTTGATAATTGAGAAATCTGCCAGTCAGTAAGATTGCTAAAAATAGATTCAGTTAAGGCCTGGCTTCTATCTTCTAATTGCTTAAGTGCATCGGAAATATTGATATTATTATCAAACTCTACATTGCGGAGTTCGGTAATTTTCGCTTCTAATTCAGCGATAGGTTGTTCGAAATCAAGAAATTTTAAGTCCATAGAGAGGTAATCTAAGCGATGAGAATAATATTTAAGGGATGATTTTATAGAAAAATGGCAATAAATTCTAAATTAATTCCGGATTTAATAATCGTAGACTATTCTGGAGCAATTTATAGTACACTTTTACAATTACGTAACGCCTTAAATCTTAATAAAAGAGTACTACTGCTGATGTTTACAATTACCAAAGAAGTTTATTTTTGTTACGGGCATCGATTAATGAATCATTCCGGTAAATGTCGTAATTTACATGGTCATAGTGTTAAGGCTGCTATATCTATACAGCAAAAGCAGCTAAATGATCAAGGTATGGTTTGTGATTTTGCTGATATTAGGGACTGTGTTGAGGCTTATATAGATGATCAACTCGATCATAATTTCTTGTTACATAAGGATGACCCGATTATCCCCATGCTGACGGCCAATAATGAGCGTTTCATGGCGCTGGATGAACATCCGACCGCAGAGGTCTTAAGTAAAATGATTTATCAGCATTTAAAGCGCGCTGGCTTTGATGTTGCCGAGGTGACTTTATGGGAAACGGCGAGTGCCCATGCTTGTTATCGAGAAAATTAATCTAACCATGAGTTATGTTAATCCGGTCAATAAGTCCTTTTGTCTGGAGCAAATGTGCGCGTCTAATTACCAAAAGTTGCTTAAACTGATGCCGGAATTACTGACTTTGAAAGAGATCGCTATCGGTATAGCTATTAATAATACACCCTTGCACATCACGGTTATTGAGAGTGCGCCCCATACTCTAATGATAGAGCTTAATCATTATTTTGATCATGAGTTTCTGGAGCCTGCAGTGAAAATACGGCTTTATTTGGATGCACAATTGGCTGAGGTGATGAGTGATCAAGCTCGCTCTCCTATTGCTTTAGCTTTTAAAGATAAAAGCTTAAGTAGGGACATTATGAATTACAAATGGCGATTAAATTATTTTTTACAAACATGGCTGGATCATTGCTTAAAGAAAGACTATCAATTTAAAGCAAGTAAAGCTTATGCTGGCAACTATAAATCAGACTAACATTTCAAATGTTAATCATATTAAACAACTAAAAAGAGCGCTATTTGTAAAGAGCTTACTATTTTTGATAGTGATTGTTGTGCATGTGGGCTTGATATTCTTTTTTATACGATCATCAATAAGCGTGCCTAGCAAACAGCCAGTCTTTATGGAGATACAGATGTTATCGGTGCCTGCTCCAACGACTAATTCGGTAGTAAAGACTCCGCTACTGGCTAAATCATCTGTTAAGAAAGAATCAGTAAAGCCGCCATTGATGCTCAAAAAACCTACTGTGGTTGTTAAAAAGACTGCTGTGATTATTTCGCCAGAACCTAAGCCTATTTCTCCAATAGCCACTGAACAGATGCCGGTTGCAAAATCTGAATCGACATCAGTCACACAGGAAACAACGGCAACGCCTTCAAATGCAGAAGCTGTCAATAAACTGAGTGCTAAAGGACAGGAAGCTGAAAAAAATGCTATTGTTTCTGGTATTGTGCCTTTAGTTAAAGTTGCCCCTATTTATCCTAATCGTGCTGCCAGTCGAGGTATTGAAGGTTGGGTAAGAGTTGAGTTTACTATTCGTCCCGATGGATCGGTGGCAGATGCTGTGGTAGTGCAAGCACAGCCAGAGGCTGTTTTTGATGATGCTGCACTAGACGCTATAAACCAATGGCAATTTAAACCAAAAATGGTCAACGGTGTCGCTGTGCCTCAACGTGCTGGGCAACAATTACAATTCAAGTTAGATCACTAATTTTTCAAACTATACTAAAGGATACTTTTTTAATGAGCTCTGCTATCAGCCCCAACTTTATTATTGATTTAACGCTATACATTTTGTTGGCTTTTTCTGTGACGACTTGGACATTGATTTTTTATAAGATTTGGCAGTTTTTTAATAATCGCCTGAGTAATGAACGCTTTGAGTCTGGTTTTTGGCAGCTACGGAATTTAAATCAGATTAATATTAAAGTACTTGAAGAAACAGATGGATCGAAGGCTCGCTTAGCTTATGAAGGTATCACTTGGTTGAATGAGCATCAACAATCAGCAAGTGATCTGATTAAGCATTCTGGAAATGCCACAGAACTTTTGGAACAAACTTTAAAGGTCAAATTACAGCAAGAGCTACAGACCATGGAAAATGGGGTAACAATATTGGCAAGTATTGGAAGTACAGCACCCTTTGTTGGTTTATTTGGCACGGTCTTAGGTATTATGAATGCCATGCATAATATTTCTACGAGTGGATCTACCAGTTTAGATGTGGTGGCTGGCCCTATTGGTGATGCATTAGTCGCCACAGCTATTGGTATTGCAGTCGCCGTTCCGGCTGTTTTGGCTTATAACTTTTTACTGCGTCGCATAAAAGTACAGCGTATGCAATTAGAAAATTTTGTCATTAGTTTTCTAATTATGGCAGCACCTATTTTGAATGAGCAAGAATAATTAGCATTTAAACAACCACAGCCATAAATTGTTGAGCTTTCCTAATTTAAAATACCTAATATGCTGAGAAACTTATCTACAAAAACACAGACCTCTGTTAGGCAAAACCTTAGATGGTTATTTATTCTCAGAAATCTGATGATGATTAGTGAAGTTTTACTAATTATCTTAGCGGTTTATGGTTTGGGTATTAAGCTGCCTGAGCAGCAACTCTGGTTAGTGGTTATGTCCACAGGAGCCATTAATATTTATACTTCTATTCGTCTGGATACCGATGATCCTGTTACGGAGTTGGAGATTTTTTCTCAGATATCTGTAGATGTATTTATTATAGCCGCGCTGTTATATTTGACCGGTGGTGCCTCAAACCCTATTACTTGGGTATTCTTGCTACCTCTTATTATTACCACGATCATGCTGCCGCAGACTTATGCTTGGTATATGGTTATCTTAACGACAACTATGTACACGATGTTAATTGCGTTTAATGTGCCCTTGCCGTCTATAGAGCCGCACATGCAAGATCCACAAGGGTTACGCACTGATTTGCAGCATTATATTATGTTGCAGCATGCGCATAGTATGAATGACAAAAGCTATTTTAGTTTACACATGTTTGGTATGTGGTTTGGATTTGTATTTAGTGCTGGTTTAGTCGCCTATTTTGTAGCTGAATTAGCCAAAACACTGAGATTTCAGGAGCGTAATTTAGCAGAAGCTAGAGAAAATGCCCTGCGAGATGAGCGGGTCGTTGCACTTGGTACTTTAGCGGCCAGTGCGGCCCATGATATGGGCACACCTTTAGGTACAATGGCGATATTGTCTCATGAATTGGAGCAAGATTATCCTAGTCACCGGTATCCAGATTTATATGAAAAAATGCTTATTATGCAACAACAGATTAGCCGTTGTAAGGAAGCATTATCTGTGATGTCGGCCTCGGCAGGAGAGATGCGTGCAGAATCGGGTAGGGCTATGCTGTTAACGGATTATATTGATGATGTCATTAAACAGTGGCGAACTCACCAGCCTAGTGCAAAGTTAAACTACTTTATAGATTCAACTGTAGATGTAGACGCTAAAATTATTGCAGAACGTACCTTGACTCATGCTGTAATTAATATTTTAAATAATGCCGTTGAAGCGTCGCCAAGTGAGTTAGGGCTAGAATTTCATGCCAGCTGGGATTTATATCATGTAACCATTCAGATCCGTGATTTTGGTTCTGGATTTCCAGATGAATTAGTCGAGGTCGTGGGTAAGCAGCCTGTAGTTAGTAAAAAACACGGACTAGGTGTCGGTTTGTTTTTGACCTACTCCACCATTAGTCGCCTAGGCGGTACAATCAAACTTTATAATACCGAGTCAGGCGGCGCCTGTGTGGAAATTACTTTACCTCTTTTAAACCATGAGACACAACATGACGACTTTGGAAACGGATAAGCCACGATTATTACTAGTGGATGATGATGAAACTTTTTGTAGTGTTTTGAAATCAGCCTTAGAAAAGCGACATTATGAAGTGCTGGTTGCCACTAATGTTGCCGATGGCATCATATTGGCTGAGCGTGAACTCCCCGAATATGCTGTCATTGATTTGCGTATTGGCTTTGAGTCGGGCTTGGAGTTAGTCAAGAAATTAATTTCTTTAGATGATAATACTCAAATTGTCATGTTGACGGGCTTCGCTAGTATCGCCACGGCCGTAGAAGCCATAAAGCTTGGAGCAATCCATTATTTAACTAAACCTGCTAATGCAGATGAAATTGTTAATGCTCTCAATAAAAATGAAGGCGATACCTCGGTATCGATTAATGAGCATCCTTTATCTATAAAGCGTTTGGAATGGGAGCATTTACAAAAAGTACTCATGCAGCATGACGGCAACATATCAGCGGCTGCTAGAGCGCTAAGTATGCACCGTCGTACTTTGCAAAGGAAATTAGATAAAAAGCCGGTAAGAGTGTAGTGGTCAAGTTTTTTAAGACACAGAGATAGGTTGTTTCATAGCCATATTGGCTTCATAGTTATTGGGCGAAACATATCCCAATGTAGAATGTAATCGCTGACTATTATAGAAATTAATTATATAGTCGTTGATATTACGCAT
>CAMDNJ010000021.1 GCA_945902915.1 Crenothrix polyspora | reverse complement strand
ATAACACCATCACCTTTACAGGCTTCACAACGACCACCTTTCACATTAAAGCTAAAACGTCCGGGCGTATAACCGCGTGAACGTGCTTCTGGCGTGGCAGAGAATAATTCCCTAATCGGTGTAAATAAACCCGTGTAAGTGGCAGGATTAGAGCGAGGCGTGCGCCCAATCGGGCTTTGATCAATATCAACGACTTTATCGAAATGCTCCATACCTTCAATAGCCGTACAAGGTGCAGGAATAACACCGGCTCGGTTAATCATTCGTGCCGCATAGCGGTATAGCGTATCATTAACTAAAGTAGATTTACCTGAGCCAGACACACCTGTTACACAAGTCAATAAACCTACCGGAAAAGAAATATCAACATTTTTCAAATTATTGCCATGGGCATTACGTAGGGTAATCAGCTTATCTTTATTTACCGGTGTTAAGATGTCTGGAATGGCAATACCCAGTTTACCCGACAAATATCCACCGGTTAATGAGTCTTCATTATTAAGTATATCTTCTAAAGTGCCTTGTGCGATGATCTGGCCACCATGAACGCCAGCACCGGGCCCAATATCAACAATATGTTGCGCCGCGCGTATAGCATCTTCATCATGCTCAACCACAATCACGGTATTGCCTAGATCGCGCAAATGAAACAAGGTATTGAGTAAGCGCTGATTATCACGTTGATGTAAACCTATAGAAGGTTCATCAAGAACATACATCACACCGACTAAACCTGCGCCGATTTGACTGGCGAGACGAATGCGCTGTGCTTCTCCTCCCGATAAGGTATCAGCACTGCGATCTAGGGTTAAATAATTAAGCCCTACATTAACCAAAAACTCTAAACGCGCTTGAATCTCTTTAATGATCTTAACTGAAATCTCACCACGCTGCCCCGGTAAACTCAGTTGTTGAAAAAAGCTCAGTGATTTACGAATAGGTAGATTGGTGAGTTGATGTATGGCTAATTCATCTATAAAGACATTGCGAGCGGCAGCATTGAGTCGCGCACCATCACAGGTATTACACGGTTTATGAGATTGATATTTAGCGAGTTCTTCACGTACTGAAGTAGAGTCGGTTTCATGATAACGCCGCTCCATATTAGCAATAATGCCTTCGAAACGATGACGTTTCTTTTTAACAGACCCAGTGCCGGTCATGAATTTAAAATCGATTGCTGCATGACCACTACCATACAGCACCGCATCTTGAGCTTCTTTAGTTAACTCTGAAAACGGCAGTTCTGGATCAAAACCATAATGCTCAGCCAATGAACATATAATTTGATAATAGTAAGCATTGCGCCTATCCCAACCGCGAACTGCACCAGCGGCTAAACTAATATCTGGATTATGAACCACCAATTCTGCATCAAAATGCTGTCTGACACCTAAGCCGTCACAACTAGCACAAGCGCCTTTAGGATTATTAAAGGAAAAGATACGCGGCTCTAATTCACTTAAGCTATAACCGCAATGCGCACAAGCAAAGCGCTCAGAAAACAATAGTTCCGTTGCATCATCTAAGCAAGCAGCAATGGCAATACCATCGGCCAAACGCAGTGCGGTCTCAAATGATTCTGATAAGCGTAAAGCGATGTCGTCACGAATTTTAATTCGATCAACAACCACTTCAATGCTATGTTTCTTTTTTAAATCTAAAGCGGGCGCCTCATCTAAATCATAAACGTTGCCATCAATTCGGGCACGAATAAAACCTTGGGCACGTAAATCATCGAGAAGTTGACTATGTTCACCTTTACGATCAATCACCACGGGTGCCAATAACATCCAGCGTTGATCTTGAGGCTGCGCCAGTAAATGGTCGACCATTTGACTCACAGTTTGCGCTTCTAAGGACGTGTGATGCTCAGGACAGCGAGGCGTGCCAGCACGCGCATACAGCAATCTTAGATAATCATATATTTCGGTGATCGTTCCAACAGTTGAACGAGGATTATGTGAGGTGGATTTTTGTTCGATAGAAATAGCAGGCGATAAGCCTTCAATATGATCAACATCCGGTTTTTCCATAATGGATAAAAACTGCCGAGCATAAGCAGAAAGCGACTCTACATAACGCCGTTGACCTTCAGCATAAATGGTATCAAACGCCAATGATGATTTTCCAGAACCCGATAAACCAGTAATAACAATGAGTTTGTCTCTAGGTAGATCAATATCAATATTTTTTAGGTTATGCGTTCTAGCACCACGGATGCTAATTGTATCCATCAAATAATTCCGGCTATTAGGTTGTTTTTAATAATCGATGTTTTGGAGTAAAACAGCTTAAGCTGTTTTAAAAAACAATAGCTAAAGCTCAGGACTCCATTATTTATATTCATTTAGCTTTTATCATTCCCAAGTTCTGCGTGGGAATGCTACCAATAAATCAATTGTAAGCAGCGCTCAATTATAATTTCACCAACACTTCACCACGGCCCATTTCTGACATATCACCGGCATAACGTTGCACGCGATTAAATGACTGTGCTACATCTGCAAAACTAGAATTAAGCGACCTAAATGATGCAAATAATATAGGTAAAAACGCTAAAGTATGTGCGCCGCAATCATTAAAACTGGCCGATAATTGCGGCTGATTCCATAATAACAAAGTACCTCTGCGCATGGCATAACCTAAATAACGGCCTGTTTGTCCCATCACGGCGATGGTGCCTGCGGTCATGCGAGAGCCGCAATAATCGCCGGCATTGCCTTCGATTAAAATATTACCACGGCGCATGTGATCACCAGCGCGCTGACCTACATTGCCTTTAACTAGAATGGTACCGCCTTTCATACCCATTTTATTGCCAGGTAAGGCCGCACCTAAAAAGTCACCCACATTACCAGAGATTTCTAAATAACCTTTTTTCATTTCACAGCCCGCATAAAGACCCGCATGACCCGATACTTTAATGTCACCCGCTTTCATACCCATGGCTAAATAAGCGCCGGCATCACCTTCTACACTAATACTGCCGCCGTCCAAGTCTTTACCGATAAAATCAAGTTTGTCATGACTGTTTTTAATGATAAGTTGTTGGCTATCTGAGCCCTCAATCGTAAATAACTCATCAACGCGTAGTTTTCGTTTGCCACATTGCAAGGTTAAGGCAGCAATATCTATTACAGACAATGATTTCAATAAATGGCAGGCCAGCGCAGACATATCTATGCGTTGTTCAGGACTAGTTTTCAGGGTTAATGTTAAAGCCTTCATGCCATAATCTCCTGCAAATGAAAGTGGAAGGGCCCTAGTTTACCGCCATAATTACCCGCACTAATGCGTTTAATGCCCTGTTGAGCACCTAAATCACAAACCGCCTGAATACCTACACGCATAGCTTTATCGATATCTTCTTTAGTTAAACCATCAATAACAATTTCCATCACCGATTCAATTTCTGGTGATAAATCAGTCCGCGTCGCGCCTTTTAGAGTAGGACAAAAAGCATCATTAGTGGATGCGCCTAAGGTTTTATATTTAGATCCGACCTTAGAGCCTGAGCGCACCACGCCACCAGGAAAAGGCATAATAACATTAGGGATTTTGCGCATTTCTTCAATAGCCGCTTCACAAGCGGCTAAAGCTTGCGGTTGCGATTCGGCTAAGACTAAAAAGTTACCGCCACCAATAGCATCGACTTGACCAGTCGTAGCCTCTGCTAAAAACTCACCGTCCATGACTGGAATACGCCAATAACGTTTACCAGAAATGACTTTAGAACTTTGAAAACCATCACCAAAATAGCGTAAGTTTTTACCCAGAGGAATTCTAATGCCGCCATCGATACCAGCAAATAGCGCAGAAGTAGGCGACGTTAATACGCACTGCCCTGCCCTAGTTTCCAATTGTTTAGCCAAACCCTTGCCACCCATAGCAAAAAACATCACCGCTACGCCAGGACGACCATCAGGTGTTTCTGAAGGATCTAAAACGCGTTCAATTGCGCCTTCACAACCACAAGCAATCACTGAGGTTGCAAAACCGGTCATGGCTTGAGCTGAGATCATCGCCCATTTTTCGTTTTGCGCTGTAATAATAGCGCGGGTTGCTTTCATAGGAAACGCTTCAGCGAAGGTTGCGTCTATGGTTACACCGTTAATAATCATATTGTTATGCTCATTGTTAATAGGTATTTTTGTTTTTAAGTAGAAATGTTGAGCGAATCTTTCGTATTTTATGGATTACTTGTTATTTCTTGTTGCAAAAAACATAATTCCTGCAATAAAGAGGGAATATCTGTTTCAATAATGCTCCATAAGGTATCGTTGTCTATGCCTAAATAACCATGAATTAATCGATTACGCATGGCAATCATTTGCCGCCAAGGAATCGAGGGATGCTTAATACGCTCTTCTTCGGGAATATGAGTTGCCGCTTCACCTATTAACTCAAGATTACGCACCGTTGCATCGTAGTTTAAACCACTGAAAACAAATTCAGACTGACTATAGCCCTCGGTATATACAATTACTTTTTCAGCAAAGCCGATCATGTCTTCTATGTAAAAATACCATTCACGGTTCAATTTAGACATAAATAGCTTCTTGCTCAATAAAAGGCCGTAATTGCGGACGTAATGCTTTATCCGTGACTAAATCAACGGGGCAGTTTAAGCAATCTTCTAAATAAAACTGCACACCGAAATAACGTTCAGAAGTCGCATACCCGTCAAATGTGACCAGAATATCCACATCACTCGTTTCAGAGGCCTCATCACGTGCAGTCGAGCCAAATAAAGCCAATTTAGTTACACCGAACTGCTGCATGAGTATCGGCTTTATATTACTTAATAGTGTCAATGCGGCGGTGCGTTTCATAATCTTTTAACTATAAAAGTTGTTGTATATACAAGATAAACTAAGGGGTAAAGTTTCTTGTACTCAACTACTCAACGGATGCACCGTTATACTTCCACGACCATCTTCAATAATCTCATCATCACTGATTTTAAAATTACCTAATTTCATAGTCAGATAGCGATCGAAGTAATCTTTTAAGCCTTTTTCTACCGAAGGATCAAAATCAGGTTTAACAACGTGGGTCGTGCCCCATTTAGTTGAAACGACTTTGCCATTCACCACCACTAATTGACCGTCTTTAAAAACGTAATCAGGTTTTTCAAACATTTTTTGTCGATCAGCGTTATCGGTATAAATAGTAATGTCGGCAAAATTACCAGCACTTAAACCGCCGCGATCTGTCAAGCCGATTAATTTTGCAGCGCCAGCACGGGTCATAATGGCGATTTCTTGTAGCGTATATTCACGATCTATAGACGCTAAAGTGGTCATCTTTTGAGCTTCAGGATGAATAGTCGACAACATATCATTACGGAAACTGCGATCCATTAATAAGCGAATTAAATGCGGATAACTAGTAAACGGTGCGCCATTAGGATGATCGGTCGTTAAAAAGATACGCCAAGGATCATTGACTAATAAAAAGGTTTCTAAACCGATGGCCCATTGCAAGGCATTAACAAAGTTTTGATCTTTATATTTAAAGGGCACTACACCGCAACCGGCATCACATTCAATATCCATCACCACCCATTTATTGGGACTGGCAAATTTATGATTAGCGTGTTGGCGCATATTATCGCCTGATGCTGTAACAGTTTGACCAAACAAAATTTGGCCGACATCAACGGTAATATTTTTATTGCTGTTAATCGCTTCAGCAATTTGCGCTGCACCTGAAGAGAACTTAAAATCACCTTCAGTGCCGTAGCTATGAAATTGAATATGCGTTAAATGCATAGGCAAACCACCGATACCTTGAATGGTATCTAAAGTAGTTTGTACATTGCCCGGTACACCTAAATTACAACCGTGTACATGTAAAGGATGCGGCACACCCAATTCTTTTACTGCTGTTGCCAGCACTTGTAAAATTTCTCTAGGTGTTACCCCGTAATGCGCGTTTTGTTCATCTAAATCCAACTTGCGTTGATTAAATTTAAAGGCATTAATGCCGCCGGGATTAACTACTTTAACGCCTATAGCTTTAGCGGTATGCATGGTCCAAGCGACATAGTCATTAATAGCTTTTTGATCTTTTTTAGCGGTCAATAAGCGCAGTAAATAATCATCACTGCCCAACATGACGTAACCGCCTTTATCCAATATCGGAATATCACCCATTTCCATATGAGCTTGGCGTGCATTAATAGGCAATAAGGCGGGTTCAAAACCTGCGGTATAACCCATTTCTGCGTAACGGTAACCTGTTACAAAGGTACTAGGCATAGCATGACCACAACCTGAGCGGGTAATGTCACTGCGAGGCACAGGATCTTGACGATGATCTTCAGGCAATAACATACGTGCGATATTACCTTTACCACCACCAATATGGGTGTGCATATCAATAGCACCTGACATGACCACCTTGCCTTGTAGATCGTAGTCTTGATCTACTTTGAATTCACCCTGTGGCTTATCAATAATTCGGCCATTTTCAATGTAAATATCTTGCTGCTGTCCATCGATGCCACTGGCTGGATCGTAAACGGTACCACCGGTTAATCTAATTAACATTTTTTTTCCTACAAAGCTTGTTCAATGGCATTCAGTACCTCAGCAGTACTGGGCAAACCGGAATCACGTAATTTTTTTAAGCGTATAGCGACCACGTTATCCATGCGATATGCATGACCGACATGATCAATCCCTGGTGTGCCGACAGGAATAAAGACCTCAGGTTCTTTAGTAAAAACCATACCTGAACGTGCGACCACAATGGTGGGTAAGGTGGTTTCTGGAGGTACCGATTTACTATTAAAGGCCTGTACCCAAACCAAAGCGTCGGCTTCACCGTTTGCCAACAATAAATTAGTGTCGTTTAAAAATGGATCATATTCAGGATAACCCGCACTAAAACGCATTCTTGCAGGATAACCTGTTGTCCAGCCACAAACCTGATTAGCCGTTTGATCGCCTTCTTTACCTGCCAAAGGCAAACCAGAGCTGCGAGTATTTTGATTATTAATATCTTTGATCATTTCTGACAACTGTTGCACAGTCAATTCAGCTTGAGCGTAAGCTAAGGCAGATGCAGCCCAAGTAACGACACTATATTTGGCCGCTTTAAACTTATCCGCTAAAGCTTGTAAGTCTGCAACAGCGATACCACAAACAGTTTTGGCAGTGATTGGCTGAGCTTTTACCAACGCTCTTAATACCGCAATGACTTCAGGTAAATCTTCAGTAGCGCAGGGTAAAACGTGTGCCTGTTTACCCGTAGGTGACGTAGAGGCAGAACCTGTTGGGGATTGACCTAAATAAACGATGTCCCTAGCGCTAGTATCAGCAAGAAACATCGCTTCTTTATTCCATAGATAGCGCTCAAAAAAGCGGGGTGCGAAAGCTTCTAAATCAGTCCCTACAATTAATAATAAATCACAACGATTTTTAACTTCTGCTAGTGTGGTATTCATCCAGCCAGAATCTTGTAGTGCCAAAAAGTTATTACGTGCGCCAGTAAAGTTCATGTTATCGACCACTGCACCTGCGCGATCTGCTAAAGCCAACAAAGCCCTCATACCATTAACATCAGTAGCACAGCCACCAATGACGGGTAAACGGGTATCTTTTAATAAAGCTGCAGCAGCCGTTATTGCAACATCCAAACTGACTTCCTGTCCATTCACTCTGGGGCTGGTGTCAGTTATTGCTTGCTCAAAGGCTGGCGTATTAACCGCACAACCATTTTCAATGACTTTTATCGACACACCATCAACCCTAATGGTTAAATCATCTGTGCCTATACCGCAAAATGGACTCGGTACTTCAGTTATTTCAATCACTTTGCCGTCCTATGATTAGCATTAATTCGTACACTGAGTATGGTTATACCCCGTGGCAATATGTCGATATTCTAACCTTAAATCAAGGTACTGTCTCAATAAACACCAGCAACTAGCCTTACTGTATGTGTATGGAATTTTCTGTATTTAATTTTAAATAAAATTAATGGGTGACTATGTACATATCGCCAATGTTTAACAGTGCCGCAATATGTAATAGAAATTAAATAAGATTCGCTGAAGTTTATACTAACTTCTTGTTTTTTATGCTATCTAGCTGATAATCTTGAATTTATTTTTATAAAAATATCGTCACAATTACAAACTGATGGTTTTTGCTAGCTAAAAGACCCTATTAGGTAAGATATAAACTATATTCTCTAATATTGTGAAAGCTCGTAGAGATTTTTAGTTTTTTTTCGGAAAGAAATTAATAGCCGTATTATAAATTTAATACGCGTGAGAAAAATTTTCTAGGCTTGAAAAATCTTTAATCGGCGTAGAAAAAATTTTCTAGACTTGAAAAATATATAATCGGTCTAGCAAAAATTTTCTAGCGGTAAAAAATCTTTAATCAGCGTGAAAAAAAATCCTTAAGCTCAAAATAATTTTATGCCTAATGTTAGGTTCCCCCAAAGCCAGCATAGGCCAGTAGTCCCTCCGTTCGAAATGTTTTGATATTGGTGAAAATATCAATACTTAAGGATGGGCTGGCAAACTCTGTACCACGGAACTTAATCAATAAAAAACCAAGTCCCCCTCAAGGGTGCAAGATGAAAAAGCAGGCTATTCAAATACCTTTCGTGATGATATTGCCCAGCACTTGCTTGTGAGGCTGTTTAATTAAAATAAGGTATTGATTTTATGAGGATTAGTCAAGTATAAGCCAGTTATGCATTGCAATTAATATAACTGTCATAAGAATCTCTTAAGATATTTTTGTTCTAATTATTATTGTCAATTCTGCAATAAGGAGATGATCATGTTATATGAATTTAAATCATCAGTAACTTTACTTGAATACTATCTAACGTGGCTGATAAAGCTGTTGTCAGGAAGCTTGGCGTCTTATATTCTGATTATGTTTTTTGCCGTCTTGATAGTTTTAGAGCTCAATTACCCTAGAGAGAAGTTGAGCATAACTCAGATGAAATTGTCATATTTGGCGAATATCAAGTTATTTGTTTTTAATAGCGTAGTCGTTTCGCTACTGTCTATTCCCTCAATGCTGTTGCTAGCTAACCATTATGCAGATAAGGGACTACTCAACGCTATCTCGAACCCCATAGAGAAAGCTGTTATTTCATTTCTGGCGATGGACTTGATGTTGTATTGCTTGCATAAAGCTTGTCACAGCTTTGATTGTTTATGGATGCTGCATAAGGTACATCATAATGATCGCTATTTAAATGTTTCAACGGCTTTCCGACTGCATTTTTTCGAAATATTACTCATCACAAGCATGAAGGCCTTACTAGTGCTGGTGTTAGGTATAGAGGCAACATGGCTACTTGCAAACGAGGTTGTTATTACTTTTTGTATCATGTTGCATCATACAAATATTTCATTGTTTGGTGAAAAATTCTTAGGCTGGGTCATCATCACTCCATATTTACATCGTGTGCACCACTCGACTTTGCGTAATGAACATGATCGTAATTATGGCGCTGTATTGTCATTATGGGATCGCCTATTTGGGACTCTTGCTGAGCTTAAACCTAAGGAAATCGGTGTAGAAGGCTATGTATCCCAAGGTTTTTTTGATCTTATCAGCTGCGGTTTGACGATCACCGACAAAACGTCATCCACTCATGGTGTTAATCTCGAACAAATGATTGCTGTAGCAGCATATTACAAAGCTGAAAAGCGCAGCTTTTATCCAGGCAATGAACTTCAAGATTGGTTAGAGGCAAAAAGAGATATTGTCAGCATGGTTTATGGCAAGAAACAGGTGAAAAATAAGCTGATACTCGATTACTCACTGTTAAATTTACTGAGCTTTCTGTCATCTTACTTTAGTAAAGGTCGTCCTGCTGCACAGTACTTTATCGACACTAGCAAAGGTCATGCACTTTAATACTCGTAATAAAGTTTTCAAAGCCTTACATTTTTCTTAACTGAAATTCTGAGGTGAAAGTTGAGTAGCATACTCAAGCTATCAACTGAAGTCGGGACAAATAACTTTATAACGCTACAACAATGGCATAAAACAGCATCAACCTACGCGTAATAGCTTACCTCGCATAGGTTGGCGTTTAGTTTGTATGGTATGTTTTAAACTTAAGGCAATAATTCCCACGTACCTTTATAACCAGTATCTTGTTTAAAGTTTTGCCATACATATTCAGGAGTAATAATTGGCTTGGTAGGAATCATAAAGGTGACTAAATCTGCAGCTCCTAATAAAGTCCGTCCCATCATATGAACCATACCCGTCATAACACCACCGGTTGCGGCATAAGCTGCGCCGTTTTTACGATTACCATTGATAACAGCTTTAGGAATCTCAACAATACCCGTGACTATGTTAGCCATGCCATTACCTAATTTAGTACCCATTCTATCTGGATAAGTAGTTGCGCTAGCTATTTGTGGCGTCACTAAACATAGAGTGACTACAACAAGCAAGGTCTTTAAAGTTTGTTTCATGGCTTACTCCATTTAAGGTTTTAAAATAGGCATTTGAGTGATGAATACTATCATACTGCCCGCATGATGTGCAAAACACTGTTAAGTTTTAATGGGCTGAGTAAATATCCCATATTTTAATAATATGGCAGGTAACAAACATAAGTTTAATAAAGTTGATGTTGTTAAACCACCAATAATAATAGCTGCCATAGGCCCCATAATTTCTCGACCAGGATTATCACTATTAAAAGCGATAGGAAACATCGCTAAAGCAGTTACTAAAGCGGTCATCAATATTGAAGGCAAACGTTCTTGTGCGCCAAGTATTACTGTTTCGCTGTTCCAGAGTTTGCCCTCAATTTCAACTAAATGTCGGTAATGGGACACGAGCATAATACTGTTTCTAACGGTAATGCCAAATAAGGTAATAAAACCGACGATAGAACCGACGGATAAAGTAGCACCCGTAATAACAACAGCTAGTATGCCTCCAATTAATGCAAAAGGAAGATTAACCAATGCCAGAGCCGTATTACGTAAACTGCTGATGGCAATATAAATGAATATAAGTACGCCGATACCTGCTAATAAAGAATGTAAAATCAATTCTTTTCGCGCCTGTGCTTGTTCAACACCTGCTCCGGTAAATTCAGGAAAACTAGCTGCTGAGACAGGGATGTTTTTAAGTACCCGGACTTTAAGTTCTTCCATAAAAGCGTCCATATCTCTATTTAAAACCGTACAAGTAACGGTTTGTCGACGCTGCGAACCCTGATGCAATATATTGTAGCGACTGGCGGTATGTCTTATGTCTGCAACTTGCTCTAAGCGGATTAAACTACCGTCTTCAGTTCGGATAGGTAGTTGAGCAATAACTTCTGGCTGTAACCGCAGTTCTGGAGCCAAAGTAACAGCAATATTAATCAGCTTATTCCCTATAAACTGTTTACCGACGACTTGAGTTTCATAAGCCGCTTGTATCGTATTAACAACCTGAGCTGGCATAACCCCAAAAAAACCTAACTGATCTAAGTTTAAATTTATTTGCATTAAAGGCGTGCCTAAGGGAGAGCGCATTTGTACGTCTGCTGCTCCGGGTATTTCCTGCATAATTTTTGCTAGCGCTAGGGCTTTAATATCGAGTTCATTTAAATCATTACCATATAAATTAACAACCACTGGCGCTGTATAGCCAGAAATGGTTTCATCGATACGTTCGGTTAAAAAGGTATTGGCTTCGTACAGTATGCCGGGGAATTGGCCCAATTTCTCTCTTAATTGATCGAGTATCTGTTGCTGTCCTGCACCCGATAAAGGTTCTAAGCGAACTTCATATTCACTGTAATGACTACCATAAGTGTCAGCGCCTCGCTGGGCACGTCCAGCCCATTGTGAAACTGATTGTACGCCTGGAATAGCCATAAACTGTTGTGTTATTTGACTACCGATTCTTAAAGATTCTTGTAAGGATGTGCCCGGTAGGCTGGTGGTATGGACAATATAATGTCCTTCACGCAGCTCAGGCAAAAATTTACTATCAAGCTTAGAAAAGGTCAGTAGGCTTAACAAGCAGAGAGTTAAGCTAATCAGTATAATTTTATGCGCATGATTGAAAACGAAGATTAATAATTTTTTATATAAGGGTTTTATATACCTTATTAACGGAGGATCTTGCGTATTTTTTAGATGATGACCCAATAATATAAAACATAATGCCGGGGTTAAAGTTAGCGCCACTAGTAACGAGACTAATATAGCTAAAATATAGGAATAACCTAATGGTGCAAATAATCGACCTGCCACGCCATTCAATGTTAATAAAGGCACAAATGCCAGTGCGACAATAAAGCTGGCATAAACTACCGAGCTACGCACTTCTAAAGAAGCGTTGTAAACCACTTTAGAAATGGGCATCGGTTTTGATAACAGGCCGTTTTCACGTAAACGCCGAAAAATATTTTCAGTATCAATAATGGCATCATCAACGACTTCACCTAATGCAATCGCCAAGCCACCTAAGACCATAATATTCAGATTAACCCCTGTTTCTAGCAATATAATCACAGCCCCCATGAGAGAAACAGGTATAGCTAAGGCGGAAATAAAGGCCGTACGAAAATTATATAAAAACAAATACAAAATAATCAGCACGAAGAAGCCGCCTATCAGTAAATGGCCTGATAAATTCGTTAATGATCTTTCTATATAATCAGCTGGTCGAAACAAGTGCTGAAAAAAACTAATGGCCTCATGCTTAAATAGTGGTTCAAACTCTTTTAAAGCCTGCTCAACTTGTCTTGATACCGTTAAGGTATTCGCGCCGTATTGACCAATAATCATCAAAACGATACCTTGCTTACCGCCAATTTGAGCTGCGCCTATGGGCGGTTCCTGCGCATATTGCAAAGTTGTTACTTCACCTAAAGTAATATTTCGACCTAGGTCACGTTTAACAATAATCTTGGCGAATTGTTCGGGTGTAGTCGGCAGACCGGTCACTTGTAAGGTAAAGCGTTGATTATTATTTTCAATAAATCCGCCGCCCTGAATAACTGCGGCCTGCGAGGCGGCTTGAATAATATCTTCAATGGCTAAGTTAAAACGATTTAACTGTATCGGATCAACTTGAATTTGCAGCTGCGTCACTGCTCCGCCAAACACATTGACATCAGCAACGCCTGGTACCGTTAATAAGCGTGGCACAATAGTCCAATCAACCAAACTCCGTAACGCCATTAAATCTTTACTGTCGGAATTTAAGCCAATAGTTAATACCGTGGCTGAAGAAGACGATAAGGGAATGACTAGCGGTGTAATGCCGACGGGTAAATGAGTTGCTAAACCGGTTAATCTTTCGTTAATCAGCTGGCGATTACGATAGACATCGGTCTTTTCATTAAAGGTCGCCGTGACGATGGCTAAGCCCTGTATAGATTCTGAGCGTACTGACTCTAAACCCACCAAGCCACTAATAGAAAATTCAATTTGCCGAGTGACTAATAATTCAACTTGTTCGGATGATAAACCAGGTGATTCAGCTTGTATGATGACACGCTTAGGCGCAAATTCAGGAAAGATATCCAAACCTGCGGTAGTAAAGCGATAACTACCGTAGATCAATACCAATAAAGCGAGAGCAATAACAATGCCGTAAAAACGGATAGAAAATCGAATTAAATAACTGAGCATAGTTTATTTAAATCGAAACTTTAACTTCGTAGCCAGAATACTTACGGATATTGATAACGCCAGTATCTAACAGCAAATACTGTCCTTTAATACCATGCAATATGCCCTGCACTTCAGGCGCTTTATCTAAATTTAAAGATTTAATCTTAATGGGATAGTGATCGACTGGGAACACTATATCCACCAACGGTTCTTCTGGTAAAAAGCTAATGGCTGGCAGACCAAAACGCTGAATAATTTCATCTAGCTCGACCTTACAAAGCTTTACTAATTGGTCTCTTTGTTCTGCTAAATCGATAGGCTGCACATGATTTTTAAGCATTTGTTGCCAACTGGTTTTATCACTAACATGCTTAGCAAGCACCACCTCAATCAAGCCAGAAATATAGCGCGATTCAACTCTAAATATAGGCAAGGCTTGTATAGCACCTTGATCTATCCAACGGGTCGGTATTTGGGTTTGCCGAGTAATACCGACTTTAATGCCGCTAGAATTTGCCAAATAAACCGTATGCGGTTTAAAGCAAAATTCTTCACCCCAAGCAGGTTGTCTACAGGTACCTGCAGCATAATGACAAGTTTCTGGCTTCATGATACACATATCACATTCAGCCAAAGAGATGAAACAAGGATAGCAATAACCTTGATTGTAGCTTTTTTTAATCGATCGATTGCAATTTACACAACAGATACGCCCCGTATAAGTAAACTTAAAAGGCTTACCTATTAGGGGATTTAAGGCTAAGCGTTGTTCACCGACAACTAACTCATATTGCACAGGACTTTCTAATCGTACCTGCATTTTTGATAGTATTCCCTGCACGCTTTTCTTCCTTTTAATCCATTAAAATTATTAATTTTCCAGCCAATTTTGAGGTTTTAAATAACGCTCATAAAGCACAGCTTCAGGACTACCAGATTCTGGCTGCCAATTATATTTCCAACGAACTTCTGGGGGCAGAGACATCAAAATAGACTCGGTACGACCACCTGATTGCAAGCCAAACAAAGTGCCGCGATCATAAACTAAGTTAAATTCAACATACCGACCTCTACGATACAACTGAAAATCTCGCTCTCTTTCACCATAAGGCGTGTCTTTTCTTTTCTCTACGATAGGTAAATAAGCGTCAATATAATGATCGCCCACACTTTGCATAAAAGCAAAACAGCGCTCAAACGACCACTCATTTAAATCATCAAAAAACAAACCTCCCACACCACGCGTTTCTTCACGATGAGGCAAATAGAAATATTCATCACACCATTGCTTATAAGTCGCATAAATATCATCACCAAAAGGGACACAAGCCTTCTTTGCTGTTTTGTGCCAGTGATAGACATCTTCTTCATAAGGATAGAAAGGTGTTAAATCAAAACCACCACCAAACCACCAAATAGCAGGTGTTCCTGGTTTTTCAGCAATTAAAAAGCGCACATTGGCATGAGAAGTAGGCACAAAAGGATTCTTTGGATGAATAACTAAGGACACGCCCATCGCATGAAATTGACGATTAGCTAATTCTGGACGCTTAGCTGTCGCGGCAGCAGGTAAACTAATGCCTCGCACATAAGAAAAATTGACCCCGCCTTGCTCGAAAACCTGACCATTTTCTATAACCCGGCTCCGACCTCCGCCCCCTTCAGCACGATCCCAAATATCTTCAATAAAACGTGCTTCAGGCTCAACACTTTCTAAAGCCTTACATATTTGATCTTGTAAATTAAGTAGATAATTTTTTACTTTGGTAATGTCATCAGTGTTCATAGTTCATTTGATGGTATTTATTATTTATTTTTATACTAGACCATCACAGAGTTCATATTAAATATGAAAATTCCTCTAAATAATCTAGGCTTCATGATTACCAGCAAATTATATAGGTGTATTGGTATTTGAGATAATTTAAAAAAGTAAATAGCTAATTAAAACGGCTGTAAGACATCAAATTATAGCTAATATCTTAATTTTTCGGGTTAATCAAAGAAGATATTTTCGATGCTGTCGATAAAACATTCAAGACATCTTCGCAATGATTTTTAACTTTAACTTTGCGCCATTCATGGATCAGCAAACCATTCGTATCTATAAGAAAAGTGCTACGTTCAATACCCCTCACCTGTTTACCGTACATGGCCTTCATCTTTATGACCTCAAACAAGTTGCACAGCACTTCATCAGGGTCTGAAAGTAAATCAAAGGGAAAAGTCTGTTTAGCTTTAAAGCTTTCGTGCATTTTAATACTGTCACGGGATACACCAAAAATAACGGCATTTAAGGCTGTGAACTGCTCATGAGCATCTCGAAAAGCGATGCCTTCTTGAGTACATCCCGGGGTATTGTCTTTAGGATAGAAATAAATGACAATATATTGTCCTAAATAATCAGACAAGTTAATGCTTTTATCGCCAGTAGATAAGGCTACAAAATCAGTCACGGTATCGCTAATATTAATAAGGCTCATAGTATCTAACGTTTTACCGGTTCAAGAATGGCATCAATGTTTAATTGATCACAAAAGTCCAAAAACTCTTCTCTTAAGTTTAATAGGGGTAATTGTGAAGGAATTAATATAATGAATTTGGTTGAAAACACTGCAGATTGTATATAGGCCGCTTGATAGGAACTTCCGGATATTTCTTCAATAGATATTTCACGATCAAACAAAAAAGAGGTAATAGATTCTACTACATTGTCCCTATCCAAAGAGATAGTTTCAAGTGAGTACGGTAAGCAATCCTTCTCTTTTTCCTTGTCTTTTTGCTCAGGTCGCAATACGTTAAGTTTTATATCCAGACGTTTTTGAATATTGTCTAAGGTCGTTTCAAGTTTGGCAATTTGATTCCAATTACCGTGCACTAACAAATAGGCGGCTGCAGATTTGCCTAAACGAGACGATCTTATTTCTAAAATACTACAATTACAATCTCGTATAGCCGGCAAAATCTCTACAATAAAATTGATTTGGTTGCTACCTAAAGCAGTAATGGCTAGTTGCATGTTATTATATATATAAGTTTTTTTGAGAGTTTAGCACTAAATTAAATGAACCTTCATCATAATTAAGTATTTTTACTAATAAAGCACCTCCTTGTAATTGAATAAATGCTAAATCAACTTTAATTAATTTCGCATTTCTTATACCTACCTACCTATAATGACTAAAAAACGTACTTCAAAGCCTAATACTTCAATCGTTGACCATAACGAAAAAATCGAAGAACTCATTTTGGCAGATTTGGATTTAATGCGCGAAGATTGGGAACTTGCCCCTGTTTCATTGGCTGATGTAATGGATGATCATCATATCGTCGATAATGATGATGTTGTTGTAATGCCTATTGATTATGACCCATTAATCTCAGACTCAAACGCCTTTGACAACCATCTCAAAAAACTAAACGCTGCAGCAGTATCTGATAGCCATGAGGCGCAAACCCTAAGTAATACCGATGTACTCGATAAAATTCATTTAAACAAAGATCTCAACGCAGTTGATCAAACTATAGTTGTACCTATTGATATAGACCTAACAACAGAAATTTTCACGCATAGCATCATCGAAAACCATGAAACCCCAATTGATGATCCGTCCCCAATAGTCCTAGAAAAGCCATTGACTGATGACTTAGCTGATTTAATAAACTTTGATATTTCGAAAGAATCCACCTTAAAAAATGAACTACCTAATATTCCAAGTAATGCAGTCATTACTGATTATGAAAGTAAACTTAACAGAATTAGCTTAATATCTTATGCAGCACTTGGGCTAAGTTTGTCCGCCTTAGTTGCAATGGCCTACTTGAGCACCTTGGTTATTAATACTAAAACCAGCAATGCAAAATTAACTGACTTAGTCTCTAGCCTTCAAGTAGAAATTAAAGATTTAACAAGTAAATATGAAGATTCGCAAAGTAGTAACAAAGATGTCGTTATCGACTCTAATATTCCCCAACAGCTTGAAAATGTAATAGCAGTTATAAAGTCAGTTTCAGTGCCTACAAAAAACAAAATCATACACACCGTTGTAAAATCGACACCCTTAAAAAAAGTTGATATTCAAGCTTCACAACTTAAACATACATCTATACCTTTAGTAACAAACAAAAAAAATAAACCACACTAATTGGGCTTTGTACTATGAGGTATGTGATGACTCACTATTAAAGCGCTTTAAAATGAAGCCAAGCGTTCAAGCCATGAATATTGGGCTGAAAGAGCAACAAGCCTTAATTAATTAGGTCAATGGCGATAATCGGGTTAATTATTATCATAAACTTTCAGCGTAAACGATTGCCTTTAACTTCTAAGAATTCTTAAGTATATCTTCCCTAAGCTTCTCTTTTAAAGGCACGGCCAAATTAAGACTAAATTATGATGTTTAGTTGGCAGATTTATGCTTCGCTTCGATATTGCTATACACCGATAACAGGGTGTTTGGGATGACCAAGTATAATACCGGTGTCGCAATTAATACGGATAAATACCATGAACAGTCCCAAACTTCCATAGCACCATAAAATGCTGCCACTGTTATAGGCAGTGTGAATCTAAATATTAAGCTAAGCAAAATAACTGCAATTGCCCATTCCGTGCCTGCATAAGCAACAATCCCATAATATCCGGCGATATACTGAGCAATAGCCCACATTACAAATATTACGCCAAAATTAAAACCCATACAGCTATCCTTTTTGTTAAGTAACTTATAATTAAAGACCATATTATTGTTATCTATGGAATTTTTTATTTTTAAACGTGATGATCTACGTCCAAATTTTAATACGTTTGTTTTTAAGTATTTAAGTACATTTTATCAAGGGGGCTACATAAAAATATATACTTAGTAATACTTATATAACTAAAAGAGTCAGTCCCCTTTTTTTTTGTTTTGCTACAAAAGAACTATCAAGGCCGTTAATAACTAGCATTGTTGGTCGTTGTTAAATTTAGCCCAGTTAACAGCAGACAAATTTCCTCAAATAATGGCCGATTCTGACTTTTATCTGCCAAACAGGCTTCTTTCAAATTAATGAGCACATTAAGTGCCTTAATTTCTTCAGGAAATGTTTGGCATCGGTCAATCAACTCCTCCAGAATACAACCAAAAGCCCTAACCTCAAGCCTCTCTACGCCTTCAGAAATAAATACATCATCGTTTGAGTAAAAAGATGCTGCACCGAAATCCCCAAGCAATGCTCGACCTTTGCCACAATGCAGAATGTTGTGTGCATAAAAGTCTCCATGCATGATCCCCAGCTTGTGCAAATACTGAGCTGCAGAGGCCATGCTATGGGCAATAGTCAGCACCGTTGGTAAATCAAAACAGGTCGCTAACGAGTAGATGTCTCGAGTACAAGACTCCAAACTAGGCGGACCAGCAAGACTTATAAAATCTGAGTTAATGAGTTCCATCACCAAGCCATGACTACCCAAGGGATGATCTTGCACGCGACCATACACCGTGATTAAATTAGGATGCTTTCCAGCACCCATAGCCGCAGCCATTTCAGAATGAGGTAAACCATCGCTAGTTACTGCGCCTTTAAACAATTTAACGGCAACACCATGTATTTCATCATCAGTAACGTTATAATTTGCCTGATGAATTATCCCAGAAGCGCCTTCGCCAATAACATGCAACAGCTCGAGACGACTCCATGGGATAGCCGCCATTAACACATTAGCCATCGCCTCAGCTTCAAAACCTGCACAGAATGGATTTCCAGAATAGGCCAGCCACGACAATCGAGGCAAAGACAGTAACCAACTTGGAAACTCCTTAAGTTGATTGGCTGCAACCCGCAGTAATTCAAGACGACTACATTGGGCTAATGAAACAGGTAAGCTCTGTAACCTATTACCTGCCAACATTAACTTTTGCAGTTCAGCGCAATGACCAATTTCTTCAGGTAGCTGTTCTAGGTCATTATCTGTGAGAATCAACCAGCGTAATTTGATGGGTATAGCCTTAGCGGATACTTTACCAATGCGGTTGGCCTTGAAACCCACCATGCTTAATTCAGGACACCGCCCTAAAACTTCTGGTAACTCTGTAAAATCATTATTTGAGCAAAAAATGATACGTAACTTAGTCAAACGTGAGAAGTCATCAGGGAGAGATGACAATGAATTACCGGATAAATCTAGAATTTCTAGAGTATCTGCTAAATCAAGAATATCACTTGGAAAGTGGCTTAAACCACAAGATAATTTTAAATGCCGAATGCCAATTAGCTCACCGGAAAGTAACTGTTCGATAGTTTGCAAGTGAACCTCAATAGATTATTCGTTAGAAAAAACGTCGTATGCGGGAAACTTCACGCAAAGTAAGGGGAATAAAGATAAGGTCTAAAAGGAGTCAGCCCCGAATAATCCTTTTCTTAGGGGGATTTATTTTTGGCGTTCTGTTTGTTTCAAACCGCAGGGTCTTTTCATTATCGATAGCACTTTGCCAATCGGTATTGATTTTTCCGGCTTGTCGATCAACGTGGGTCGTATTCACGCAGGGACGTTGACCTTGAATGGTTTCCCAGAGTGCTTTGGCAGCAGGAATGTGTCCCAATTCAAAAAGCGTTTCCAAAAAGGCACGCGTTGAAAGTATGTGAACATTTCCCGGCAGTGCAGAACCCGAATGCAGAAAAAAGTCATCTTCCGCCAAAATTAAAACCGGTACTCCCGGCGGGTTGATAATCATCTCGTTGGCATAAGAAACAATGCTTAACTCGCCAATATCTTTGGGGATTGCAGGTGGCACGCTGTTGTTGCTAAGCATCATTTGGCGAAAGGCTTAGTTTTCTTCAAACAGTTCCCGCATTTGCACCATTTGCTTCATGGTTTTGCCGATTGATGTTTCTTGAATCTCGACAATACCGGCATAACGGCTTATAAACTCGCAAATTTGCTGTGCATCGGCGTGTTTGTCGCGATGTCGCCTTACTTCAAACTCAACAAAATCGGTAATAACCAAACTGACGTTGTCCTTAAAGACTAGTAAGGTCTCCAGTGCATCGGCACGCGCCAAGGAAATCAGCGGGCCGGCATCCGCAATAACAATCTCGATGCGCCGGCTTTTTTTCATGGTCATTTTGCGGCCAGTATTTTACTAGCATAAGCCGTCATCGCCAGGCGCTCAGGCTTTGATAAGGTAGGTTTGTTCATCTTGGCTGTAGCCAGGGCATCCAGCAAGTCACCATACCAGTCAAACCCCATCAACTTCATCGCCTCGGAACGCGACAAACCGCCATGCACATAAGAGGTCAAAATCATTTTTTTTGCGGTTTGTACGGAAAAAGCCATAAACGCTTCTTTGCCGTTCTTCTCGATCAGCAGGCTGTCATCTTCGAGAAAAGACAAGGCGTCGCCAAGCTTGTTTTTAACTTCAGTGGCTGTCATGACGCGCATGATAGGCTCCTTTTTTTAGGTAGTTTTAGCCATCTATATTAGCTAATATAAAAATAATAGCTAATATTATTTAAGCACTGACTCTATAAAATCATCACCGATGTTGGTTGGGGTTTGCAACCCAGACCGAAACGTTTATAGGCTTCAATAACTATACAAACCTGAGTCACGGGGTTGCAAACCACTTCACGCGTCAGAGCCGTTGGCCTAACCTTCTAGCTGAAAAATCGTTAATCAGCTCATAAAAAATAATAACGCAAGACGCATCATTGCTCCGACACCTCGATTCCATTGCATTTCATCGAGGCTACTTGCTTTAAGCCTCTGATCGCTTGATCGGCATAACTTAAAGAAATAAACTCGATACAACACAGAGCAATTGAGGTTACTTGCTGGCAATGGTAGAGTAAGTATGTTTAATTTCGAGCAGATACACGGTCTTATGGTTTCTATAGCCCTTGAGAACAAATAATAACCGCAACTAGCCGATAATAAGGGTCTTTCATAACATTTAATAAAGTAGGCTCACTCACAGGGAGTTAATCGCCATGCTAACCAATAGTCAATTAATCCACCACAATCAAGCCGGCGTTCATTTACGCAAAGTCCCCGCTATAGATCAAGCCTATACAGAGACTCTCCTAGGCACTTTGAGCGAATGGGAATCAGCTGCGGATGATGAAGCTTAAGCAGACCTTTGAAAAATTTTCCGTGGTGGTCCTGCCTTTTCCGTTTATGGATCAAAACGCAAAATGACAATGAATAAATACACAACTGGAGAATCACAATGCCCACTGTAAAAGAACAAATGGTTGAAGTCATCAACAGTCAACCTTTAGATGCATCCTATGAAGAAATCATGCGCGAACTGGCCTTTGAACGAATGGTTAATCGTGGTCTTCAAGACTCTCGCCAAAAACGTACCCTGAGCAATGAAGAAATCGAACGTCGTATCCAGTCATGGCAATAATAAACTGGACATTTGAAGCGGAACGATGACTACAAGACATTCATACCTACATCGCAATCGATAGTGCTAAAACTGCCAATCAAGTCATTGCCGGGATTTATAAAAAAGCCCAATTGCTCAAGGACTTTCCTGAAATTGGCTATCAATATAGAACCGAACCGGAGGGCGAAATACGTATTTTGCTATATGGACATTACCGAATTGCTTATCTAATCAAAGATCAACAACAGATTGACATCTTGGGCGTATTTCATGGAGCCATGGCTATTGAAAACCACCTTAAGTAGCTGAATAATCTATACAGAGGCTCTCCCCCCATGCACTTTGAGCGAATGGGAATCAGCTGCGGATGATGAAGCCTATGCAGACCTTTGAAAAATTCTCCGTGGTGGTCGTGCTTTTTTCGTTTACGGATTAAAACGCCAGTAAAAGGCGACCCGCATTGGTACTATCGAGCACACTATTTAACAACGCAGTGCAGCATTCGGTATTGGCGATGATAACCAGCGCTAAAAAACTCCAATTAGCTATTGGATGTAGCAATCTCCAATTTACAAAATGCTAGACTTAATTCTGAGTCTATTGTCCGTATGAAACTATTTACCTTGGATAATCGCTTAATTATTAGACAGGCCGGTAGTTAGGCAGAGGCTGATCAACAAGTGGTTAGTAACGCGTTCACTCAATTGTTTGATATCTAAATCACCAAAACGTGACAAGGGTTGTAATTTCGTCTTTAACGTTTAGTGCTTTTGTAACACATCAAAAGGTTTCTAACAGAGTAAGCTCCGCATAACCTCGATTCCATTGCATTTCATCGAGGCTACTTGCTGATTTATGTATACCAATCCTCAATAATCAAGACATTATCTGGAACTAAGCTAAATGCTTTATCGTGGGTGACAAGTATTGTATTGGTAGCTACTGCATGGGCGGCGATCATCATATCTAGTGCTCCAAGAGTAACACCTGCAGCGGTGCAGGATGCCCGAAAATCACCATAAACGGCGGCTGTTTGTTCATCCCAAGGCAATATCTCAACACGAAATAGAAACTCCCGAATAAGTTTTGCAAGGTTGGCAGGACGCCCCTTTCGCGCTAAACCATATAAAAGCTCGCCTTGTGTAATTGCAGATATGCTAATACTGTCTATAGGCACAGACAACAGTCGGTTACGAATCTCTGGGTGGTGATTTTTAATAATGTAACTGGCAATATTTGTATCCAGCATATAACGCTTCAAAACAAATCTCTCTCTTGATTCGGCTGGTCTTCACGATCTGCCATGAAATCAGCAGAAATCTTTGTCTGATCAGCAAGTTCAAAAAACTCTGTCCAGGATGTCGGTTTGGGCGTCAATATAACTTCGCCAGTCACAGGATCACGCCTAATAAACACTTCAACTCCTGGAAAACGAAACTCTTTTGGAATCCGAAGTGCTTGGCTTCTTCCTGTGGCAAATAGTTTGGCAGTAGAGCGCATAGTTATCTCCTATTAAATAGATATATGGACGGATAAAGTATATATCGCACTACGATATGTATCAATGATACACATCACATTAAGACAATAGCTAAGCAATAGAAGACTGAACACGATTTATAATACGCTGTTAGCCTAAGCTACTTGGCTGAAGCAATCGTTAATCAGCCCATAAAAAATATTAAAGCAATACGCATCATTGCTCCGAAACCTCGCAGCACTGCATTTCATCGAGGCTACTTGCTAATCAACTAGAAAAGGCCGCTTTTTTTTAGGAGCATTCTTCATGCCTATTCATGGTTAATTCGGAATCGGCTTTACGCTTAACCAAACAATTCACTGTGCGATCCTAATCTAGCAAGACGTAAGCAGTTTTCTTCTATTTTACGATATATCAACAATAGGTCTGGTTTAATGTGTCATTCACGATACGTTATCCAGTCACCAGTTAAATCATGATCTCGATATTTAACATCTAGTACACCATCGTTAGCTAGAACAAACAATACAGCCAGAAAGTCATCGTTAAGAGTCTTCTGATATTTCCCTTTAGATTCGCGTTTAAAGTCTTTTTTAAAGGTTGTAGATCTTTCAATCGTCCGCATTTAAGTCTGTCATTAGAGCTTCTAAACTGTCTAACTTTTTACCATTACCCGATTCAAGTTCTGCAATAGCATCTAAAGTTGTTTTGTTTGGGACTTTGACATCAAAGGGTAATCTTTGCTCATCCGCAATACGTAACATCTACATGCGAATAGCATCTGATATAGAAAGCCCCATAGCTTGAAGAGCATGAGAAGCCAGCTCTTTGGTTTGGCTATCGATACGAGCACGGACATAAGTATCTACTTGATGCATACAGTAACCTCTAGAATTAATTAAATAAATTAGATTGTAGTCTCAGCATGACTACATAACAATAGAGCAGTATATTTTTTAGATATTGAGTGTTGCTTTGATAAAGCTATTGACGCCAAACAGCGATGCAAGGCTTGCAAACAGTTTTATCATTTGCCAAGTAATTGCCGATTAAGCGGTGGGCAGAAAAGCATTGCCCACCTGGCTGAAAAAATCGTTAATCAGCCCATAAAAAATATTAAAGCAGAACGCATCATTGCTCCGAAACCTCGCAGCACTGCATTTCATCGAGGCTACTTGCTGAAATGACGATGTGTTTATTCATACTAAAATCACCTAAAGTCATCTTCCATGTCTTCCATGTCTTCCATGGCTTCCATATATTCTATATATTCCATGTCGTCTATATCATCACCTAGCATAATTAGGGTATCAAAGCCATCAGCACCACAGCTTTTCGTTAAAGTCTTTAAAATTCGCTTACTATCAGCTTCGGATTCATACGGACCATTCATATAAAAAGGTTTACCCTCTTTACCGTAGCTATATATTTCAGGACTTACGCTGGCATCAATGTCACCAAAGATATCATAGGCATTTTTATAATCAGGATGTGGTAGAAAACCTAGCTCTTTTGAATAGTTAAGCAAGCCGTCCAGTAGTTTTTTGGCACTGCTTTGATGTATCTTTTCAAAGGTCCGATCAGCTGTCCTTATCATTTCTACTTTAATTCTTTGTTCATATTCGTCTTCCGACATCACTAAAAACATGGCATCTTTGACGCCCAGACAGAAGACATCAATAACAAAGGCACTAAAGGCAATATCGCCGCTGGGCGTGCGCCTTGCAACTACTAGCTCACCAAGACCGGAACTAAATAGATCCTCAGGGATTAAGCATTCATGAATTGGATACTTAGCATAAGGCTTGGCTTTTGTCATAGTAGGCGTTACTTTTTTAACGGTCAGGCCTCTTTTTTGCTTTTTCTTAGCTAATTTTTTTTGTCGTTGTTGTTCTGATATGGCCATAGTTTTTATCCTCAAGTAGTTTAGTTTGATAGACTTCGATTGTTTATAGTTGCTTTTGTAGGAGTGGCTTTAGCCACTCCTAGGTTTTTACTTTTTAGCTTTTTTTTACGGCTTGAGTTTGTTCACGTTCAGCTTTGATTCGGGCTAATTACGCTGCTGCGCTTTTCACAAATTATAAGCCCAGAGTTTTGAGTGCGCCAGTCGGCATTGAGTTCACCGCTAAAGGTTTTGGCTAGTATGGCTAGCGTTAAATGCTTAACGCGAGCTTGTGCATCTTTAACACGTTGCTCGATTTGATTCATTTATCAGCAATATAAATTTAAATAACAGTATGTAAGTAACTTATGTAACTATAATGTGTACACCTAAGTACATAAAATAAAGGCGACATTATGGAAATCAAAGTTGGAGTTAAAGAATTTCGGGCACATTTGCCTTCTTATTTGGACTCTATGTCCCCGATCGCAATTACCCGTCACGGAGAAACCATCGGTTATTACATCCCTACCCGACCCAGCCGTAACCAAGAAGAACTTAATACGCTAAAGCAAGCGGCAATGAAATTGGAGGCAATGATGTTAGCTTTAAGGGTATCGGAAGATGATATTGTTGCAGAATTCAATGCACTCCGTACAACCGAACAAGAATGAGTCACCAAGCATTGGTGCTTGACGCTAATATCCTTGTTAGAGCAGTGTTAGGTCAGCGTGTATTTAAACTATTAAACCAATATTACAATACGACAACTATTTTTTGCGCCCGAAGAAGCTTTCGACGATGCTCATAAATATCTTCCTCAAATCTTTGAATCACGAAATCTTGACTGGCATTTAGGCGCTGCAGTACTAAATCAATTACCCTTATTGGTGCAGTGCATGAATATTGATGTGTATAGCGAATTTGAAAGCACTGCAAAAAAACGCATCCGAGATATTCGTGATTGGCCCGTACTAGCACTTGCCCTCACCTTGGACTGTCCGGTATGGACAGAGGATCAAGATTTCTTCGGTAGCGGCGTAGCCACATGGACAACGAACACAGTGGAAATGTATTTAATCGGATCTTAGCTACCAACATATTAAAAACTCCACAATTTTTCCTCCGATGCCGGTCGGGGTTTGTAACCCCGACCGAAACGTTTGGATGCCTGAATAACTTTCGAAACCTTAAACGTTAAGGACTGGGTTACAAACCGCGTCCCGCCTAGAGAAAATCCAATTAGTCAGAATTTGTCGCAAAGGTAGTAGATAATAGCACTGTCCACTTGTCAATCAGCGTCGCAACTAAACCCTAGTTCGATTTGAATCAAGTCATTAATCTTAATATTATTGGAGTACCTAGTTATGAAATTAGCAAAGAAAGTTCAGGATTGGCTAACCGATCAAGAATGGGATGATAAAATAACCTTGGATGAAGAAAATCAAGAATCGAGTGTAAGCTTCTTTTTTACCATCAAAAATCAAGCATTCAAGGTTTGGCTTGAAACAGATGAAAAGCGTGATATGTTAAAGATTTATTTTTATGCGCCTTTTTATGCCTTATCTACTAAGCTTACTGACTGTTCAATTTTATTTAATCACATCAATACCTGTAGCAATTGGGGGTCAATAACTTGTAAGGATGAAAAAGGCGCTATTAGATGGCGACATAGTATTGATTTTGAAGGCACAGATCCATCGATAGCAACTATTGATAATGCTTTTCATGTTGGCGCTAATTTATTTGAACATTGGTTTGAGGAAATTACATCAGTCGCACTTACTCAAACAACAGCTAAAGAAATAATTGCTCAATGTAATGCAACACCAGAGCCTGAAGACATTGAGGAATTTGATGTCAATATA
>CAMDNJ010000020.1 GCA_945902915.1 Crenothrix polyspora | reverse complement strand
CATATTTTTAAAGAGCGTGGAGCGTAAGCCCCGTTGAGTCGGCCTATTATACGGATCCGATTCAGCTTGTCAACTCCTTGTCGACTTTAGTTTTTAACCCTGAACCAAGAAATCCTCAGCCCCAAGTAGCCGACAATTATAACAACCTCAGCCAACTTGTCAAACTTCCTTTTCAACTTAATGCCCACTTCCTGTGCTTTCGAATAATGCTGCCTCCGAAAGAACTGCGTATTATACAGCGATGCTCTCAGCCGTCAAGCACTAAGCATAGATATTCTTACTCTTGACAGTTCTGCTAAAAGTTTATATAAGCCTGCAACAGCTCGGTAATAAAATAACTATATATGTATTTTTGTTAAGGACTGCTTTTTTAAGCACTTAGTTTCTCAGCGAAATAGCCACTAAAGACTTCCTGCATCGCGAGAAATCGCTATAGCACTCACTTTAACTGGCCTTGGCTCTGCCTAAAATCACTAAAAAAAATCGAAATTAAGCAAAAAAAGGGGATGTTACGGCGACAAGATCGCAATCGGTGACTCTCGACGGGCATTCGTCGCCTCACGATTGCAAACTCATCGCTTTCGAATCGCAATCACATGCGCTTGATTGCGATACAAAAACGATTTGTTGGCAAATCTAAAGCGCGATGTCCTATCAGGATGGCCAACATAAGCAGCGACAACCTAAGAATTGCCGTCAAAGTTCTTTTTTACGGCGATTTGGCTAAACGAAACAGAATCTTGCTGGCCTGATTCGCATTCTGCTAGACTAACGCCCCATCAAACATGGAGATATTTGACGGCAAACACCAGTAACTATAGCCAATCTTCGTTTAATTATTGATATTGAAGTGCAAGCAGATAAGCAAAGCTGATCGACTTATTGAAGCTGGTCCGAACTTAGTTACTCATCAAGTAAACCCAATAACTAATGAAGAGCTGCAAATTCACAGGCTAGGCAATAGCAGTTACTAAAGCTTTACGTCCAAAAGTGGATTTTTGGGATCAATCCCCGCCATAAAGGGCAAGCGCCGATCTTTATGAGTAAGTTGATAAATTTTACCTAACCAATTATTGAAAACAGCCTTTGCAGTATCATTCCAAGTATTATCAATATGCTCGAGCGCTAGAGTTTCTGGAAAATCATCCAGAATTGCTCCGGTAGCTTTGCTTATTTTGACATGCTCTTCATAATCATTAAAAATTTGCTGCACTATCTCATCAAAATAATGCTCTGGGAAAGGTGGATAGCTGGTTATTTCGTCATGATAAAAGCGCAATACTTCACGCTTGTATTCTTTTAATAAACTAATATCATCGTATTCTGGATGACCTTGAAAGAATATGATGCGAAAACCATCAGGACTTACAGCAAGATGCACTCCGGCTTCTTTGCTTGCTACCAAGACTTGTAAACCACAGCGTTCCATATCACTTTGATATATTTCATTAAACCGTGAATGCGGCACATCAAAGCGGGTATTGATTTCTGCGATTAGAGGATGGGTACGATTAACCAGTTTATGAGAAAATACGCCCCATCGCTTTTCTGGCAAACGAGTGCGTTCAATACCATAACAGTATTGAATAACAGCGTGAGTGGCAAGACATGAGCACAGCACTGAAGTAACGTTTTCGTTTGCCCAAGCAAAAACTTCCATCATAGGTAACCAAAAATCTTCTTCTGGCAAACTAGCCTGAACGACGTTAGCGCCACTAATAATCAAGGCATCTAAGCCATCTCGCTTAATTTTTTCAAAGGGTTCGTAGTACTTATCAATATGAGCTTGTGCTTCTTTGCTTCTGGGCAGTCCCGGCACAGTAAAAGGATGAACATGAAATTGGACGATTTGATTACAGGCGCCGACTAAACGGAAGAACTGTCGCTCTGTCGCCTCTAATGCCGCATCTGGCATAAGATTTAGCAAACCTATATGCATTTCCCGAATATCTTGCTGACTGGCACGCTCTGCCGATAATACTTCTTCGCCTTCTTCGCGCAGACGTTGAAAGGTGGGTAAATCTATATGAGCGACTAAAGGCATAAGCTCTATTGGTTAATAATCATGATTGCTTTGCTAAGGCATCGCTAATCATATTAATGAAATCGGCCTCGGTTTTAACGGCCGCAGCATCAGTAGCATCAACGACATAACCGTGTTGGTCGGCAATTGCTTGATAACGTGGTAAACGAGATTTAAATAGCTCAGGAAAAACCCAAGAAACAAATTCGTCTGGCGGCATCTCATCGGTAGTGGCATAGTTATTTAGACCCATGAACTCTTTGAGTCTTTCATCTAAAAACGCTTCTCGATAATATAAGGGCTTAGGATCTGTTTTGGCGCGCTCAATAATGGTTTTTTCTAGAGCTGGCGGTATCTTGATATAAATGATTAAGGTATTTTTGGCTAGTTTCTCTATGACATCAGGGCAATCCAACTCACAAACACTACCACCGGCATCATTGATGAAATGTGGGTAGCCATAAATATCCTGAGCTTTATGTATGAATTCGGGCACATCATTCATAGCGGCGCATTCGGCTTGATGATGTAATTGTTGCCGACGCTTGAATTCTTGTAAAGACAAGCCATTTTGCGCAGGGTCACCCACTTTAGCTAAAAAAGTAGAAACCGGTGCAAGATTATCGACCGTGATTTTATTAGAAATATAAATAGAATCAGACAATAACAATTCCCGCAAAAAAGGCACGCTCATCGCTTGGCGTTTGATGTTATCCAGAATCGGCTCGCGCAGATAACGAGTGCCAATCCGGTAATCACCAGAATAGTGAAACCACTTTGCTTTAGGTAATTTATTGGCTAGGGTGGTTTTTCCAGCACCGGACATTGCCAGCAAGGTAATTCTTTTCGACGGCCAGTCCAAAAACTCCTGGGGACTCATTTTCATGCCATAATTTCCTAGCTAATCCAAATAATCATCAATATCTACATCTTCAATATTGGGCTTATGCTCATCGGTATCGGTATAACCCAGGTCGTCAGTTTCAATACCATCAAAAGCTATGGTCCAGTCTTCAGGGGCTTCGATGTAATCAAAGCTTGAGTTATACCAGCTTTCATTATCATATTCACCTATGTCACCATTAAGGTATTGAATTTCAATGGCATCATCTTTTTCATCAATAGCGATAACTTTGAATTTTAACTTGCTTTCTAGTTCTTTGTACCAAGAACCTATGATAGGGTCAGCGATAGTAGCCATAATGACTTCCTTATGATGAGTTAGGATTTTATGTAACTTGTATAGATATACTGCTTAGCTTATTGCGAATAATTTCCAAAGAAACATTTGAGCATCATTCGTCCATGTAACGACTAGCGATACTACTAGGCAATTGCTATTTAATTGATGGAGCTTTGGTAATTGACTGTAAAATCTTTTAATTTATTGATTATCTCAGGTAATTCTTCGGACGTTTCAGGACTAAACGCATTAACACCAACCCGTGCCAAATAAAAGACTTGATCAGGAATAAAATGGCCTATAGCTCTTATTTCACCATGATAATCATAACGCCCTCTCAATAACCAAGCCTGAGAAAATAAACGACCATCGGCAAAATCAGGAAAGTCCAATTCAATAAGCTGTAGCTTCTCTAAATCATCAGCAAGTTCATCAACACTATCTGCCGAGCTAATTCTAACGCCCAATTTGCCGTCATGCGCTAATAATTGTGGCTTTTCACCTTGCCAGCGCGCTAAAGGCATACTGATGTCGCCAGACTTTAGCTCATCAGTATCAGCAATAAATTGCCAAGTATTATCAATAATCTGTTGATCTTTAATGAGTTGCATAAACCTGCTCTTTAAATGGGGTAATACCAACCCGGTTTACCATATCTAGAAATGACTCTTCTTCCAAACGTTGCTTAATATAAACATCTAGAATAGTAACGATAGCCTGAGTAATTTGATCTTTAGCGACAGCAGGACCTAAACGCTCACCGATGGCTGCATTATTTTCTGAAGAACCACCCAAGGTTAATTGATACCATTCAGTGCCTTTTTTATCAACTCCTAAAATACCAATATGACCAACACTCTGATGCGCGCAACCATTCATACAACCAGACATATTGATTTTCAAATCACCAATATCGTGTATGTAATCCATATCATCTAAAGCTTCATTTATTTCTTTAGCTATGCCGATGGATCCCGCATTAGCTAATGAACAAAAATCTAAGCCTGGACAACAAATCATGTCAGTGGCAGTTCCGATATTGGGTGTCGCTAATTTTAGCTCCGCTAGTTTTTGCCATAGCGAGTACAAGTCGGCTTGTTTAATATCAGCCAGAATTAGGTTTTGTCTATGAGTGACTCTAATCTCCCCAAAACTGTAGGTATCAGCAAGATCAGCAACAGCATCCAACTGATCATCGGTCATGTCACCTGGAGGTGAATCAGGCGCTTTTAAGGAAACAAATGCCGCACGATAACCAGACACTTTATGATTAGCCGTATTATGTTTGACCCAAGTAGCAAACGCTTGATCGGCTGCTTGCTGCTGAGCAAAACTTTGATCGTCAACTGCGCCATCATCATAAGCTGGCGCACTAAATTGCGCACACATCGCGGCTATGCGTTCTGAGCTTAATTCATTATTATCTTTAAGATGCGACCATTCTTTATCTACTAAGGCTGAGAATTTAGCCAAGCTTGATTCTTTGACCAATATTTTAATCCTAGCCTTATATTTGTTATCACGGCGACCATAGAGATTATAAATACGCAGTATTGCTTCTAAATAAGAGAGTAAATGTTTTTTCTCTAAATACGGCTTTATTACTTGACCTATAATAGGTGTGCGCCCTAAACCACCGCCCACGATGACTTTAAAACCAACCTCACCTTCGGCATTTTTAACTAGATGCAAACCGATATCGTGAAATTGGGTGGCAGCACGATCATGCAAGGCACCACTTACCGCGATTTTAAATTTACGCGGTAAATAATCGAATTCAGGATGCAAAGTAGTCCATTGACGAATAATTTCACAATAAGGACGCGGATCTTCAATTTCATCCACGCAAACACCGGCTAAGTGATCCGTAGTGGTATTGCGCATGCAATTGCCGCTGGTTTGTATCGAGTGCATTTGCACACTCGCTAATTCCGCTAATATATCGGGAATTGTCTCGAGCTTAGGCCAGTTAAACTGAATGTTTTGCCGAGTGGTAAAGTGACAGTACTTTTTGTCATAAAAGCGGGCAATATGAGCAAGTTTGCGCACTTGCTTAGAATTAAGTAGACCATAGGGCCCTGCAACTCTTAATAAAGGCGCATGTGTTTGTATGTAAACACCATTTCTTAAACGTAAGGCACGGTAATGATCTTCAGAAAGCTCGCCTTTTAAAAACTGCTCGGTTTGTCGTCTAAATTGAGCAACTCGCTCATCAACAAGGGTTTGATCGGTATCAGTATATTGGTACATGGATAGGCGTTTATAAGACTATTCTGGCTAATAATTTGAACTGCAATCATATACTGACAGCCATAAAATGACAATATTATTAGTTGGTGATACCATTAAGCACTGAATTTTTTTGTATCTATAACTATAAAGTAGGAAGGGGGTATTCTTGTGCGTTTTTTATTAATTTTTTTATCAATCTTGTTAATGCCACAGTTAGCAATGGCAAGTGGCTTTGAAAGCCTAGGCTTAACCGGTACGGAGCGTGGTATTTATTGCGTTCTAATCTTTGTTATCGCTTATGGTTTTGTAATGACCGAAGAATTTACGCATATGCGTAAATCTAAACCTGTTATTTTGGCTGCAGGCATTATTTGGGCGCATGCAGCTATTTTAGCCTCTCAAAAAGGCGTTTCAGTTGAAGCAATGCATGAAGCATTCGAATACAACCTGAAAGAATATGCTGAGCTTATGTTGTTTTTATTAGTCGCCATGACGTATATCAACTCAATGGCCGAACGCAACGTATTTGAAGCACTAAGATCATGGTTGGTTAGAAAACAATTTGGCTATCGCAAACTATTCTTGATTACCGGCATCATTACTTTCTTTTTATCAGCCGTAGCCGATAACCTAACTGCTGCTTTATTAGTTGGCGCTGTGGTTATGGCGGTTGGCGCAGACAATGAGAAATTTGTCAGCATAGGTTTTGTTAATTTAGTGGTTGCAGCTAATGCTGGCGGAGCATTTTGTCCTTTTGGCGACATTACTACGTTAATGGTGTGGCAGGCTGGATACGCTGAGTTCTTTGATTTCTTTAAACTATTTGTACCTTCAATTGCTAACTATGCCGTTCCTGCTGCAGTGATGTATTTCGCAGTACCAAACGAGCAACCCCTAGTAACTGATGAAGAGGCTGTAGTATTAAAGCCCGGTGCGCTGCAAATTTGCGGCTTATTTTTATTAACGATTGTTACCGCAGTTAGCTTTAAACAAGGTCTACATTTACCTCCTTTTATGGGCATGATGGTCGGACTTTCTGTATTAATGCTCTATGGCTATTATTTGAAAAAGTATCACAGAGCTGAAGATGAAGTTGGCTTTGATATTTTCAATAAAGTACGTGGCGCCGAATGGGATACTTTATTATTTTTCTTTGGCGTAGTATTTGCCGTTGGTGGTTTAGGTTATATCGGTTATCTTGAATTATTATCAGGCGCCATGTATGACGGTTTAGGTGCAACTACCGCCAACATTTTAGTGGGTATCATTTCAGCCATTGTTGATAATATCCCAGTGATGTTTGCTGTATTGAACATGAATGTCGATATGGATTTATATCAGTGGTTATTGGTAACCTTGACTGCTGGCGTAGGTGGCTCATTATTATCAGTAGGCTCTGCAGCTGGTGTTGCTTTAATGGGGCAATCTGACCATAAATACACCTTCTTTAGCCATCTAAAATGGACGCCTGCTATTGCTGGAGGCTATGCCGCTAGTATATTTGTTCATTATTTAATTAATGGCTGATAAACATTAAATATCGCACAGTTTGTGCGATAAGTTTCATTGAAAAGGCGGAATGGTTTAAACCATTCCGCCTTTTTTTTCTATATTAAAAAATACCAATGATATTATTAAGGTATGTTTAGTAGCTGCGCATCTTAACTATCATTTAAATTCCCAAGGGGTTCTGTGACCAATAATCCAACCATTAGGCAGGTATTGCTTAATAAACGCATGCTCATTTGTATATTCACAGGCTTTAGCTCTGGATTACCGCTCTATATATTAATTGCATTATTACCCGCCTGGCTGCGCTCTGAAGGCGTTGATTTAAAAGCTATTGGTTTGTTCGCATTAATCCAACTACCCTTTACCTGGAAGTTTTTGTGGGCACCTTTGTTTGATCGTTACATTCCACCACTTGGAAGACGGCGTGGCTGGTTACTTATTTCCCAGCTAGCCTTAATCCTGTCTATACCTTGCTTTGGCTTATGGCATCCCCTACAGGACTTATGGGCCATCGCTTATTTGGCATGTCTCATTGCTTTTTTTAGCGCTTCACAAGATATTGTTCTAGATGCCTATCGACGCGAACTATTACTCGATGTTGAATTAGGCTTAGGTAGCGCCATACATGTAAATGCCTATAAGATTGCTAGCTTGATACCCGGCTCTTTATCGTTGATTTTGGCAGACCATTTACCGTGGAGCGGTGTATTTTTCATTACAGCTTTGTTTATGCTACCCGGTATAGTGATGACACTTTGTATTAGTGAGCCGCAACTAAAAAACGGCACGCCTAAAACGCTAAAAGCAGCTATCGTAGAACCCTTTCATGAGTTTTTATCTCGTAATGGCGTTCAATCAGCATTGCTAATACTTGCTTTTATTTTCTTATATAAATTGGGTGATAGCATGGCAACAGCCCTAGCGACACCGTTTTATTTAGACATGGGCTTTAGTAAAACAGAGATTGGCTTAGTCGCAAAAAATGCCGGCTTGTGGCCTAGTGTTATTGGTGGCTTACTGGGTGGTATTTGGATGATTAAACTGGGCATTAATCGTGCTCTATGGCTTTTTGGTATAGTGCAAATGCTGGCTATTTTAGGTTTTGCTTGGCTAGCAACGATAGGCCATAACCTACCTGTTTTAGCCTTAGTTATTAGTATTGAAGCACTCGGCGTAGGGCTCGGCACAGCAGCCTTTGTTGCTTTTATTGCGCACACAACCCACCCACTTTATACCGCGACCCAATTTGCATTATTTACCAGTTTAGCTGCTGTACCTCGCACCTTTGCCAATGCCGCAACAGGATATTTGGTAGATTGGCTGGGCTGGGAAGCTTTTTTTTTACTGTGCTTTGTAGTTGCAATACCAGGCATGTTACTTTTATTTAAAGTAGCGCCATGGAATGGCGAACAGCAACCAGTAGATTAAGACGTTATCGCTATATATCGTAGTCCATAATCAATGGCGCATGATCGGAAAAACGTTCGTCTTTATAGATTGAAGTAGACATGATTTTCTCTCTTAAACTAGCACTAATAATTTGATAATCGATGCGCCAACCTACATTGTTGGTCCACGATTGACCTCGATTTGACCACCAAGTATATTGATCTGCATCCTGATTGACCAAACGAAAAGCATCTAACCATTGATCATCAGCAAATAAATCATCTAACCAAGCACGTTCTTCTGGCAAAAAACCTGAGTTCTTTTTATTGCCTCGCCAGTTCTTCAAGTCAATTTCTTTATGGGCTATATTCCAGTCGCCACAAATAATATAATCACGACCACTTTCTAAGCAGGCTTGTAGATAAGGCGCAAAGCGCTGCATAAAACTAAATTTAAAGGCTTGGCGCTCTTCTCCTGAAGAGCCAGAGGGTAAGTACAATGAGATCACACTTAAGTTGCCAAATTGAGCTTCGATAAAGCGACCTTCTGCATCAGCATCAGGCCAACCTATACCATTAACAATACTGTCCGGTTGTTTTCTACAATAAAGCGCAACTCCGCTATAGCCTTTTTTGTCTGCATCATGATAAAAACAATGATAGCCCGTAGGACAAAAAGGATCACTATCCAGTTGATGTATTTGTGCTTTTGTTTCTTGTATACAGATAATGTCAGCATTTTGTTGCTGCATCCAGATAAAGAAGCCTTTACGTTCTGCCGATCGAATGCCATTGGCATTTAAAGTAATGATGCGCATAAGTTTAACAAATCTTGCTAATAGCTAATGAAGTGAGTATTATAGCGAGTTATTTAATAAGTATGTAACCTCTTTACGGGTAATGTGGAAGTAATATGAAACCAGAAATTCATCCAGAATATAAACAAATTACCGTAACCTGTGGTTGCGGCAATACTTTTTTGACCGGCTCAGTATTAACTAAGGATCTACAAATTGAGGTTTGTTCCTCATGCCATCCTTTTTATACTGGAAAACAACGTGTTGTTGATACCGCAGGTCGTGTTGATAAATTCCGTAAAAGATACGGAAAATAAGCTTCAAATCATTATGTTAGACTTTAACATAATGATCGGCATCAAAAGGACTTACTACGCCCAGAAGACTATCGACAGCCTGCGCAACCATGGTTCGCCATGCGAACTGCAATGCGTAGGCTCAGATTAAGCACATTTAAGCCGCCAGCGCTTTAAGTACTACTGGGCCGTCTTTTTACAGAAAAATTCAAACACTGCTTTCAATCTACTTACCCACCCGCCACTAGCGCTCCCTACATCAAATAACAACCGTTATTTAATGCCACCGCATCAGCATCAATCAATCAATCAAATAAATAACCAAACTCAAGCCTAGCAAATATAGCTAAATGACTAATGAGAATTAAAAGCTCAGAAAAAATAATACACTAAGACTAATACGCAAAAGACATAGAAAATTAAGCTGCAGAGCAATTAATTGCTTAGCGACCTATAAAAGTAGCGAGGTTGAAACTTATGTGAATTTGAGAAAACGAAGCAGATAACCAACTAACTCACGTTAATTGTGAAATCCATAAAACGGGGAAATTAATTTTTACAACTTTTAGTTCTATAAGCCATGCACTTATAACTTATTGACAGTCGAGAATAGTTAAGATGGTATCGCTATAAAACGATACCATCTCTATAAACCATTAACTAAAATACGTTAACTATTCAGCCTTAGGTTTTGCTCGTCTTGATGTTGAGCCCATTCTTTTTTTACTCTTATCAACTTTTTTCTCATCACCATCATCAGACTTAGGCCTACGAACGATATCTTCAGGCCTTGCTCTTTTAACATTATCGTCTAGTTTTGAGATATTAAGCTGTTGCCCTGCAACTCTTATTTTCTTAAGCTCTTCAATCAACTCTTTGGGCATACCTGCTGGTAACTCAACAGTACTATATTGATCTTCGATTCTAATTCTAGCAATATGATCCCCGTCTATCCCCGTCTCGTTAGCTATTGCGCCAACAATATTACCGGGCTTAACGCCATGATTATGTCCAACCTCGATACGAAAAGTTTCCATTTCAATCGCCGCACCGCCCGCTCCAAATACACGCTTTGGCTTTGCTTTACGATCGCGCTGCGGCCTATCTTCTCTTTGAGAAAAGGAATCACGGTCACCACGATCACGCTGGGGTCTATCTTCTCTAGCCTCAAAGGATTTCTTAGGCAGATTCTGCATCAATAAAGGCGTATTGCCCTGCACCAACTTAGCTAAGGCCGCAGCAATTTCTAAGGCAGAAACATTATGCTCTTGCTGATACTGCTCTAATAATTGACTGAAAAAACTTAACTCTTCTGCGGCCAAAGTATCCGTAATATTCTGCTTAAATTTAGATATACGCTTATTATTAATAACCTCAGTTGAAGGCAAGCCCATTTCTTCAACTTTTTGCTTAGTTGCTTTTTCTATATTACCGAGTAACTTTCTTTCTCTGGGAGCAATAAATAAAATCGCATCCCCCGTTCGTCCGGCACGTCCAGTTCTGCCGATACGGTGAATATAAGACTCTGTGTCATAAGGGATATCATAATTAACAACATGAGTAATGCGCTCGACATCTAAGCCGCGAGCAGCAACATCGGTTGCAATTAAAATATCCAACTTGCCATTTTTTAAATGCGCAATGGTTCGCTCTCTAAGGGCTTGTGACATATCGCCATTAATTGCAGCAGCAGAGTAGCCTCGCGCTTCTAATTTTTCTGCTAATTCTATGGTAGCTGTCTTAGTCCTGACGAAAATAATCATGCCGTCAAACGTTTCAGCTTCAAGTATACGCGTTAGCGCATCTAATTTATGTACACCACTCACCATCCAAAAACGTTGACGTATATTCTCAGCAGAAGCGGACGTCACTTTAATGGTAACCTGCTCAGGTTCATTTAAATATTCTTGAGCAATTTTACGAATAACTGAAGGCATAGTCGCTGAAAACAGCGCTATTTGAATCGTATCTGGAGTTTGTTCAAGCACCCATTCAACATCATCAATAAAGCCCATGCGGAGCATTTCATCGGCTTCATCAAGAACCAGAACGTTTAATCCGTCCAAATTCAAAGTACCTTTACGCATGTGATCCATAACACGCCCTGGTGTACCGACCACTACATGAGCGCCACGCTTAAGTTGACGCAACTGAGTACTATAATCTTGGCCACCATAAATAGGCAGCACATGAAAGCCTTTTAAATGAGTAGCATAACGCTGAAATGCTTCAGCAACTTGTATGGCAAGCTCTCTTGTTGGAGCCAGAACCAAAACCTGTGGATCTTTTTTACGTAAATCGATACGTGACAATATTGGCAGTGCAAAGGCTGCAGTTTTTCCGGTACCTGTTTGCGCTTGACCCAAAACATCTTTGCCTTGGAGCATATGTGGGATAACTTGTGCTTGAATGGGCGAAGGTGTTTCATAACCGACATCCTCCAGAGCTTTTAGCAAAGGTTCAATCAGTGCTAAATCACGGAAAGAGGGTAATGTTGAAACATCATTGGACATGTATTTACCTGTATAAGAGTATTTGATGCGCGTAGAGCGCGGGGATGTAGAGTATTTTGTGGCATTATACTGCAATTTCGTAAAAAATGCAGTACATTCATGGTTACCTTTAAAACATTAAAGCTTTAAAATTAGTATTTTATAGCGGTAATCTAGGCATAGACAGCCTTAACTGACTATCATAATAAAAAAGACCTGCGTTAGCTGTTACCGATTACGCAAGACATACATAGAGACGACCTAGCATAATATTTACAGCGCAAGCTTTTATCACGACCTAAAACTATTTAAAGAATTAGCTTAATGAGCGCTATAAAAAATATAATCCGCGGTGTAATTGACACGCTTTTCGCTACCCAGATGATTGGCATTACAAGCAGAAGATGGCGACAACCCACCCTGAGTATTAACTCGATTAATAAAGTTGATATCTGAAAACATCCCCGCACCATGATGCTCAACAACCTCTACCAATAACCAAGGAATTGATGCTCCTTGATTAACATCAAGCTTACTGACAACCCTACCGACAACACGACTACCCTCTTTATATTCCCATATTGGGCCAGAATAATGATTACCAACAACCTGCCCCTTCATATCCAATAACTTGGCGTCAGGTGCTAGGGTTTGCCAAGCATAGATATTGTCCTGCAAAGCACATTGATAAATCTGATCGCCTAGCGCATGCACTGTTAATTTAGCAACTTGTTCAACGGGGGCTCTGATAGCCTCAGGCACAACCACACCAGCACTAGCACTAGCAATGAACGGCAACAGTAAACTTAAGAATAAGTATTTTTCAATCATCATTACCGCCATAGTATTTATTTTAAAAACAATATGTTAACACGCACATAAAAAAGCCTCCTATATCCTTAAGACATAGAAGGCTTTTAAAGATACGGCTAAAGAGTGAAATTAACCCGCGAAATTAGCCGCTGCAAAATCCCAATTAACTAAAGCCCAGAACGCTTCCAGATAAGCTGGGCGCGCATTACGATAATCGATATAGTAAGCATGCTCCCAAACGTCACACGTTAATAAAGGCGTTTGACCTGTCGTTAATGGGCAACCAGCATTGCTAGTACTCACTAATGCCAAACTACCATCAGCATTCTTAACCAACCACGCCCAGCCAGAACCAAAAGTAGTAACCGCACACTTAGAAAACTCTTCTTTAAATTTTTCAAAAGAACCAAAAGTAGCATTTATGGCATCAGCCAAAGCTCCAGTAGGCTCACCACCACCATCAGGTGTCAGACTGTTCCAATAGAACGTATGATTCCACACTTGTGCGGCATTATTAAAAATAGGCCCAGAAGATTTAACAATAATTTCTTCCAAGGTCAGATCAGCAAACTCAGTCCCTGGGACTAAATTATTTAAATTAGTCACATAAGTTTGGTGATGCTTGCCATGATGAAACTCTAAGGTCTCTTCTGAAATATAAGGCACTAATCTATTAGTTGCGTAGGGTAAAGCAGGAAGTTCAAAAGCCATGATAGTATCCTAAAAAGTAGTTGAGATTATTGATCATTCGGTATCGTCAATAAATACCTAGTAATTTAATAAAGCATAACTTTAGCATTGCTTGCGCATTAAATAAAGACCAACATTATTCAATAATCATTAATAAATTTAACATCCCACTATAAAAACATTCAAAGCTCGACTAACCCATAATTTGAGCATCATACTTAGCCTGATAAAAAATAACATTATCCCCATGTTAAACGCTAAAAATTGAAGCAGTCATTACCCCTCCAACAAATTACAACTGACAGTAAAATTGAAACTTTTCTCGACAGACCATATCTCCATAAACATTAGATATAGCGCCATACAAAGACCGCTAGCAACCAGCAAGTTAATTAATTAAATATACTTTATAGTAAAGATAGAATTTGGATATAAGGTATATATTCACATCATACTTGCAACCCACGCACCTATGGTGCTAGTATTAATCATTAGTCGCAATACTTATGTTTACTTCACTCACAACCGTGACTAATCGAAAATAAAAAATTCATTTCACACTATTTAATATCTGGGGGACTTGCTCATGTTAAAAAAATTCACACTACTTACCTTACTTATTAACATTATTGTCTTGAGTGGATGTAGTTCGGTTTTTCGCTCCTACAAAACACAAGGTTATCTTAATACAGACCTTATTGAAGCTAGCTATAAAGCATCCAGTCAACTTCAAGATAAATTTACTCGAAAAATACCCAAAGATTCTATAATTTTGGTGAGCACACTGCTTAATGTTAAAAATTTAAAAGAAACATCTGCTTTCGGTCGCATTATTTCCAATCAATTAGCAACCTCATTACATGATGCTGGCTATCAGATTATAGGCATGGATCTGCCCGCCGATCTTTTTATGATGAAAGATGATGGAGAGCTACTACTATCAGAAAATGATAAAGCTCGCCTAAAACAATTTAAATCCGTGGTGATAGTTGGAGGCGTCTATGCGCCTGGAAAGCAAAATACTTACGTAACACTTCGTGCTGTCGATAGATTCACTAAACAAGTCCTTGCTTCCACCGATTTTTCTGTCGCATTAGGCCCAGACGTTAAGTTGCTATTAAAAACTAAAGATATTGACATTATCGCTCCCGCTGGAACTCTTGCCGAGCCTTCGACAACTAATGTTGTCTCAGTTGACAAAGAGGGAACTTCTGCTATAGAAAGTATTTCACCAAAAATAGCGGGGGGGTCGATTCAATCTGCAAATAATCCAGAAACTAATAATCGAGAACAAAGCACAACTACTAATAAACAAGCTATCCCTTATGAAGACCCTTTTATGCCACAAGAAAAGCAGGCAGATACTGTTAATTAAATTTATCGAAGTCAAAAAAACAGACTTACACCAAAATGAATATTAAAATTCAACTACAATTAACTTTACCAAGCAACTGAAAAAATATTGACACATTAGTTTTTTAAGCTATGTTCACCCTTACAGATTTAACAAACTGCTCCAGTCATTCATCTTTTTCAACAAAATAAAGATAATAACTTTCAGTTTGTTTAAATCTGATCTAAATTATGCTCGAACCTTGATTATTTTATTTAAACTCACATAAGCTGATTTATTCAATATGTAGAAAGTTTTAAACATCATATTTTCAGCGTAGACTGATGAGACTTGCTCTTACCAGAATGATTGAATCCTCAATAGAGAAATTGATATGCCAATATTAAAAAAACAATTTAAAAAAAGTCTAGTTTTAATTTTTATCAGCCTCCTTCCTACACATCCTCTATTAGCTGCAACAGATCTTACTGCTCAAGAAAATTATCTTAAAATGCGCATAAAAAGCCACGAGCAAAATACAGAGCATGCAAATCATCTAGAACCCGTAGAAAAAAGCCTAGAATTTCATGGTGTTTTTTACGGCTTTCTACCTTGCGATAATTGTAATGGCATCAAAACCACACTTTCTTTAAAGCAAAACAACCTTTATTTACTAGTCTCACAACCTGCAAAAGATTCCTCCAAAGAATTTTATGAAAAAGGAAAATACACTTGGGATGAAGAAAAGCATATTGTAATTTTATCGCCACGCAACGATAGCGGCATAAAACAATATTTTATTAAGGACGAAGGAACACTAATTCAACTTAAAAGCGATGGTTCACCTGTAAAAGCTGAGCAGGCAAATAGCTATACCTTACATAGAAGCGATACGACAAAAACACGTGAAGTACACATACACTAATTTTTACCTTACTAACTATAAATAAACAGCTCTTAAAAAACTATAAACTTTTATTTATATTGGTACCAAATCCAGCACAAACCCAAACCGGACTCCTTTCGTAGATCGTCCACCATCATTTGGACATAGTTAATAGCTAAAACAAAGAACTGCAGTGGCTATAGACCATCATTGCCACTGCTTTGAACAACATCTAAATTATCCAAACTATAATAAGAAATTTATTTAGAGTTTGACGATTTTAGTGTTTATCTATATCATTGCAAAGTTATGTTAGATAGATTGCCTGAATATATAGACCCTGTACACTTAGCTGACAAGCGTGGTACTTTAAAAGGTCAAATACCCATATCAAATCTGGATCGCTTAGCTGATTTTCTCGCTGACGACAAAGGAGCGGTATCTATCGACCTTTTTTTTAATAGAGAAGGTCGTCTGCCAATAGTCGAGGGAGACATAACAGCTAATTTGGAACTTATTTGCCAAAACTGCTTAGCAGTTGTTATTTGGCCTATAAATTCCCACATAAAACTGGGCATGGTTAAGACGATAGATCAAGCTAATAGATTACCAGAAGAGTACGAACCTTTAATGGTTCTTGAAGAAAGAATTCTTCTTAAGAATATCATTGAAGATGAACTCTTGCTTATGCTACCACCTTATCCAAAGCATGATAATAACTGTCTTATTCCTCAGACCAGCCATATTGGCACTGATATATTATTGACTGAAGAACAGTCATCCCCCAAAAACCCTTTTGCAATTTTAGCTACACTTAAAAAAACTGGAGAACACTAATGGCCGTACAGAAAAGTAAAGTATCGCGTTCAAGACGCGGTCAACGTCGCTCACATGACGCATTAACAAGCAAAGCATTATCACAAGATCCTATTACTGGTGAAATGCACTTACGTCACCACGTAACTCCTGAAGGTTATTTTAAAGGCCGCTTAATCGTCGCTAAAGCATTTAACGACGAAGATTAAAACCCTTCATCTTTGGAATGAGGCATCGCCGAACTACTATGGCTCGGCTTATCTGAATATGTACGGAGTTAGTCATTAGCGTGAGTTTTACAATTTCAATAGATGCAATGGGCGGTGATTTTGGCCCTCAAGTCACTATTCCTGCGTCACTGGATTGCTTAAAAAGCAATCCAGATTTAAAGCTAATTTTAGTAGGTGATGAAGTCATTATTAAACAAATTTTGCTTCAACAACCAAAGCACTATCAAGATCGACTGAGCATTCATCACGCCTCTCAATGCGTTGCTATGGATGAATCTCCCTCTAAAGCCTTAAGAAATAAAAAAGACTCTTCAATGCGCGTCGCTATCAATCTTGTTCGTGATGGTCATGCTGATGCTTGCGTAAGCGCTGGCAATACCGGCGCTTTAATGGCAACGGCTAGGTTTGTTTTAAAAATGATGCCTGGTATTGATAGACCCGCCATTATCTCCACACTACCCTCTACCCTAGGGCACACTCATGTACTCGATTTAGGAGCCAATGTTGATTGCACAGCAGAGCACCTGTTTCAATTCGCCATCATGGGCAATGAACTAGTAAAAGCGGTAGAAGGCTTAGAAAACCCTAAGGTAGGCCTATTAAATATAGGAGAAGAAGACATGAAAGGTAATGAGCAAGTGAAATCTGCCGCAAAATTACTAGAAAATTCAGCACTGAACTATATTGGCTATGTAGAAGGCAACTCTTTAAATGCTGGTAATATTAAAGTAGACCTGATTGTTACCGATGGCTTTGTTGGCAATGTCGCGCTTAAGTCTATTGAAGGTGCTGCAAAAATGATTGGCGATACTCTGAAAGAAGCTTTCAACAAAAACTTATTAACCAAACTTATCGCCTTAATCGCCTACCCTGTACTTAAATCTCTTAAGAAACGCATAGATCCTCGCCTTTACAATGGCGCTAGTTTTTTAGGCCTACAAGGCTTAGTCATTAAAAGTCATGGCGGCGCAGATAGACTTGCCTTTAGAACAGCCATTCAACTCGCTGAAGTTGAAGTTAAAAAAGATGTTATCAAAAAAATTAGCGAGCAAGTCGAAAAAGTTCTAGCACTAAGAGAGACCGCATGACCCGTTATTCAAAAGTAATTGGCACCGGCGCCTACTTACCTTCAACCATTCGCACCAACGAACAAATATCTGAAACTGTTGACACGTCGGATAGCTGGATTTACGAACGCACAGGCATTAAAAGCCGTCGAATTGCAGGGCCGAATGAATCTGCGGCCAGCATGGCTGAAATTGCAGCCAGATTAGCACTTGAAGCAGCTAACTGTGATGCTAACAGTATCGATTTAATCATCGTAGCCACCGGCACGCCTGATCGCGTTTACCCGAGTACAGGCTGCTTATTGCAGCAACGCTTGAACATTAAAAACTGCGTGGCTTTTGACATTCAAGCCGCTTGCTCTGGCTCTATTTTTGCATTAAGTATTGCCGACCAATATATTAAATCAGGGGCCGCCCAAACAGTTTTAATTGTCGGCACTGAAATTTGTTCGCGCATAGTTGATTGGAATGACAGAGGTACTTGTATATTATTTGGCGATGGTGCCGGCGCAGTATTACTAAGCGCTTCGAATGAAGCGGGTATTTTATCCACTCATATTCATTCTGATGGTGAATATGAAGATCTACTCTATTGCCCAAACCCACAAGTTGCAACTGAACTCAATAAACACGAGACTGGCGTTATTAACATGCGCGGTAACGAAGTTTTCAAAATGGCCGTTAATACACTAGGCAAAATTGTAGATGAAACCTTAGAAGCTAATAACATGGATAAGTCTGCTATAGATTGGTTGGTCCCACATCAAGCCAATATTCGTATTATCATGGCGACTGCAAAAAAATTAAAAATGTCTATGGATCAAGTGGTTGTTACGCTTGAGCATCAAGGCAACACCTCATCTGCTTCAGTACTTATCGCATTTAACGAGGCCGTTAGAGATGGCCGCATACAACGCGGACAAGTCGTATTACTTGAAGCCTTTGGCGCAGGGTTTACCTGGGGCTCTGCATTACTTAAATACTAACTACGACGTATTCAATAATGAACCAAAATACATACAATCTAGCTTTTGTTTTTCCAGGTCAAGGTTCTCAATCGATAGGTATGCTATCTGATCTAGCGAATGAGTATACGGAAATAAAACAAACCTTCGAACGCGCCTCTGATGCCCTAGGGCAAGACCTATGGTCTATCGTTACACAAGGCCCAGAAGCCGACCTTAATCAAACACAAATTACTCAACCTGCCATGCTTGCCGCAGGTGTCGCAGTTTGGGAACTATGGAGAAAACTAAGTCCTATTCGCCCTGAATGGATGGCTGGACATAGCCTTGGTGAATATACCGCATTAGTCTGCGCGGGCATCTTAGGATTTGAAGACGCTATCAAACTAGTTTCAATAAGAGGCCAACTCATGCAGGAAGCCGTTCCTACGGGAATCGGCGCTATGGCAGCTATATTGGGACTTGAAGATCACCAAGTAGTGACTATATGCCATCAGGTCGAAAATAATGACGTGGTTTCTGCTGTCAACTTTAATTCGCCAGGACAAGTCGTTATTGCTGGGAATATCGCCGCTGTTGAAAGAGCGATGCAAGCAGCAAAGGATGCTGGCGCTAAACGCGCACTTTTATTACCCGTTAGCGTACCCTCACATTGCGCATTGATGGCATCAGCAGCCGAAGAACTCGACAGTCATCTACAAGCTCTTGTATTTAACACTGCAAAATCAACGTTGATTCATAATGTAGATGTCGCTGTACACAGCGCACCCGAAGTCATACGCAATGCCTTAAAAGAACAGCTCTTTAAACCCGTGCGTTGGGTAGATACTATTAAATTCATGCACGATCAAGGCGTCACTCGCTTTGTGGAATGCGGGCCCGGCAAAGTACTACTCGGTTTAAACAAACGCATCGTTAAAGAAGCTGAACATATGGCTATCTACGACTCAGAATCCTTAAATAAATTATTGGTACACCTTAATGACTAAGCAAATTGCATTAATAACGGGTGCCAGTCGCGGCATCGGCCGAGCCATTGCCGAAAGATTAGCTGATGATGGTTTTTTTGTAATAGGTACAGCAACATCTGACGCTGGCGCTGATAGCATTTCTGCCTATTTAGGTGAAAATGGCACAGGCATGAAGCTGGATGTTGCTGACTCTGAATCAGTTTTAACGGTTATGAAAACCATCAATGATGATTTTGGTGCGCCTGCTGTCTTAGTTAACAATGCCGGCATCACCCGAGATAACTTGCTGATGCGCATGAAAGATGAAGAATGGGATGATATTATCAACACCAATCTAACGTCCGTATTTCGTATGAGTAAAGCCGTATTGCGCGGCATGATGAAAGTCAAAACCGGACGAATTATTAATATTTCGTCTGTTGTAGGCTCTACCGGTAACGCGGGCCAAGCAAATTATGCTGCAGCAAAAGCAGGCATGATTGGCTTTACTAAATCAATGGCTAAAGAAGTAGGTTCTCGCAACATAACGGTTAATACCGTAGCGCCTGGCTTTATTGATACCGATATGACCCGGGAATTGAATGATGACGTTAAAAATGCCTTATTATCATCAATCCCCTTGTCTCGCTTAGGCGAGGCTAAAGAAATTGCCCATGCTGTTGCATTTTTGGCTTCTGCCGGTGCTAGTTATATCACTGGAGAAACCTTACATGTCAATGGCGGCATGTTCATGCCTTAATGTTGTGACATTGTCGTAATATAAAGTATAATTCACCGCCGTCTGGAATTACCGGAAACGAGATTTCTAGTTAAATTAATAACAATACTTTTGTAAGCTTCACACTAAATAATGAACGCTTACATTGTTTGAGGAAAATAATTATGAGTACAATTGAAGAACGAGTAAAAAAGATTGTTGCAGAGCAACTAGGCGTTAAAGAAGATATCGCGACAGATGCTTCATTCGTTGATGACCTAGGCGCAGATTCTCTGGACACAGTTGAACTCGTCATGGCTCTTGAAGAAGAATTCGAATGTGAAATTCCAGATGATGAAGCCGAAAAAATCACCACTGTTCAAGAAGCTATCAATTACGTAGAAAAAAACGCGTAAACATTAGTATTAGTGGATGAACTAAGTCCATCCACTAAATCTTTACCACTTATCTCATCTTAACTTTTCTTACGGTACATAAATTTGAGCAAACGTCGAGTTGTAATAACTGGATTAGGCGCAGTTACTTGCTTAGCTAATACAGTCTCAGAAACTTGGGATGGTATTATTAACGGCAAAAGCGGCATCAGCGCTATCGATTCCTTTGATATTTCTCCCTTTGCCAGTACCTTTGGTGGCGTCATAAGAAACTTTGACGTTAGCCAGTATGTTCCTGAAAAAGATGCAAAACGTATGGATGGCTTCATTCATTACGGCATAGCTGCTGGATCTCAAGCGCTTGAAGATTCTGGACTTGAAATTACAGAAGCCAACGCTGAACGCATTGGCGTAGCCATAGGCGCAGGCATAGGCGGCATTACCGGCATTGAAGAATGCTATGCTACTTATGAAAAAGGCGGCCCTCGCCGTATTTCACCCTTCTTTGTACCTGGCAACATTATTAACATGATTTCAGGTAACCTTTCTATTAAATATGGATTAAAAGGCCCTAACTTTGCCATTGTTACCGCCTGCACAACAGGCACTCATAACATTGGTGACGCAGCACGTTTAATTAAATATGGCGATGCTGACGTCATGATCGCTGGTGGAGCAGAACGTTGCACTACCTCACCTACAGCCATGGGTGGCTTTGCTTCTGCAAAAGCATTATCTAGGCGAAATGATGACCCACAAGCCGCCAGTCGTCCATGGGACAAAGACCGTGATGGTTTTGTGTTAAGCGATGGTGCCGGTGTAGTCGTACTCGAAGAACTAGAACATGCTAAAGCGCGTGGCGCAAAAATTTACGCCGAATTAGTCGGTTATGGCATGAGCGGTGACGCTTACCATATCACCACTCCTTCAGCAGGTGGAGAAGGTGCGGCACGCTGTATGGTTAATGCCCTACGTGATGCAGGTGTCAATGTTGATAACGTTGATTACATCAATGCTCATGGTACTTCAACTCCCGCAGGAGACATAGGCGAAACCCAAGCCATGAAAGCCGCCTTAGGTGAACATGCCTATCATGTCGCCATTAGCTCGACTAAATCGATGATTGGTCATATGTTAGGTGCAGCAGGTGGTATTGAAGCCGTGATTACGGCACTTAGTATCAAACACCAAATTGCTCCAGCAACCATCAATCTTGATAATCAAGATCCTGAATGTGATCTGGATTATGTACCTAATACTGCTAGAAACATGAAAATTGAAATAGCTATGTCTAATTCCTTTGGCTTTGGTGGTACCAACGGCTCTTTGGTTTTCAAACGTTACGAATAAGAAAAAGGCGCGCTTCGTGTCGCGACTTAATATGTTGATAAATGGCGTATACAGCCATCAAGTTGATCAAAAAGATAGAGGCTTTCAATATGGCGATGGTTTATTTGAAACTATCGCCATAGTCAATGGACAAGCTGTTTTTTTAGAGCGCCATTTAGAGCGACTACAAAAAGATTGTCATCGTCTTAAAATTCCTTACCCCGGCAATGAACTTCTGTCCTCAGAAGTAGAAAAGCTTTCTAGGAACGTAGGCAAGTCTGTCCTAAAAATCATACTGACTCGAGGTGTCGGTGGGCGCGGCTATCGCCAACCAGAGCCTATTAACACGACTCGTGTTTTAAGTTTACACCCCTACCCTGATTATCCTGAAAGTTATAAGAATCAAGGTATACATGCCCAGTTCTGCGCTACTCGCTTAGGCTTAAGCCCTGCTTTAGCGGGCATCAAACATCTTAACCGACTTGAGCAAGTCTTAGCACGCTCAGAATGGTCTGATCCTGCCACTCAAGAAGGCATTATGCTCGACTTTAATGACCATGTCATTGAAGGCACGATGACTAATCTTTTTTATGTTAAAGACCAAATCATTTATACCGCAGCGCTTACTTTATCGGGTGTTTGTGGCATTATGCGCAGCATCATCATGACACTTTGCGCTGATCATCAACTAACTGTCATTGAGCACGACTATAACATTGAAGATCTTTTAGCGGCCGATGAAATCTTTGTCTGTAATTCCATTATAGGCATTTGGCCTGTCGCAGAACTTGCTGCATCGCAACTCCCTGTAGGCGAGAAAACCCTAAAAATTCAAGCTTGGTTAACTCACTATCAAGACGAACAAACTAAGCTATTTATTGCAGATAAAGAAGCTAATAATACCCTTAGCCAAAAGAAATCATATTGCCCTTTTAAATTATTTAACTGTTCACGCATAACAACTAGTCTTACCGCAGTAATATGCTCATTAATACTAATTGCTGGTTGGCTAGGTCTGGAATATCAAAAAGCGCTTCATCAACCAGCAGTGTTAGGCAATGCAGTAACCATTGAAATTAGTAAAGGCGATTCTTTTAAGCAAATTACTAATAAGTTATTTGAACAGCATGTCAACTTTAAGCCTCTTTGGTTTAGAGTCATTACTATTGCCAACAAAACGACCAACAAACTTAAAGCCGGCGAGTATGAGTTAACATCAAACCTAACGCTACCACAAATAATAGACTTGTTTGTACAAGGAAAAACTAAGCACTACGCTATTACTTTCCCTGAGGGTTGGACGTTTAAAGAACTCTTAGCAGCCGTTAAAAACAACCCCATTCTTGAGCATCGTCTCAATGAAAATGCCTCAGAACAACTCATGACGCAATTAGGCATAACGGCCACTGTTCCTGAAGGCCTCTTCTTTCCTGATACTTATTTTTTTGAAAAGCACAGTACCGATATTGAACTCTTAAAAAGAGCCTACAACAAAATGCAACAGGTACTCGAACAAGAATGGGAAAATAGAGCCGATAACTTGCCAGTAAAAACCCCCTATGAAGCGCTAACTTTAGCCTCTATTATTGAAAAAGAAACGGCTGCAGTTACAGAAAGAGCTTTAATTTCCGGCGTTTTCAGCCGTCGCCTTGAAACTAATATGTTATTACAAACTGACCCTACGGTCATCTATGGTATGAATGATACTTACCAAGGTAATATTGCTCTTAATGATTTAAAAACTTCAACCCCTTACAATACCTATATTATTAAAGGACTACCCCCTACACCCATTGCTATACCAGGACAAGCTGCCATTAATGCGGCTCTACATCCTGACAGCAGTAACAATATTTATTTTGTCGCGCGCGGCGATGGTACTCATGTTTTTTCTGCCACCTTAGAAGAACATAATCTAGCTGTTGATAATTTTCAAAGGAAGAAACCATGATAAGAGGCAAGTTCATTACCTTAGAGGGCGGCGAAGGCGTAGGTAAAACAACTAACCTACATTTTATTAAAGACTATATCGAAGAACATAGTATCCCTGTAGTCGTCACTCGTGAACCGGGCGGGACGCCGCTCGCTGAAAAAATTCGTCAGTTATTGCTCGACAATGACAGTGAAGCCGTTTCAGAAACAGCTGAACTCTTACTCATTTTTGCAGCTCGTGCTCAACATATCAAGCATGTGATAGAACCTGCTTTAGCTCAGGGAACTTGGGTGATTTGCGATCGTTTTACTGATGCGACTTACGCTTACCAAGGCGGTGGTCGAAATATGCGCATCAGCACTATTGAAGCCTTAGAAAACTGGGTACAAGGTTCACTAAGACCTGATTTGACTATACTACTAGATGCGCCTGTTGAAATCGGTTTAGAACGAGCCAGACAACGCAGTGATTTCGACCGCTTTGAATCAGAAAAAACTAACTTTTTTGAACAAGTCAGACGTGCCTATTTATTACAACTAGAGCTAAACCCTCAACGTATTAAGCTTATTAAAGCTAACCAGCCACTGATTGATGTGCAAAAAGCGCTACTAGATCTGATTCAGCCCTTACTAAAATGAGCATACTTCCTTGGCTACAACCTCATTGGCAGCATTTATGTGATTATAACTCTCAAAACCGTGTACCCCAGGCTTTACTGATTAGCGGCAACAAAGGCCTAGGTAAATTACAACTGGCCAATCAATATGCTGCTGCGTTGTTATGTGCTAATCTACAACAAAATGGCTTAGCATGTGATCATTGCACTAGTTGCTTACTCTTCAAAGCACATTCTCACCCTGACTTTATTCAACTTCAACCTGAAGAGCCTGGTAAAACCATTACCATCGGTCAAATTCGCCAGCTAATAGCGCGTCTGACTTTAAAGCCGCAATTTGACAAATATCGCGTCATTATTATCGAGCCTGCTGAACTTATGAACAACGCGGCCGCTAATGCTTTTCTAAAATATCTGGAAGAACCAACTGAACGTACAGTCGTTATTTTAATTACCAATAAACCCTCTCGCTTACTTACAACCATTGTTAGTCGCTGTCAAAAACTAGCCATTAATCAGCCCGATAAAATCCTCATTAATTCCTGGCTAAAACAACACACTAAACGTGAAGATGTTAGTCTATTGCTCAACCTAGCCCAAGGCTCACCTTTACTGGCATTAAATTATGCAGCGGAGGACACATTAAGGCTCAGAAATGATTGTTTCGAAGCCTGGATGGGTATTAGTAAACACCGAAATCATCCCGTCATGGTGGCCGAAAATTGGTTTAAACTACCTGCTCCGGCTTTATTAACTTGGCTGACAACGTGGGTTATTGATTTGATTAGATGTCGCTATACTCATAGCTCAGATGCCTTATATAATCAAGATCTTAAAGATCATTTGCATGGCTTAGCTGAGAAAATAGATCCCAAAGGCTTATATAAATTATATGATTTATTACTAATGAGACAACAACTTTTAGACACGCCTATCAACAAACAAGCACTTTTTGAAGAAATCTTAATTACATGGGCTGATCTTAATCTCTGGAAACAAACATGACAGAAGCCATAGCTAAAGACAATACCTTAACCCTTAGCCTTACAGACAAGAATGATTTGTATGCTGCTTATATGCCCTATGTTATTAATGGCGGCTTATTTATCCCCAGCACTCTACCTTATGAAATGGGCCAAGATGTTTCCATATTATTAACGTTAATGGCTGAAATTGAACCATTAGCGGTTTCTGGTAAAGTCATTTGGATGACGCCCGCTAGCTCAGATAGCTATAGACCTAGCGGAATAGGTATACAATTTAATAAAAATGATAACAGCAACGTTCGTAACAAAATAGAAACCTATTTGGCCGGCATCCTGACGTCCGATCGATCAACCTTTACTATGTAACACTCAGTCATGCTAATAGATTCACATTGCCACTTGGATCGTATTGATCTAACACCTTATCAAGATGATTTTTCCTGCTTTATGCAAGAAGCCAGCGCACAAGAAATAGACCATCTCTTGTGCATCGCCATTGATTTGGAATCTTATCCAGCGATTGTTGATTTAGTCAGCCCTTTCCCACAAATATCGCTTACTGTAGGCGTGCATCCTAATGTACGAGACGGAAAAGATCCAAGCGTAGAGGAGCTTATTGCTTTAGGACAAGCTGAGAAAGTAATCGGCATAGGTGAAACCGGCCTTGATTACTTTCGCAGTGAGGGTGATCTTGAATGGCAACATGAACGCTTTAGAACTCATATCCGTGCAGCTAAAGCCCTTAAAAAACCTTTAATCATCCATACCCGTGCCGCTCAAATTGACACCTTACGCCTACTAAAAGAAGAAAATGCGGGCGAAGTCGGCGGCATCATTCATTGCTTTACTGAAAACTGGGATTTCGCCCAAAAAGCCTTAGATTTAAATTTCTATATCTCTTTCTCGGGCATAGTTACTTTCAACAGCGCTCAAGAGATTAAAGACGTGGCCAAAAAAGTACCCGCTGATCGATTTCTAATCGAAACTGACTCACCCTATTTAGCGCCTATCCCTTTTCGCGGCAGAACCAACTACCCGACCTATGTCCGGTATGTGGCAGAGCATCTCGCCGAATTACGAGGCACCTCACTGACTAAAATTGCCGATCTCTCCTCTGAAAACTTTCATAGGCTTTTTTTCTAGCAGCCCTACGGCGGTTTAATCTTTACGGAATATTTGCGTAGGGTCGATTCACTACGTGCTCTTACGAGTCGCGCTAGCAATCCACCACAAACGGAGCGATAAAATAACCCGCGCTTGGATTTTCCTCGTGTGGGTTAGTTTATTCGCGATTGTTTTCAAGCTTGCGGCTTAGAGTAAACCTATAAAGAATAAGGGGCAGCCCACTATATCCAGAAGCTACTACAGAAAGGATGGCGCGTCTTAATCTGGTGATTGAAGAAGCTTATTTTGTCATTAATGTTTTTAATGATGTTTTAGCTTTTTTGCGCGTTAAGGGTCATATTCTTTAAGCTCCTTACGATTGATTTACAAGAATGGTGTTGAGCGATGCCGGTCTGGGTTTGTAACCCCGACCGAAGCGTTTGGAAGCTACAATAACTTTCGGAACCTTAAACGTTAAGCACGGGATTTCTAACCCCGTCCCGCTTGGGTGCTTATGTAAATTTAGGAGCGTGGCTAGGATAAATTAAGGGCTTTCACTACCGTTTTGTCACGTCTAAACTTGGTAGTCTCAAAATAGAAGTGAATACTCAGCATTCAGGTTTTCGCCACTACAGCACAGCTAATAATTTAATTACCTCGTACTGTTATTTTTTACTTTACATGTGACTTTGTTAAGATTTAAATATTGTCTTTGAATCGGTCGAGGCTAGGTAAATGTCTAAAGCATCTTCTAAAAAAAACACTACACACACGTCAGAAACTGAAGACGAAATTTTTGAAGGCGTTGAATTTGCTTCTTTGACAGAAAGTCTAGAAGAAGTTGACGTTAAAAGAGACGCCCGCAGAAAAATTGAAATCTATTGGGAAAAAAAACGCTTAAAAGAACAGTTCGATGATTTTGATGAATCAGAATTTGGCTTTTAAGCCTTGACTAAGTCCAGCAAACCTTTAAGAGCGAGGGCTACCGTTTGGCGTCTGATTGCCTGTCTATCACCGCTAAGACCTTCTTGTATCACTTTATAGCCAGTAGCTTGACTTGCCCAAGCAATAAATACGGTGCCTACTGGCTTTTCTTCTGTACCTCCGCTAGGCCCTGCGACACCGGTTACCGCAATGGCAACATCAGCATCACTATGCAGTAAAGCCCCTGTAACCATTTCTATTGCCGTTTGAGCACTCACTGCACCATAGTGCTCTAATGTTTCTGGTTTAACACCCAACATTTGTATTTTTGCGGCATTACTGTAAGTCACAAAACCTCGATCAAACCAAAGCGAACTTCCAGGCACATCAGTTAGCGCTTGAGCAATAAAGCCTCCGGTACATGATTCAGCCGTTACCAGCAGTTTTTGTTGTGCTTGAAGTGCTTGCCCGACAAACTGAGCAAGTGTAAATAATTCATGATCCATGATGTGACCTTTTTTTTATTCTCATTTAATATCAACTGATTGGAACGGTTTTTAAAAAGTCGTTCCTTGATTTTGACGGTTTGATTTTTTAAAGCACTACGTCCATGTAGTGCTTAAACCTTATTTTTAAGCCTGCAATCTACCTAAAAGCTCGGCTTTTTTCATGACAATATAATCATCTTCCAGCAAGGCGGTCATAAACTGTTCTTGACTCTTGACTTGCTCATTATCATTGAGCGCCTGAACAGATATAAAATCCTGAGCGACTTTAACTAAATAATCTTGAGTAGCGTTATCGTTTTTGCCATTGAAGATAATCGTCATGGAACGAGTAGCACCATTCAAACTTACAGCAATAGTGTCGGTAGGGATAGGTGACTTCTCTACCAGCCCCCCCTCGATCGGCAATCGGGTAATCAGGCTGATGATATTGACAAAGT
>CAMDNJ010000019.1 GCA_945902915.1 Crenothrix polyspora | reverse complement strand
CCGGCAGAATTACAGATAGGACGTTTTCTACCACCTACACCGATACGCGTGCTGATTAATCAACATAAAGTCGATTTAACCCTGACTTTCGAACACAGTAGCTTAATCGAAACCGGCAAACATTTTGATAAAGATCAAATTGTCAGCTTTCTTAATAATCATCGCCCACACATTACTCAGTTAATCGCTGAGGCTGAACAAAAAGCCAAAGATGAGATGCAAAAGCTGATTGAATCAGCAACCAATGCTATGTTGACGTCCTTGGCGGTAGAAATTAAACGCCTGATACGCTTGAAAAAAGTGAATCCGACCATTAAAGAAGAGGAAATAGAGCAACTTAAAGACATGACCATGCTGGCTCATGAAAATATCCAAGCTGCCCATTTAAGATTAGACGCTGTGCGTTTCGTCATTACCAGTTGAGAGTTGCAATGTTATCTATCGGTAAAATCAATAAATTAACCATCGTTAAACAACAAGGTGCTAACGTTTACCTTGATAGCGGTACCTCAGGTAAAGTGTTACTTACCGACAAACAGTTGCCGGCTGACTGTCAAGTGGGCGATATACTCGAAGTTTTCGTTTACGTGGATAGTGATGGACATTTAGCCGCCACCACTCAAGTGCCCTTAGCTCAAGTCGATGACATCACTTGGTTAAAAGTCGTGTCACTCAATTACGTGGGCGCTTTTTTAGATTGGGGCTTGCGTAAAGATTTACTCGTGCCTTTTAGTGAGCAGCATCATGAAATGGAAGTAGGTCGATCTTATTTAGTTAAAGTTTTCTTAGACGATAAAAATAGAATTGCCGCCACTACTAAAATTGATCGCTTTATCAGTGAAGAGAACACTGATTTTAAAGTTGGTCAAAAAGTCTCTTTATTGATTGCTGACCAAACCGAGCTTGGCTTTAAAGCCATCGTTGATAGTAGTCATTGGGGCTTGTTATATCAAAATGAACTCTTTCAGACCTTAAAAAGAGGTCAGCGCTTAGATGGATACATCAAAAAAATCAGAGACGATTATAAAATAGACCTGAGCTTGCATAAACCGACCTATGATGAGTTTGAGTCATTAAACGACGCTATTTTAGCCAAGTTAAAAGACAATGATGGCGTACTACTACTCAGCGACAAAAGCCCACCAGAACAGATCTATGCAACCTTTGGTGTTAGTAAAAAAGCTTTCAAGCAGGCCATCGGTACGCTTTATAAGAACAAGCTGATTAGCCTTGATAAAAGCGAACTTAGGTTACTTTGAGACCTTTGCACGAACCCAGTAAAAATTCTCTAGAAATGAGATAATATCGCATAGAAAATCATCATAACTAGGACATTAAAATGGCGTGGAAAAACTTACAACAAACGTCATTGTTTGATGGGATGCTGATGGAGCATGTGGCTTTAAAAGAGTTAGACGATGCTCATGAACTTATTGACTGGTCAAAAAATGAAAGTTTACTGGCTGGGCTTCATTCCAGCCGACGCGGCGAAAAAGCCTGGCCTGCTTTAATGATGTTTAAAGCGTTATTGTTGCAAAGTTGGTATGCATTAAGTTTTTCTGCTTTAGAAAAACAACTGGCACGTGTTCTACTTTTTGGCCGGTTTATAGGCTTAAGCATTTCTGAGTCAATTCCTGATCATTCAACCTATGGCGCTTTGGTCAACTGTTGGAAAAAAAAGTTTAATGAATGTCCTGCTAACTGTCATTAATGCTCAACTTATAGAACAGGGCTTATACATTAAATCAGATGAAGTCAGTATTATTGATGCCAGTGTGATAGAAGCTAAACAATGCCGACCTCATAAAAGAGCAGACGGTAGTTCTACTCAAGATCCTGATGCCGCTTGGAATGTCAAAGCATGCTCTGATGGGAAAAGCCCGTTATCTTGGCTTAGGACGAAATCGTACCCGCGTAGAACTGGTGTGCGTTGCTCATAATATTAAGCGAAGTTTATCGATTAGACAGGGGTAGTACGCCTAAATAAGGGGATTGGCTGGTAAAAACCCGTTAATCCAAGCTAAATGAACAGTATTTAGCTATTATTTTTGTAAAATGAGTTAAAAAATCACCTTTGAGCCATTGTTGGGCTTATGCAGGTCTATCGTGCAAAGGTCTCAGATAGATTAAAACTTAAGATACAAAATTGTAAGTTACTAAACTAAGACTGGAAAACATTGCGACTACCCCCAAAAAGCTTATACTAATCTTCAATATTCGTTTTTTATATTCTGCGTAAGCAGCAAATACTCAAGATACATGCAGCTAAACACCTTAGATACCTCGCCCTCTTTTTCCAGTCTTTTACTAGCAGAGCCTTTGCTTAGAGCTATTACTAAAATGGGTTTTTTGTACCCTACCCCCGTGCAGCAACAGGCTATACCACCCGCCTTAGAATACACAGATTTATTAGTGAGCGCCGAAACAGGCAGCGGAAAAACCGCCGCATTCTTATTGCCGGCACTGCACCATCTACTGACTATACCGACCAAAAAGTATGGTACTCGCGTGCTTGTTCTAGCGCCTACTCGTGAATTAGCGCAACAAATTTTTTTGCAATGCCAACAGTTAATTGAATTTACTGAGCTAAAGGCTGGCATTATTACCGGCGGCGACGATTTTAGATTACAACAAAATATGCTGCGCAGAAATACAGAAATTGTTATTGCTACGCCTGGACGCATGCTGGAGTTGATGGAGCAAGAAGCTCATGACTTTACTAATCTTGACGTACTCATCCTAGATGAAGCTGATCGTATGTTGGATATGGGCTTTAGTGAAGATGTATTAACCATTATTAATAGCTGTAATACCCAGAAACAAACGCTGTTATTTTCTGCGACCTTAAGTCATTCTGGCGTTATTAAAATGGCTAATAAGGTATTAACAAACTATGGGACTATCGTTTTAAACTCTTTGCAAGATGGTCATCGTAACATTGAGCAACAAATTGTTCTTGCAGATGATGGTGACCATAAACAAAAGCTGTTAGCGTGGCTACTACTTAATGAAAGTTATGATAAGGCTTTGGTCTTCACGAATACTCGTCTTAATGCTGACGCGTTAAGAGGACCACTACGCGGACAAAAACTTCGTGTAGGAGTGCTGCATGGCGAAATGGATCAAAAAGATCGAAACCGCATGATGGAGTTGTTTCGTGATGGCTCGGTAAATATTATGATTGCTACCGACCTTGCCGCACGAGGTTTGGATATTAAAGGTATTAATTTAGTCATTAATTTTGATGTGCCTAGAAACGGTATTAATTATGTACATCGAATTGGCCGTACTGGTCGGGTTGATGAATTGGGTTTGGCCATTACTTTAGTCAAGCATACTGAATGGAATCTAATGTCGGGTATTGAGCGCTTTTTAAAGCAGAAATTTACTCGCAAAAGCATTAAAGAACTACAAGGTAGTTATAAAGGCCCAAAAAAAACCAAAGGTTCTGGAAAGTCAGTCGGCAGTAAGACTAAGGTAGAACCTAAGAAGATCGTAGCTGAGAAAATTAAAGTTCGTCACAGAGATGCTAAAAACGTTGGCAAACGCCGAGTACCCACACATAGGCCCATATCAACTGAACCTGTTGCTGGCCAAGAGTCTGAATCTTAAAATCATTAACTAATCACTCTAGCCATGGATAAATCATTTTTTAAAGCTACGGACTTTTTTAAATCGGCCTGTTATTTTGAGGCGGCGTTGATTTTAGTTGCCATTGTGCTTGGACAGATTGCTAATATAAACCCCTTTGCTACTATTGTATTCTCAGAATCGGCACTTGCTTACGGACTGCTAGGTACTATACCTTTGTTTCTTATGTTTTTAGGCATGGAACAGTTGCAGACTAAATCAGTCAGCCATATTAGAAAATTATTACTTAATACCTTAGGTCCTGGCTTACATCAGTATCACTGGACTGACTTATTCTTATTAGCTGCACTTGCAGGTGTCTCAGAGGAACTGGTATTTCGAGGCGTTATTCAACCATGGCTAGAACATTCTTGGGGCTTAGTCGCAGGTTTAGTAATTAGCAATATTCTGTTTGGATTGGTTCATGCAGTCACTCCGCTTTATGCTGTATTAGCTGCTTTAGTGGGTATTTATCTTGGCTTATCACTGGATTACGGCGGCGAAAGAAACTTATTAACTCCAATTATTATTCATAGCCTTTATGACCTACTCGCCTTTGTCGCTTTAATGCGTGTGTATCGCGCAAGCTTAAAAAGTTCTGACATAAACTAAATGTACCTAAGTAAACTATTTCTCAACATACACATAGGTAAAGCCGATGATACCCATTAGAGATACTGCGCCCTGTTACTCCAAACCATTAGTTACCTGGTCAATAATGGCAGTTTGCATAACTATCTTTATTGTTATGAACTTAATACCCGACCAACAAGCTGTCAATATACTCAACCAATACGGCATGATACCGCTACGATATACGTCGCAGATTCCTGAATTGCCCTTTGATGGCTATTTGTCTTTTGTTAGTAATTTATTCTTACATGCGACTTGGGTACATCTACTATTTAATATGTGGTTTTTATGGATATTTGCTGACAATGTCGAAGATAGGATGGGCCGCATTCCTTTCTTAATTTTTTATTTAAGCTGTGGTGCTTTTGCCACCGTCTTACAATGCTACTTTGATCAAACACTTGCTATTCCAGTCATTGGCGCATCAGGCGCTATCGCTGGCGTACTTGCTGCTTATTTTTTCTTATATCCCTATGAGCGCGTTATCGTTTTTTTTCCGCCATTATTAATTCCAGTTCCAGCCATCACATTTCTAGGCTTGTGGGTTTTATTACAGCTATATAAGGCAACTACGGCCATTGTTTTTACTAATACTCCTGTGGATGTGGCTTGGTGGGCGCATGTAGGTGGCTTTATAGCAGGCACATTTTTGTATCGTTTTTTCTTAACTAAGAAGAAACTTGACCTAGCTTAAGTGCTTTCAGGTATAATTTTGGTTCAAAATGTCGAGCCTTTAAATTAGAAATAACGGCATTCATTTATTATCTACTCACTAACAAAGCCCATTAAAGTTATTAGGATATCAAAGGTTATATGAAAAAAGTTAATGTTGCACTAGTAAGGCTTCTTCAATTTGTTGTTTTTGTACAGTTTACATTTATAGTCATTGTCTATTTTGGTGCTATGGTTTTATTGCCACTAGATGCAATCGCATTACTCATCAAACTAATGGAAGCAATAGGTCTTCATGGTTTTATTGGTGCATTGATTTCCATACCTGCAGTCGGCTATCTATGCTTTATAGTTTATAAAACCCCCAATCTTTGTAAAATGATTGTTGATAATGGCATTGAGCTGGTTAAGACCGGAAAATCTAAGGTTGAAGGCTTTAATGAAATTATTGAATCAGTAAAAGCTTAAGCCTTAACTGTAGCTTACAGAACTACTATTTGTTTCATCTTTAGTTCTTTTAGTGCGAATCCACCAATCGTAAAGCAATAATAAGAACTGTCGAAACAGTGTTAAGTAAAATCCTTTAGCACATATTGATCTGCCAAATACTTCCATTTCAATTGTTTATACATCGAAGTGGAAGTTTTTGTTTTGCGGCAAGTTTATCATTACTAGTCTTGCGTCATCATGCTTCCCTCACTTCATTAACTCAAAATACTCAAGAGATCTTTATGGCACTTTATTGTGGAATCGTAGGTTTACCTAATGTTGGCAAATCAACCCTGTTTAATGCATTAACCAAAGCTAAAATTGCCGCTGAAAATTACCCATTCTGCACCATTGATCCTAATGTTGGCGTAGTACCTGTGCCTGACCCCAGAATGGACAAACTAGCTGAAATAGTTAAGCCTGAACGCGTATTACCCACAACCATTGAATTTGTTGATATTGCAGGCCTAGTTGCTGGCGCCTCTAAAGGTGAAGGTTTAGGTAATAAATTTTTAGCTAACATCCGTGAAAATGATGCCATAGCGCATGTCGTTCGCTGTTTTAATGATGATAACGTAGTCCATGTAGCAGGAAAAGTAGATCCACTTTCGGATATCGAAGTCATTAACACCGAATTGGCGCTGGCTGATATGGCTTCGGTTGAAAAAGCCTTACTTAAAGCCACTAAAATAGCCAGAACAGGTAATAAAGATGAATTGGCTAAAAAATTAGTACTTGAGCGCGTCTACAACCAATTAGATGCCGGCGAAGCTGCGCGTAACTTAACGCTAACCGATGACGAGAAAGCCTTACTTAAAGACCTTTGCTTAATAACGCTTAAGCCCACTATGTATATCGCTAATGTTCAAGATGATGGTTTTGAAAACAATCCCTTGCTCGACAAAGTAAAAGCCTTTGCAGATAAAGAAGGTGCCACAGTAGTCACCATTTGCGCAGCCATAGAGTCTGAAATCGCACAACTAGATGACGAAGAAAAGAAAGAGTTTCTAGATGACCTAGGCTTAGAAGAGCCAGGCCTAAATCGGGTCGTCAGAGCCGGCTACACGCTATTAAATCTTGCCACCTACTTCACCGCCGGTGTCAAAGAAGTTAGAGCGTGGACGATTCCTGTGGGCGCATCAGCACCGCAAGCAGCAGGCGTTATCCACAGTGACTTTGAAAAAGGCTTTATTCGTGCTGAAGTTATTTCTTATGATGACTTCATTACCTACAAAGGTGAACAAGGCGCTAAAGACGCTGGAAAATGGCGCCTTGAAGGTAAAGACTACGTCGTTAAAGATGGAGATGTTGTACACTTTAGATTCAATGTTTGACAAAATATTGATGGATACTTATAATTCCCAGTCTTTACACAAGCCAGTTAATATGGCGATCTAGCTCAGTTGGTTAGAGCACGGGATTCATAACCCCGGGGTCGGTGGTTCAAATCCACCTATCGCCACCAATAAAATAAAGGACTTTGGTTAAAACCAAGTCCTTTTTTTGTGCCTAAAATTCTAAATAACGCACTAGTGACGCTATTCAAAAAAATAGGCTGTGTCATCGTTACCTATCGGATTTTTTATTTCTTTTTAATAGAGTGATGTTTTGTAGATTTTCAATTGAAGATCATCATGAAAAGTGCCGAATTTAATCTATGGATTACTGCTATAGATGAGTTAGTTGATCATCAGCGCAAATTGCTGAGTGCTGCATTAAATCAACTATCCGATGAACCAAAAGTGCTCGAAATAATAGAGGCCAGCTTTGATGCTAGAAATGCCTGCCCACACTGTGGGAACGTCGAATTATACCGACACGGTTTAGTTAATGGCTTGCAACGTTATAAATGTAAATTTGTCATAAAACCTTTAATGCTCTTACAAGTACGCCACTGACTCGGCTTCGTGATAAACCCAAATGGTTGAGCTATCTCGCTGCGATGACACAATCATTGACTGTCCGTCAATCTGCCTCTGATACAGGCATTCATCGTAATAGCAGTTTCCGGTGGCGACATCGCTTCTTGGAATGGATTAGCCAAGATCGCCCCTTCATACTTCACGGCATTAACGAAGTCGCTGAAACCAATTTACTTGAATTTGAAAAAGGCGGTCGCAACCTTAATCGCAAGGCTGGTAAGCGGGGCGGTAGCGCCACTAAACGAGGGGTCTCTAATGAACAAGTCTGTGTGCTTGTTGCTCGTGATCATTCTGGGCAAACACTGGATTTCGTTACCGGCAATGGACCGCTAACCAAGACTCGTCTATCTGCAGTCCTAAAGCAAGTATTGGATTCGGATCCGCTGTTTGTTAGCAACGCTAATCCTAGCTACACAGCTTTTGTCATGACGAAGGCTTCAGTCATGAAATCGTCAACCTAAGCCAAGGACAGAGAATTAATGGCTCATATCATGTGCAGAATGTTAACGCTTATCACAGTCGACTTAAGCAGTGGTTGGAGCGTTTTCATTGTGTGGAGACTAAATATTTACCAAACTACCTAGGCTGGCGAAGAGCGTTTGAACAATGCCGCCAACATGCACCAAAAACGTTACTCAATTCCGCTCTGGGAAATTTTCAACATTTAACGGTGACATAGCCTTAAATTAAGGTTAAGCATTATTAAACCTCAAGTGTGAACTGAAACTGGTTTACGCCAGCACAGACTTCTTAACATAATGACAGTGATCTATATAATCATGTTCATCAACAGCATTTAAAGATTCTAGCGATTAAATCTAACTAAAGTGCTTATTTATTAATTACGAACTAAATTGACAGGCAGGCATTGATAGCAAACTATTCTTATTTAACTTGCGAAGTTGCAATTGCTCGAATATCGGGTAAATTGTTTAGTTTAAACTCATAAATAATAACGATGATTAACACATTATCTTTTCAGATTCATGGTGGCGGTGACCACGGCGGCGGTCCTGCTGAAAGCCTAGGTGATTTACTGGCTGTTTTTGATAATATTTCAATTTTAGGTTCTGGCGAACTTTTTTCTACCTTGATGCCTGGTATTGCAAGCATGGAAAATATTCACCCCTTAGTTGTGCATTTTCCAATAGCCCTATTATCTGTGTTCTTTGTCTTAGATCTAATCGGTACACTGGCTAAAAAACCACAATGGCGTGGCTTTGCCAGTGCTTTTCTGTATTTAGGAACTATTGCGGCCATGTTTACTGTTATAGCTGGACATATTGCAGCAGACACGGTGGCGCACGGTGGAAATGTTCATGCCATTATGGAAAAGCATGAAGATTTAGGTATGGCTATTCTTAGTTTAGCGACAGCATTATCTGCTTGGCGCTTAAAGCATAAAGGTTTATTTCAAGGATATCTTAATGGCGTGTTCTTGGCCCTATCAGCACTTTTATGTGTGCTCATAGTATTAGCCGCAGATTTGGGTGGATTGATGGTATATCAATATGGTGTTGCTGTTAAAGCGGTGCCGGTTAATGTAAGCGCTCATGATCATCATCACGGCGATGAACATCAAGCTCCAGAAATACTAAACATTGATCCTAACCATGAGCCGCAAATACCTTCAGTGACTCATGACCATAAGCACGAACATAAAAACGATCATGCTGGTCATGATCATTCACATTAAGACATAAGCTATAGAATGCCCACCCATGACATGTCGGGGTGGGCCTTGTAAAGCTTAACGACTTACTTGGGCTATCCAATCTTCTAGGTTGTAATAGTTACTAATACGCGCCACTTTATTGTCACGGATTTCAAAAAAAGCACCTGCAGGTAGCTTATATTTTTGTCCGTTTGCTGCAGGTAAGCCTTCGTCGGTTTTAAGATATTCACCCAGTACGACAAATTCAGCGGCAGCACGTAGGCCATCAGCGCTAGCCATTATTACCATATCCACTAATTGTTCTTTATAATTAAAATTCATGCAGGCCATGAATTGGGTAAAAGCAGCTTTACCTATTTCACGTTTACCTTGATTGATGTCATGAATAACATCATCGGTCAGTAAGTTTAAAAAAGCGTCCATATCGCCGCCATTAAAGGCTGCATAATAGTCTTCGACTAAATTAATAGTGTGTTGTTGGTTCATGTTCTTTCCGATGTTAAGGGTAGTAATTTATAGGTAATGGTTATTTTCTTTTGAGTTTTGATAAGTCTACAACTAATCATTACCCCAACCACCGTCACGTAATGATACCGTACGGTTAAAGACTAACTTTCCTGCCGCGCTATCTTGCGCATCTAAACAAAAATAACCGGTACGCTCAAATTGATAGCCTGTTTCAGCTTGTGCGTTAAGCAAACTTGCTTCTACGCGCGCATCACTAATGACTTGCAAGGACTCGGGGTTGATAGCATCCAGAAAATTTTCTTCATTATCAGGCTGAGGTACTTTAAATAAGCGGTCATATAAACGAATTTCTGCGGGCAGTGAGTGCTGTTCAGAAACCCAATGAATAACGCCTTTGACTTTACGACCTTCAGGGTTTTTACCTAAGGTATCAGCATCATAGCTACATCGTAATTCAATGATCTTGCCGTCAGCATTTTTAAGCACTTCATTACATTTGATGACATAAGAGCCTCGCAGTCTCACTTCACCACCGTCAATTAAACGTTTGAACTTGGGTGGTGGAACTTCGGCAAAATCATCTTGTTCAATCAAGATCACTTTAGAAAATGGTACCATACGTTTGCCTAGTTCATGGCGTTGCGGGTGATTGCTGACTTCTAGTTCTAATGTTTGCTCATCTGGATAATTATCGATAACGACCCGCAACGGTTGTAAGACCGCCATAGCGCGTAAGGCATTGTCATTTAAATCTTCGCGTATGCAATATTCTAATACGCCCATTTCTATCCATGAATTTTGCTTAGTCACACCTATGCGCTCACAAAAGTCACGTATAGATTTTGGTGTAAAGCCGGCTCTACGTAAACCGGCAATAGTTGGCATACGTGGATCATCCCAACCCTGTACATGTTTTTCCATGACCAGTTGATTAAGTTTGCGCTTGCTAACGATGGTGTATTCTAATTGCAATCTAGCAAATTCTATTTGTTGGGGATGAGCAAGGCTAGGTAGTTGATCTAAGACCCAATCATACAGCGGTCGATGATCTTCAAATTCTAAGGTACATAAAGAATGAGTGATACCTTCAATAGCATCAGAAATGCAATGCGTGTAATCGTACATGGGATAAATACACCAGGCATCACCAGTACGTTGATGATGAACACGGCGAATGCGGTACAGGGCCGGGTCGCGCATATTGATGTTGGGTGAGGCCATATCAATTTTAGCGCGTAACACATATTGGCCATCGGCAAAGTCACCGGCACGCATGCGTTGGAATAAATCTAGGTTGTCGGCAATAGAGCGATTGCGGTCAGGGCTTTCTTTACCGGGTTCTGTTAAGGTGCCTCGATAAAGACGAATTTGTTCGGCCGATAAACTATCAACATAAGCCAAACCCTTTTCGATCAGTTCTATGGCGTAAGCATATAGTTGTTCAAAATAATCAGACGCATGATGTAAACCCGCCCATTCAAAGCCCAACCACTGCACATCTCTTTCTATAGATTGCATGTATTCGATGCTTTCTTTTTCAGGATTAGTATCATCGAAGCGCAGATTACAAGTTCCTTTAAATTCAGCCGCCATACCAAAATTTAAACATATTGATTTAGCATGACCTATATGAAGATAACCATTAGGTTCTGGCGGAAAGCGTGTGGCCACTTTACCTTGGTTTTTGTGCTCTTTAAGGTCATGAGTAATAATTTGGCTAATAAAGTTAGCAGGGGCAAGGTTATCGTTGGTAGACATATTGATAGGTGTGGGTTAGGAAAATAATTTCAAAAGTTAAAAGATGACGATAGTTTGAGCTAAGTTTATGCGCTTTAGGCTTATTTCTTCTTAATATAAAAAATCTGCCTATTATCTTTTTTAGTTACATCGATGATCTGATGGCCCGATTGATTAGCAAATACACCAAAATCTAAATGCGCGGCAGGATCGGTTGCGGTAATTTTTACTACATGGCCACTTTCTAGTGTAGTTAAGGCTTTTTTTAAGCGCAATAGCGGTAAAGGACACATCAATCCAGCTGCATCGATTTCTAGGCTAAATTCAATCATGGTTTTTTTGTCACTCATTAACGTCAGAATGCTTATAATACCATCCCCTAATGAATCTAAGCAGCACCGAAACAAAATGGATTATTTTCCTGTTTTCGTAAAACTAAAAGACCAAGAGTGCTTGGTAGTCGGCGCTGGTGAAATAGCCGCCCGTAAAATAGAGTTATTAGCACGCGCTAACGCTAATATAACGGTGCTTGCTGAACAGTTCAGCCCTCAGGTAAAAAGTCTACAAGATGCTTACCAGCTCACCTTTATACAAAAGCGCTTTGCTACTGTTGATTTAAGTCACTATCGTTTAGTGGTGTCTGCGACCAATGATAAAGAAACGAATATTTTAGTGGCTAAAGCGGCTAATGAACAAAATGTTCTTGTTAATGTCGTAGATGACCCCGAATTATGCAGCTTTATTTTCCCTGCTATTATTGACCGTTCGCCCATCATCGCTGCGGTGTCTTCCGGTGGAGCAGCCCCCGTTTTAGCTAGATTACTGAGAGCTAAAATAGAAACGATTATTCCTCCAGCCTACGGCCATCTCGCTAAACTGGCAGAAAAGTTTAGAGCAGACGTTAAAGCGCATATTAAAGTGCCTGCACAGCGTAGAATTTTCTGGGAGAATGTTTTTCAGGGCCCCATAGCTGAATTGGTTTTCGCAGGCAATGAGCGCGCAGCAAAAGAACACTTACAACAAAGCCTAATACAGCAAAAAGACACGCTTAAACAGGGTGAGGTTTATTTGGTTGGTGCCGGCCCAGGTGCGCCGGACTTATTAACCTTTCGAGCCTTACGCTTGATGCAGCAAGCCGATGTTATTGTCTATGATAACTTGGTGTCACCCGAAGTTCTTGATTTAGCGCGACGAGATTCTGAAAAAATATATGTCGGTAAAGAGCGGCAAAAACATACTTTAGCTCAAGATTCCATTAATTCCTTACTCGCAGATCTTGCTATGGAGGGCAAGAGAGTGGTGCGCTTAAAAGGCGGCGATCCTTTTATATTTGGTCGGGGCGGTGAAGAAATTGAAACGCTGATGCAGCAAGGTATTAATTTTCAAGTGGTGCCCGGCATTACAGCGGCTTCAGGATGTGCCTCTTATGCTGGTATTCCGTTGACGCATAGAGATCATGCGCAATCGTGTACCTTTGTTACGGGTCATTTAAAAGATGACACTATTAATTTAAACTGGGCACAATTAGCCGCTCCCAATCAAACCATCGTTATCTATATGGGTTTGATAGGTCTAGAAAAAATATGTCAATCGTTAATTGCTCATGGCAGTCCCAGTGATTTACCTATTGCCTTAATACAACAGGGTACAACCCGTCAGCAGCGTGTGATTACCGGTACTTTGGCTACTATGCCTGTCATCATTGCAGGCTTGACCATTAAACCACCTACTTTGATTATTATTGGTACAGTGGTCACCTTACATGACAAATTAAGTTGGTATCACAGCCAATATGTTGATTAGGCGTTTTTATCAATTCGAAAATGATAATGATTTTTTGTTTTTTATAGCGTTGATGATTAAAATATCAGTAAAAATATGATCGAATAGAAATAAAAGATTGAATTTTTAAGCCAAATTACCTATTCTTGCTCTGTTTAATAATAATTAAAAATGGTTTTCCCAACAAAAGAAAGTGCTAGCTTTCTTTATTTATTTACTACTATGAGGTCACTATGAAAAAATCTTTTGCTATAGCCGCTAGTCTTGTTTTAGTCGCATTAAGCGGAGCAGCCGTTGCTGATGAACAACTAGAAATCGGTCAAAAAATTTATGAACGCGCTTTTGGTCGTGGTTGCGGTACTTGCCATGATATCGCTTCAAACCCACAACTAAGTGCAAACATCAAAGCCGGTACCTTAACTAGAGCTAGCTTTGAAAAAATGTTAAAAGAAGGCAAAGGTGGTATGCCGGTTGCGATCGCTGAGATCATGAAAAATAAAGCAGTAGAAAAAGCAGGCTACGGAGAAGATCAAGCTGTAGATGCTTTATATCAATATATCAGCAGCAAATAAGCTTAATAAAGCACTAGAAACAAAAAAGCCGCCACAACTTCAAGTTGTGGCGGCTTTTTTTGTGACTTAGCTTTTAAATAAAAACGCTAGCGCTGTTATTTTTTACCTAAATGATGAATGATTTTTTCTTTATAAGGCAAGCGAAAACGATTTTTAATCCATATCCCCATAATAGCTGCAAACATCAACGCACATGAGCCCAAGGTGAGATAGATAAGTCTTTTTAGCTGTGACATCTCGCGCATGACTTGCTGATTGTCTATGGCTGAATTCTCAGTCGTTAAGGGTTCTGAATAAGAGCGTAAAATTTTAACATCATTTTTTATATCTTCGATGGTTCCTAAGGCATTAGCGGCAGTCCCTAAGCGTACACTTTCTTCTAAAGATCTTAATTTGCTCTCGATAGAACCGCTGACTATACCCACAAATTGACCTTTTAAGGTATTAACCTCGGCCGACAAAACCGGATTCATATCCGTCGCATCCGTTTTTCTATAACGACTAAGGCCATTGCTGGGTAGTAAAAAGAAACCGACAATAACTATGATGGTCATCAAGAAAATAACCATAGCCATTAACCACTGATTAACTTTCATCAAGCCTTGATTGGGCTTTAGGCTAGTCAACACCACTAATTCCGATTTTTTCTCGTGCACATCAGTCATTATTTATGTTCTCTCATATTTATGCACAGGAGTGTTATCCCATCGAGTTATTATTTTTATGTTATGCAAGTATTAATTATACAAGTTATACCGGAATTGTCCTGTGTTTTTATTGGCTATAAAAATACTTTAGCTCGGCGAGTCAGCGCTAAAATAATTAAAAAACTGAAATACACCACGATAGTTAATGGCTGACTGTTAGCAGCAAGCCCAAAGGCTAGCCCTATTTTATTAGCTTGGCTACTAAGTAGGCTGATGTTCATGCTATGCCTTGGAATAGATAACAATATACTGAATTAAGTACTTAGTGGCCGCTAGTGAGTCATTGTCTGTATGTTCAGTCTATATTAAGCGTTCAGTCTATCCGTATTTCTACGGATAGACTGAACTAATAAATCAATATTATACTCTGCAACCTAGTTTGCTTGTTAGCGAGTCATTGGCTATTTATTAACATGACTCAGGCTAGTAACAAGTAAGCTTAACTAGATGAGCGCGATGCAAAAGCAAAGGCAATACGCGTTAATTGAGGTGAGTGAAGCTTGTAGGTCAGTTTCTGCCTAGTTTCAAGAGTTGGTTTATGATTCATCATGCGCGAGCGTGGTGTTCTGATACTTGCTTTAACACAAATTATACGAGAGTAAGCTGGCCTGAGACTTGGTTTAGTAAGTCTTCTACCCGAGTGCCCAAGTTTGATACGTGGTTCAAAGTTCGCTATAGGCTAGCAATGACTGTTATACAGTTAAATCATCGCTGTGTTAAGAGTAATACTGCTACAACTGTTTTACTAAGCACTAGCAAAAGCTTTTGCAGTACATAGTTATAGGATTTTTACCTAACTTTGTACTAACTGACCCGGGTCATAGGTCTTGGCAATACGATGACAGTTTGCTTAATCTACTACATCCGTTTTTATATGTATTTTTATTAATTTAAACTATGGAGTTTACTATGTCTGATTTTGTGCCTGCTGCTGATAATGATTTTTTAGTTTGGTTTGATCATTTTTTAACCCAAATCAGCACCGATACAGCTATTGCCGCCACTGAATTGGCGGCATTGACCGCTGCTAATGCTGATTTTCACGAAAAGATTGGTCATATAAATGATGCCTTCGCTTTAGCTAAACGAGCGACCGCTGATAAAAAAGTCAGTCGTAGCACTGCTGAAAGATTAGTGAGGTCTGAGGTACGGCGCATTAAAGCACGTTCTGATTATAATGAGGGGCAGGGCGCTCAACTGGGTATTGTAGGCTCAAGAGATGGTCGTGATTTGAGTAATTCTCATCCAGAATTAACCGGCAATGACTTATCTGATGGTGTGGTCGCCTTATATTTCAGTAAATATAATAGTGAGGGTGTTAATATTTATAGTCGTCGTGACAATGATGCCGATTGGCAGTTTCTCAATCGAGCTAGCGTTTCGCCTTTTATGGATATGCGATCTTTATTAGAAGCAGGTAAGCCTGAATTACGAAGCTATTGTGCTGTTTATGTGTTGAAAGACAAAGAGATTGGCCACTATAGTGATGAAGTCGTAGTTAATTGTAGGCCTTAACAGTTATTTTTGACAGGATTCAGAGTATAAAGCCGCTTTATAATCTCTCTGTCATTATAGTGGTCAATTAACGCGATTAAATAACCTAATTATTGGTGTTGCTGAGATATAAAAGGCATCATTTGGGCAGAGTGATGCGCCTCCTTAGTCCAGCATTTCTTGAGTACTTTATGTTGTTTAGTCCCAAACATGGCGCTGGGTATTTTCGGGTAGTTTATTGAATACCGGATGTTTAGCGATGCCATAATGCTCTGGATAATACACCGCTCCTAAATATAAACCGTCCGGAGATGCGGTGATGCCGCCTAGTTTTCTATCTTTAACGTTTAGTAAATGCTGCGTCCAATCTATAGGTTCTTTGCCAGAACCTATGGCCATTAATACGCCAGCAATATTTCTAACCATGTGGTGTAAAAAAGCATTGGCGGAAATATCGATAATCACTTTCTCGCCTTCTCGATACACGTCAATAAAATGCATAGCCCTACAAGGGCTTACCGATTGACAGCCTTGAGCTCGGAAAGAAGAAAAATCATGTTTACCGATTAAATATTGGGCGGCTTCATGCATCATGTTTGCATTTAACGGTGCATAACACCAAGTGACTTGTTGGCGTAATAGCGCTGATTTAATGGGTCGATTTAAAATAATATAACGATAAAAACGGGCGATGGCACTATAACGAGCATGAAAGTCGCCGATTGCCTGCTGAGCCCAGGTAATTCTGACATCATCGGGTAAATAACTATTCCCCCCTAAGGTCCAGGTATGGAGTTCACGATGACTGGTGGTATCAAAATGTATGACTTGCTCTAAAGCATGTACGCCGGTATCAGTTCTGCCTGCACAGGTTACGATGACGGGGTGATTAGCAATTTTAGATAAGGCGACTTGGATTACATGTTGTACGTTACGGTATTTGGTTTGCCATTGCCAACCAGAATAAGCGCTACCATCGTATTCAATCCCTAAAACTATGCGGGTTTTTATCATTTAGTTACTCGTAGTTTTTATAATTGCAGCTTGTGGGTGTAGGTTGGGCTAACAGCTCCATCGTTAACCCAACATTGTATTTAAAAATGTTGGCTTGCGAAAAGCACACAGCCCAACCTAGGTAATACTCGATGTTTAAAACTAGGTGGGTTTTATTCATGGATATAAACCTTAATCCCTACGTCAATACGGTCAAATAACGCTAGAAGGTCGGCATTTTTCATGCGTATGCAACCATGCGACTGTGGGCTGCCCGTTACTGTGTCATCAGGACAGCCATGGATATAGATGTAGCGCCAAGTGCTATCAACCTTGCCATAACGATTTTTATGGGGCTCTAAGCCACCTAACCAAAGTATGCGTGTCAATATCCAATCGCGTTGCGGATGCAACTTAGCCAGTTCAGAATTATAGATTTCGCCAGTGGCTCGTCTGCCTATAAAAACACTGTTTAGAGCTTGATGTGCGCCAATTTTTGCTCTAATGCTATGCCAGCCACGCGGCGTACATTCACTCCCTTTTAATTCCCCTGCGCCATTTTTGGCAGTGGATACTGGATAACTGAGTACCTGGTTGCCTAGTTTGATAATAGAGAGTTGTTGACGGGCGATATCGATATTAAGGTATTCTGGGGGTTCATTATCTAGTTTATGGGGCATTTAATGTTCCAGTGCTGTAGGTCGGAATGCTTCACGCATCCGGCATTAATGATCGATGCGCGAAGCTTTCCACCCTAACTAATTAACCCGACCTATAGGGAATATATTGTCTACCATAATAAGTCTAAGTTCTTTTTGTGTTATATTATAAACAATACTGAGGATTTAGAAGTATTTGGAGAGTTGTTTTAAATTTAAATATCACAAGCTCTCGATATAAGCCCCTACAAAGCTAGTTGTATAGACCCTCAGTCTCGCGATTCATAAACAGTGTGATCGCTGATGTCCCAAACACTGTCATTATCAATAACGGTTAGTCAAAGCTACACCTATATTCAACCGTTACTGACTATTTTTATCCCAATCTAAAGCCTTTCACAGAGACCCAATACATGCCATTTACCAAACTCGGTTTATCAGATCCACTATTACGTGCCATTGCTGATGCCGGTTATACCACACCTTCTCCTATCCAATTACAAGCCATACCGGCTGTTTTAAATGGCCATGATTTATTAGCTGCCGCGCAAACCGGTACCGGTAAAACCGCAGGTTTCGCCCTGCCTATTTTACATCGTTTGTCGCAACATAATTATGGCGCGAATCGTCCTGTGCGAGTGTTGATCTTAACACCGACCCGCGAGTTGGCAGCTCAAGTCGGTGAATCAGTTACTAAGTACGGCGCACATTTACATCCTCGTTTAAAAACTGAAATCGTCTTTGGTGGCGTTAAGATTAATCCACAAATGATGCGTTTACGCGGTGGTGTGGATGTGTTGGTCGCCACACCCGGTCGCTTGTTAGATTTAGTCGGTCAGAATGCGCTTAAATTAGATAAAGTAGAAACGCTGGTCTTAGATGAAGCCGATCGTATGTTAGATATGGGCTTCATACGTGATATCCGTAAAATTATCGCCTTGCTACCTAAAAAACGTCAAAACCTTTTGTTCTCTGCGACCTTCTCAGAAGATATTCGTAAGCTCACCTCAGGTCTGCTAGTTAATCCGATAAAGATAGAAGTGGCTGCAAGAAATACGGCCGCAGAAACGGTTGAACAACTGGTTTATCTTTGTAATAAAGCCAGCAAAGCCGAGTTACTTTGCCATTTAATTAAGTCTAATGATTGGCAACAAGTGCTAGTCTTTACGAGTACTAAGCATGGTGCTAACCGTTTAACGGATAAGCTTAATAAGATTAATATTAAAGCAGCGGCCATCCATGGCAATAAAAGCCAGGGCGCAAGAACCAGTGCCTTGGCTGGCTTTAAGTCCGGTGAAATTAGAGTGTTGGTAGCGACGGATGTTGCGGCGCGTGGTATTGATATTGCTTTGCTGCCGCATGTCATCAACTATGAATTGCCTAAAGCGCCAGCTGATTATGTGCATCGAATTGGTCGTACTGGTAGAGCAGGGGAAGAAGGTCAGGCTATCTCCTTAGTGTCTCATGATGAAGTAGGTGCTTTACGACTGGTTGAAAAGTTAATAGCTAAAACTATTAAGCGTGAACAAGTTGAAGGATTTGAGCAATCAGCTGTTGCGCCTCCTATGCCGCCTGAGCCACCTCGTGCGCCACGTCCACCCAGAAATAACAGTCAGGCGCGTAAGCCTTCTGGTAATGCTAAACCAAGAACAAGAACTTAATTTAAGTAGCAGGCTGACTAGTTTAGAGTTGGCCAAGCTAGCTTTACAGATTAAGCAGTGGGGCTTGGCGTTGGGCTTTCAACAAGTCGGTATTACTGATACCGACTTGTCGGTTGCTGAAAGTCATCTGCAAAACTGGTTGGCGCAAGACTTTCATGGCAGCATGGATTATATGCAGCGTCATGGCCTTAAGCGCAGTCGTCCTGAGTTATTACACGAAGGTACGCTAAGGGTTATTTCAGTACGTATGGATTATCTGTCTGATACACCGGTTGCCATGCAACAGGGCTTAGATGATCCAACTTCGGCTTATATTTCACGTTACGCCTTAGGCCGCGATTATCATAAATTGATGCGCCATCGCTTACAAAAGCTCGCTGATAAAATACAAGCAGAATGTATGTCTGATGCTGAACCCTTAAGGATGCGTGCTTTTGTGGATAGCGCACCGGTGTTGGAAAAAGCTTTGGCTGAGAAAGCTGGTCTGGGTTGGATAGGTAAGCATTCTAATTTAATAAACCGTAAAGCTGGCTCGTGGTTTTTCTTGGGCGAGTTGTTTACCGATTTACCATTACCTATTGATGAGCAAACTACGGCACATTGTGGCGCATGTACGGCGTGTTTGAGCATTTGCCCTACTCAGGCGATAGTTGGGCCTTATCAAGTTGATGCGCGGCGTTGTGTGTCTTATTTAACCATTGAGTTGCAGGGTTCAATCCCTGTCGATTTAAGAGCGCTGATAGGTAATCGTATTTATGGTTGTGATGATTGTCAGATTATCTGTCCGTGGAATCGCTTTGCAAAAATAACCGCAGAGCAGGATTTTAATCCTAGGCAGCAATTAAATAGCCAACAATTATTGGCGGTTTTTGCTTGGAGTGAAGCGCTATTTCTGGTGAAAACCGAAGGTTCTGCCATACGTCGTATAGGTCATGAGCGTTGGTTACGAAATATAGCTATTGCCTTAGGTAATGCGCCTAGATCAGACGCTATTATTGAGGCCTTAACTGATAAACTAAGCCATGCCTCTGAGCTAGTCAAAGAGCATGTGCAATGGGCCTTGGAACAGCAAAAAAAAAAGCGTTGAGTAGTGTAGGAGAGTTGTCATAACTTTTCGATAGAATAAGCCATCGCTAAAGCAATCTATATTGTAGATATTAAAGAATAAGAGTCAGATCATGAGTAAACAGAAATTATCGTTGCAAGAACAATTATTAAAGTCCGGTTTAGTGAGTTCAGCCAAAGCTAAAAACATTAAAACGGATAAATATAAGCAAGAGCACTTAAAACGTAATAATAATATAGCTGTTGTCGATGAAGCTAAAGAGCTAGTACAAAAAACCTTGGCTGAAAAAGTCGAAAGAGACCGCGCATTAAATCTGCATATTAAGCAGCAAGAAGAGCAGAAACATTTGCAGGCACAGGTTAAGCAATTAATTGAACTAAACAAGCAGCCCAAAGATGCTGATGGCTTGGCGTATCATTTTACTGATGATAATAAAGTAAAAACGCTATATGTTTCTGAAGCTATGCGTGACTCACTTATTAAAGGTCGATTGGCTATAGTTAAGTTGGGTAATGGCTATGAAGTGGTCACTGCAGAAGTTGCCATTAAGATTAGTCAGCGAGATGCGACTAGTGTGATTGTTCATAACGAGTTGGGCGCTGAAACTGAAGGCAATAAAGATGATCCCTATGCTGGCTTTGAAATTCCTGATGATTTGATGTGGTAAGGTTTAGTAGAGTGCTTAACGAAACCCATCAATAAATGATGGCGTAATTGATCGGTTTCGCGTTGCTCTACCCATCTACCTATACTGGTTTAAGGTAAATTAATAGCTTCCTCTGCTTTATTATAATCAACACCCACGCTGACTATGAAGCTGGTGGCTTCTTCAATATTCATGGATGATGTGATTAACTTTGATTTATCGACGATTACCGTAAACCCTGAGGTTGGATTAGGAGAGGTAGGGATAAATAACACATATTTGTTTTCATGTTTATTAGTCACATAGGCTGGCACCCATATACCCTCTTTGGGATATTCAACATATACCACTTCCTTGGCCATAGTTTGCTCTCGTGATGAGAACATATTAATGACTTTTTTAAGTACACGGTAAATAGTATTCAAAAAAGGAATTTTGGCTATAACAAAATCAAAGACGCTAATCACCCAAGAGCGACCTTTTTTTACAATGGTATTGCCGATGGATATCAATAGTATAAAGCTGACTACGAAAACGATGACCGTATAAAGATAGCTATCAGCAAATCCATATACCACTCGAAATAGCTCAGAAACCAAACCTTGTACAAAAATTATAATCTGTAAAACGACGACTATAGGTATGACTGCAAAAACGCCAATCAGAAAATCATTCAATACTTTTTTAATAAATTCATTCATGTTATTTCCTTTTCTTATTCTTATATGGATTAAATTATCTGTATGACTACAAATTATTAAAAGAATGGTTATATAACATTTTCTTCGTTAAATAACCATCTATTCAAATATTAATTAAGTTAAGATAAAAATTGGTGATAACTTGAATGACGTTAACTGCGTTAGGTTATTGAAGCTTAGCTGGTTGAGGTTTTAATTTCCAAATATCATTGTTATATTCATTAATGGTACGATCAGTAGAAAATTTACCGCTGTTCGCACAATTTATAATGCTCATTCTAGTCCAATGTTCTTTATCTCGATAAGCTTCTTCAACCCTTTTTTGGGTATCTATATAACTTCGAAAATCGGCAATGGTCATCCAGGGATCATTCGGGCTTTTTATAGAATTAATCAGCTCATCAAAAATATTAGGTTCGAATTGATTAAAATATCCAGATTCTAAGAGATGTAAAACCTGCTTTAAATCATCATCTTGATCGATAATAGTCAATGGATCATAGTGTATTCGTCTTGATTCGACTTGTTCTTCAGTTAAGCCAAACAGAAAAAAGTTATCATCGCCCACTTCTTCACGAATTTCAATATTGGCACCATCGAGTGTGCCGATAGTAATAGCTCCATTCATCATTAATTTCATATTGCCTGTGCCCGATGCTTCTTTACCGGCAGTAGAAATTTGTTCGGATAAATCGGCTCCAGGACATATTTTCTCCATGGCTGATACTCGGTAATCAGCTAAAAAGAGTAGGGTTAACTTATCACCTATCTCAGGGTCTGAATTGATAACCTGAGCTACATTATTAATCAATTTAATCACTGTTTTTGCCATACGATAACCAGGCGCTGCTTTACCGCCGATTAATACGCATCTAGATACCCAGCTTTCTGTATGGCCTTTTTTAATGCGGTTATACAAATGAATAACATGAAGTACATTTAATAATTGGCGTTTATATTCGTGTATGCGTTTAACTTGCATATCGAAGATAGCATCAACATTGAAATGCAATTCGCTATCATGATTAGCTTTTTTATAGTCGATCAAGCTCTGTTTTGCGGCTTGTTTAATAGTCCGCCATTGCTTTCTGAACTGTGCATCTTCAGCATAGGGTTCTAGTTTTTTTAACTGCGACAAATCTGTTATCCAACCATCACCTATGGTGGCGCTTATTAGATTAGCCAATTCAGGATTACAAGCCGCCAACCAACGCCTTGGCGTTACACCATTGGTTTTATTATTAAACTTATGTGGCCAAAATGCATAAAAGTCACTAAATAGACCTTGTTGTAATAATTGGGTATGTAATTTTGCAACCCCATTGACCGAAAAACTGCCCACTATGGCCAGATGCGCCATCCTGACTTGTTGCTCATGGCCTTCTTCAATAATAGACATTCTACGTAAACGTTCGCTATCACCCGGCCAATGAATTGAAACATCTGCCATAAACTGAGCGTTGATTTCAAAAATAATTTCTATTATCCTCGGCAATAAACGCTGCATTAATTTTACAGACCATTTTTCCAGTGCTTCTGGCAATAAAGTATGGTTAGTATAAGCCATGGTTTTTTTTGTAATAGACCAAGCTTCATGCCAACTTAAATGGTGAATATCTAGCAATAAACGCATTAACTCTGCAATTGCGATACTAGGATGCGTATCATTTAACTGAAAACAGTTTTTTTCAGCAAAGCGTGTGAAATTATTACCATGAGTGCCTGTCCAGTGAGCCAGAACATCTTGTAGGCTAGCCGAAGCCAGAAAATATTGCTGGCGCAGTCTTAGCTCTTTACCATTTTCATTGGCGTCATTAGGATACAAGACCATGGTAATGTTTTCTGCGGTGATTTTTGCTGCCACGGCTTCTGCATAGTCGCCTGCATTAAACTCGTCTAGATTAAACTCTTCAGTCGCGACAGATTTCCATAAGCGTAAGGTATTCACAGTGCCATTTTGATAGCCTGGTATTGGGGTATCAAAAGGCACAGCCAATACATTAGAGGTTGCTATCCAAGCATGTCTTGTCTGCCCATTATCATCAACTGTAGTTTCAGTATGGCCTCCAAACTTTATCTTATGTGAATATTCAAGACGTTCAATTTCCCAAACATTGCCATGACGTAACCAATGGTCAGGTTTTTCAACTTGTTCACCATTAACGATGGTTTGCGTAAACATGCCATATTCATAACGTAAACCATAGCCTAAAACAGGTAGTTGTAGCGTTGCACAGCTATCTAAAAAACAAGCAGCCAAGCGTCCTAGACCGCCATTACCTAAGCCGGCATCATGTTCACTACTAATCAACTCTTCTAATTCGATACCGAGGTCATACATAGCTTTAGAAACTGTATCGGTAACGCCTAAATTTAACATAGCATTACTTAAAGTGCGGCCCATTAGAAATTCCATCGACAGGTAATAGCCGCGTCTACAGTCATTTTTGCTATAGGCTTGATGAGTTATGTTCCAATATTCCATCAAACGATCACGTATAGCCAATGACAACGCCGAGCCTGCATAAAAAGGCGAGCGACAATTTTCATCTCGCCCAAGTAAATGCACATAATATTGTTTGAAATCTTCTATAAAATCGTCTTTTTTTATTCCTTTATTAGGAAGGTTTGTGATCGATAACTTAGGTTTGCTTTTAACGTATTTATTGGTCGGCATAGTGGTATCCTAATAAAAAAAAAGTAATTTTTAGATAATAGTATTAAGTTAAGGTGTTATTGGTAAGCTAATAATTAAATTTGGAATGCTTAAGCAGTCAGAGTTATAAACCTTAGTTAACATCATAACATTACTTAGCTGTCAAAATGTAATCGCTTTATGTTGTCTAGCTAAATTTATTAGTTGATTGGTGGTCGCGACATTTTCGCGTCTCTAAGCTACTCTTAATATGAGAGTAGCTTCGTGGTTCAAATGTTCTGGGATACTTTGAATACAACTAGTTGGTAATAGTTTATTTTAAGCTAGCTTTAAGTTTTAAATGTGGCGATTGCTTCTTTTTTCTAAGAAGTATCGTTCTAGTCTTTTAAAATAAGCATGTATACCATAAAGAAAACCACCTGCTATGGGTAAGGCCAGATACCAGTGTTCTTTAGCAACGGCCAACAAGCTTAATATTTCATCACCATAAATATAAGCGGGGGTTATAGTAATAGCAGCCCATACCCAAGCACTAATTAGATTGATGAAGGCAAATTTTTGGGCGGAGTATTTAGTAATACCTATCGACATAGGAATGACGGTACGTAAACCATACATATAACGCTGCATAAAAATAATAGGCCAACCGTATTTCTTTAATAACAAATGAGCGATGGCGAATTTGCGACGCTGAGTATAGAGTTTGCGTTGAATATAGCCTTTATTCATGCGGCCTATATAAAAATAGATTTGATCGCCAGTAAAGCCACCTAAGCCTGCTATAAAAATAGTTAAGAAATAATCCATGTCGCCGGTATGGGCCATGATGCCGCCCATAATTAAGCCCATTTCACCCTCTATGATGCTCCATAGAAATAAAATGACATAACCGTACTCTTTGAGCCAACCGATGAATAGATCTTCCATAAAATAATTAATTCCGCAGAGAGTGTGCTTTCATCGCAATCATTTTCTTACATGCAGGTGAAAAACAAAAAAGTTATATTAATATACCATCGGTTACAGAAGAGCATGCTGGAATTTTGCATGCTCTTCTAAGCAGATGGTTTAATTCATTGCAGCAACAATAGCATTACCCATTTCAATAGTACCGCAGTTTGATTTTGGATTGATGTCTTTAGTTACAAATATTCCTTCATTCACGACTTTGTCAACAGCTGTTTTAATTTTAGCTGCTGCCGCTGTTTCACCTAGATAATCAAGCATCATAATGCCTGCCATTATTACGGCTAGAGGATTAGCTATGTTCTTGCCAGTAATGTCGGGGGCGCTGCCGTGTACTGCTTCAAACAGAGCTGCGTCAGCACCAATATTTGCACCAGGAATTAAACCTAAACCACCTACTAAGCCTGCCGTTAAGTCAGATAAAATATCACCGAACATATTGGTGCATACGACGACATCAAATTGTTGAGGATTCATCACCATGTGCATGCACGCCGCATCAATGATTTTTTCATCAAACTCAATATCAGGATAACGGGCAGCGGTTTCTCTGGCGACATCAAGAAATAAACCTTGAGTATATTTCAAGATATTGGCCTTATGACAAACCGTTACTTTTTTACGACTATTGTCTCTAGCATATTTAAAGGCATAATCAATAATACGTTCTGAGGCACTGCGCGTAACGACCGCTAAGCTTTCAGCAATATCTTTTTTTGGGGTTAAATAATGCTCAAGCCCAGCGTATAAACCTTCAGTGTTTTCGCGAACGATGACTATATCAACATCTTCAAAGCGCGTTTTGATACCCGGCCAACTCTTAGCTGGACGAACATTAGCGTACAGTTCATATTGCTGACGTAAAGCAACGTTAATGCTTCTAAAGCCAGTGCCAACTACGGTAGTTAAGGGGCCTTTAAAAGCTAAGCGAGTTTCATCGAATGACGCTAAGGTTGCTTCTGGCAAAGGAGTGCCGAATTTTTCAAAAGCAGCCAAGCCTGCATAGGCTTCTTCCCATTGAATATTTGCACCAGAAGCATTAATAACTTTTACGGCTTCATCCATAATCGATGGGCCAATACCATCCCCTTTGATCAATGTGACTTTGTGCATGACTATCTCCGATGTGTAATTAAATTATAGAGTGCGTTTCGCTGCTGCAATACGCATACGCAGCGCATTTAATTTAATGAAGCCTTCAGCATCTTTTTGGTTATAAGCGCCGCCATCATCTTCAAAGGTCGCAATACTTTCATCAAATAAACTGTCGGTGCTTGATTCTCTACCGACCACGATGACGTTACCTTTGTAAAGTTTGAGTCTCACTCTACCATTGACATGAGCCTGAGACGCATCAATCATAGTTTGTAGTAAAGTACGTTCAGGACTCCACCAATAACCGTTATAAATCAAAGAGGCGTAACGTGGCATTAGCTCATCTTTTAAATGCGCAACTTCACGATCTAAGGTTAATGATTCAATAGCACGATGTGCTTTTAGCATGACTGTACCAGCTGGGGTTTCATAACAGCCGCGAGATTTCATGCCAACATAACGGTTTTCAACAAGATCCAATCTACCGATACCATTAGCGCCAGCAATTTTATTAAGTTGTTCTAATACCGTAGCAGGTGAACAAACTACGTCATTAATGGCAACGATATCGCCTTGTTGGTAGGTCAGTTCAATATAAGTACCTACATCAGGTGCTGCTTCTGGTGAAACAGTCCAGCGCCACATGTCTTCTTCTGGCTCAGTCCAGGGATTTTCTAAAATACGACCTTCATAAGAAATATGCAGTAAATTGGCATCCATAGAATAGGGCGAGGTTTTACCTTTTTTCATTTCTACAGCAATGCCATGCTTTTCAGCATAGTCCAGTAAAGATTGGCGTGAATTTAAATCCCATTCACGCCAAGGTGCAATCACTTGGATATCAGGACGTAAGGCGTAAGCGCCCAATTCAAAACGAACTTGATCGTTACCTTTGCCGGTAGCGCCGTGAGAAATAGCCGTTGCATTAGTTTCATTGGCGATTTCAATCAAGCGTTTGGCAATTAAAGGCCGTGCTATAGAAGTACCTAGTAAGTACTCACCTTCATAAACGGTATTAGCGCGAAACATAGGGAAGACATAATCACGTGCAAATTCTTCACGGAGATCTTCAATATAAATATCTTTAATGCCAGCAGCTTTGGCTTTGGCGCGTGCAGGTTCAACTTCTTCGCCTTGACCTAAGTCTGCCGTAAAGGTGACGACTTCACAGTCATAAACATCTTGTAACCATTTAAGAATAACAGAAGTATCTAAACCTCCAGAATAAGCCAAAACTACTTTATTTATTTTCGACATAACGTCCATCTCCTTTGAGTTAAATTGTAGGAGATTATAACCGAAAATAAGAGGCTGAGAGTAGAGATCTGTGATGTCATTAGTCTTTGCGTCAGCACAGACTAAGCAGTTTTGCTGAACCTATCAAAAATTCATCTACAGCTTGCGTTTGTAAAGTTATGGTAGCCTATAAAGTTTCGATCGGAGTTTAATCAACGTCATCAGCCTATTACAAAATGGAGTTGATTCCAAGTTACCTAGGAGTGAGTATGTCTCTCTCGTAACAGATTTATCAAATATCTGGTACATTATCCAAAAATTACAGGAGAATAATCATGTCTACGTCCTCTTTCGATACACACGCATTTTTCAATGAACTTAAAGGTGCGGGCTTTAGTGAGCAACAAGCTGAAGTAATGACTAAGCTGCAAAAAACTCCAAGGCGGGACGGGGCTTGTAACCCCATCCTTAACGTTTAAGGTTTCGAAAGTTATTGAAGTATCCAAACGTTTCGGTCGGGGTTGCAAACTCCGACCGGTATCAGATACGATTTTAAGTTTACTCTGACCCTAGTTATTCAAACCCTAGCTAGATAAGGCTGGCTATTCATTTGTGCCTTCATTCTCTCGATGCTGCGGCGTTTGGTTGTACCCGACTGAAGGGTCGTTCGATCTGTAGCGGCGAATGAACTCGATTTCGGCCTGAGTTACCTCTGCCCGAGAGGGCGTTTCGGATTCCCAAAGAATATCTCTGGTGATAGTGAAACTATGGCGTTGCTCAGGGGAGAAATCCTTGGCGATGAGTACACTTGAGGCGCTACCGAAATAGTTAATGCTATTTGTTCGGTCTTGGCCGATGAAGATCTTTCCGTTTGGATAGGTAATGCGATACACGAGGTTAATTTCTCATCTGCCGTAAGTTGAGCTACTAAGGAAAAAGCCGGCGCTGATGAAACGGCAAAAAAGCGCATGATCATGAGTCCAAACCTAAAGCTAAGGGGCGTGCCGTTCACGGACGGTGAACGAAGCCCCATAGCTTGATAAATTACAAATCTGCAAAACCGCCACGAAACGGCACGTCCCTTTGAGCGCCATGTTAGGCCATTGTTGGAATATCAGGCCTGACCTTGTGTGTTTAGTTTCGCGGGCTGCCATATTTATCTCCCGACTCCATGCTGCTCGATCAGCTTGAGAGCTTCCTTAGCACTGTTTCGTACTACAGATTCTGGGTCATGGTCAGCCAGTTCGTGCAAAGTTGGCATGGCTTTTTTGGCGGCCGGGCCTAAAGGAACGAGCGACCGGATCGCAAGCTGGCGTGTTATTGGATTAACATCGTGCATTGCCTTGATGAGGGTAGGTATCGCTTCTGGAGAGATTTGCGACGGCAGTACTTCTTGCAGAGCCAAGACAGCGGTAAAACTAATCGTAGACGAAGGACTGGGATCAGCAGCTGCCTCAAGGAGCACTTGAATTGCCTCGTTGCTTATCGGTCTGATGTCTGCTAAGGCTGCCAGAGCTAACCCTCTGAACTTTTCGTCAGCATCGCTGTGAAAGATTTTGATGAGAGCCGGTGTCGCTCTTGAACCGAAGCGGCTAAGCCCTTCGAGAGCTTTCTCGCGAACGGCAGGTGAGTCCGCATGAAGGTCTCTTTCCCACTCCTCGAACTTGCGCCCTTCGAAGGCAGACGACTTGACATCGATAAGGACAAAAACATCCTGACCAAAGCATGTAGTGGTCTAATAAAAACAGACACCCAGATAGGTTGATATACTTAATCAATCAAAATGGGGAAATCATCATGAATAAAGAACGTCGAGTATTTGATACCACGTTTAAATTAGAAGTCGTTAAACTTATTAAAGAACAAGGCGTCAG
>CAMDNJ010000018.1 GCA_945902915.1 Crenothrix polyspora | reverse complement strand
ACATTGCACGAAAAAACGATATACCCTGCAGAGAAGATAACATATCCTTCGCTGCGATACAGACAGCTAGTGAGATTTGGGTCACCAGCTCAACACGCGAAATAATTCCCGTGGTAGAGCTAGACTCTAAACTTGTAGGTGAGGGTAAGCCAGGTTCCGTATGGCATATTGTCAATCACTTATTCCAAGCTTATAAAAAATCCCTGCTATGACTGAAGAAACGCTTTTTGAATTCCCCTGCCAATTTCCCATTAAGGCCATGGGAAAAGCAGACGTTGAACTTGATCTAATCGTAGTTGAAATAGTCCGCCGCCATGCTCCAAATATGACTGAAAGCTCTGTAAGTTCGCGTCCTAGCAAAGACGGCAACTTTATGGCAATTACTGTCATCATTGAGGCGAGCAGCAAGCAACAACTGGATGCTATTTACCAAGATTTAACAGATCACCCTCATGTCTTGATGGCGTTATAAGGATAATCAATATTAACCTAAACCGTTCATGTTAATACGTAATCTGGGGCGACAAGATTATACCAATACTTGGCAAAATATGCAGCGCTACTCTCAGGAGCGAACTAACAATTGCCTTGACCAACTATGGATCGTTGAACACGATCCTGTTTATACCTTAGGTCTAAATGGCAAACGTGAACACCTACTCAATGTTGGCAATATACCAGTCGTCCAATCAGACCGTGGCGGACAAGTTACTTATCACGCCCCAGGTCAACTGGTAATCTATACTTTATTTGATATTAAACGCCTACAACTTAATATACGTGAACTTGTAAGCTTATTAGAGTGCTCTATGATTAGCACGCTAGCTGAGCAGGGTATTTTAGCTAATGCGAAAACTGATGCCCCAGGTGTTTATGTTGAAGGAAAAAAGATTGGCTCCATTGGCTTAAGAATTAAAAAAAATTATAGCTATCATGGGCTGAGTCTAAATAATGACATGGACTTACAGCCTTTTGATCAAATTAATACCTGCGGTTATTCTGACCTTAAAGTCACACAACTATCTGACTTAGGCGTTAACATCAGCACCGATCAACTTGCAGACGCCCTAGTCCGCACTATCACCACGACTTTATCAATATGACTATTCAAGCCCCTTCGCGCTCTACTCCTGAATCTCACCAACGCAGCACTGAAAAACTAGCGCGTATTCCTATAAAAGTTGTACCTTCTGATAGCGTTTTACGAAAACCTGATTGGATACGGGTAAAGCTATCAGCCAGCGATGAAGTCACAAAAATAAAACAGTTATTACGCGAACACAAATTACATACCGTTTGTGAAGAAGCCGCCTGCCCTAATCTTAGTGAATGTTTTCAACACGGCACCGCCACTTTTATGATTATGGGTGACTTATGTACACGTCGCTGTCCTTTCTGTGATGTCGCACATGGCAAACCGCTAGCACTTGATAGCAACGAGCCACAAAGCCTAGCAGATGCCATTAAAGCCATGGCCTTAAAATATGTGGTTATTACCTCAGTAGATCGTGATGACTTAAGAGATGGTGGCGCAGGACATTTCGCAGACTGTATCAAGAAAATACGTCTACAAACACCCTCTACCAAAATTGAAATCTTAGTACCTGACTTTAGAGGTCGTATCGATAAAGCAGTCGCGATACTCGCACTAGAACCCTGCGACGTATTCAACCATAACTTAGAAACAGTGCCTAGACTCTATAAACAAGTACGTCCTGGCGCGGACTATCAAGGCTCCTTAGAACTGCTCAGAAAATATAGTATTGCCCAGCCCACCACTCCGACAAAGTCAGGGCTTATGCTAGGTGTAGGAGAAGAAAAAGAAGAAGTACATCAAGTCATGAGAGACTTAATAGCGAACGGCTGTTCAATGCTAACACTAGGTCAATATCTTCAACCCACTAAGGCACACTTGCCGGTGCTTAGTTATGTTACCCCAGCACAATTTGATGAATATGGCGTAGTAGCAAAACAATTAGGCTTTAAACAAGTGGCTAGCGCGCCTATGGTAAGATCCTCTTACCATGCCGATTTACAAGCTCAAGCTATTATTTAAAAATCATAATCACTCTAAGCGGCAGCAATTAAAACTCCCGCTTAGAATCCAAAACTATCCTCACAACTTTCCTATCGGTGTGGGAACGATAATAAACACCGTAGGGACCCAATATCAAAATTTCAATGCTATATAACTTATTTTATAAGGGCATATGTAATACGTCCCTAAGGGTCATAACAATTACTCTTTAGGTAGTTGCAATTCAGCAGTTATATTCCATTCTGAAAAAGGAAACGGTCGCGTTTCAGTATTGAACGTTAAAAACAGCAATATATGATAAGTGTAGGCTGAAAGACTACGACCAAAACTTAAAATATTAGAATTAGCTTTTCCAGTCAACAAGGTAGATGCGACCTGTAATAGAATAACAAACCACAGCGTCATTCTAACCAAAGAACCAATTGCCGCAAAAACTAACATAAAGAATATGCGCTTCCAAGTAGCCAACTGCGTCAGATTATAATTAATTTGCTCATCCATGAAGGCTCAACCTCTGTTCATAATGTCACGTAAATCGAGTGCCGCAGCATTAGCTCTGGAGATATAATTTGCCATAGTTAACGAATAGTTAGCAAACAAACCATAACCGCTGCCATCTAAAATCATTGGACTTAAGATCGGCGTCAAGGCATTTTCCATGGCTTTAATCATAATATCAACCGTACGCATGGCGCGCTTATCTAGCAGAATATCAGCGAAATCATGCTTAATAGCTCTGAGTATATGTAATAAAGCCCAGCTTGCGCCACGTGCTTCATAGAAAATATCGTCTATTTCTAACCAAGACACTTTAGTAATAGGCGTACCTTTTTCATCGGCGGCTAATTTTTCAATATCAGAAAGCCCCGGTCCATAGTTTCCACCGGCACTATTAGCTGTCAAACGAGTAGATAAACCACCCAAACGCTTAATAACCACCTCAGTGTATTGCCATAGATTGTCAGCTCTTGAATAAAATTGCGCCTTCTTTACAGGACCACCATATTTTTGCAAACGCGACATATACTTATGTAAAGCTTCTATACCTTTTTGATATTCCGCTTCTGTAGACGGTAAAGCCCAAGAATTATGTTCATAATAGAAATAAGGTTCTGCTATGGCCAAATCTGGATCTTCAGCTGATTGCGATTGATCTCTAGCAAAGTGATTTCTTAACGCCGTAGTGGCATCACGTAACATAACCAAGGCGCCATATTCCCAATTAGAAATGTTATCGAGAAATACACCTGGGGGTCCCACGTCATTAGTGATATAGCCGCCACTCTTATGTAAGAGAACTTCGGCTATATGAGCTAGGGTATTGGTATAAACGTAACCTATGGGCATCTCCGAAATATCAAGTTCTTCTGCTGGTTTATGCACTTCTTCTGCAGGAACTGAGCTATGACCACCGTGACCGGTCTCCACCTTTGATTCTTCTGAGCGCTTGTGAGCTTCTTCTAATATATTAAACTGACCGGGCTCACTGCCCCACCAAGCACCCAAGATCAAAAGTACTATTAAAACCACCAAGGTAAGCATACCAAAGCCCCAGAGTATTCCCTTAGATTTCACATCGTCCAATGTATCACTTGCTGCCATTTTCGCTATCCTGTAATAAGGTTATCTCTGATAAAACAGACTGCTTATTTATAAAAAATAGCTGTCATTTTAGCAGACTTTTAATTCTTTTGCCTAAGAAGGCAGTGCTATTGTGGTTTTTTTTTTGCTCTTGGATGCGCATTATCGTAGACCGCAGCCAAATGCTGAAAATCAAGATGCGTATATATCTGTGTTGTTGAAATATTACTATGTCCGAGTAACTCCTGCACAGCCCTTAAATCTTGACTCGCTTCAAGTAAATGACTAGCAAAAGAATGCCTTAGCATATGTGGATGTATATGCTCCGCTATGCCCTTTTTCTTACACCACAACGCTAATCGTAACTCAATACTGCGCTGACCAAGTCGCTTGCCGCGCGTTGTTATAAACACAGCCGTTTCTAACAATGAAATATGTTTAAGGCGCTGTAGCAACCAATGGTTAAGTGCGCTTATGGCTTTAGCGCCAATGGGCAATAACCTGGCTTTTCCACCCTTACCAGAGCGTACTAATAATGATTGATCATGTAGATCAATATCTTCTATATTAAGCGCTGCAAGCTCACTAAGACGTAAACCAGATGAATAAAACAACTCAAACATAGCCACGTCTCTTACTTCTAGAACTGAACTTGTACCGGCCTCTAATAAACCGTTAATCTGATCCACATCGAGTGTTTTAGGTAACTTCTTAACTTGTTTAGGCGCTTTTACATGCTGAGCTGGATTATTATCAGCGCATCGATTCTTTAACAAGAAACTATAAAAACTACGAATAGCTGACAACTCCCTTTGTAGACTACTACTGCCCATGCCCTGCCGGTGCCTAGTAGCAATATGAGCCCGAATATCACTCTGAGTTAAAGCTGACCATTGCTGTATCGCTTTATCGGTACAATAGTTTTGTAGACGCTTTATGTCGCGTTGATAGCTGGCAACAGTATGACTTGAGGCGCGCTTTTCTACCGTTAACTGCTCCAAAAATTCGACTAACAGTTGCTCTTGATTAGCCAACATCAGCTTTATTTAACAAAGCAATAAATCGAGTGCCGATAATTTCACTCATCTGCGTTAAAAACAAATTGCCCATACTATGATGAAAACGATCTGCATTGCGACTGCCTATCGCCAAAATACCATCAAGTTCAGTAAAACTCATAGGGATGATTGCGCAAGACTTTACTTCGGCGGCCGCATCACCAAACAAAACCTTAGACTGAGCTAACGTAGCCCGCCCACATTTCGGCTGGTTACTGGCCAATTGCTTTAAAAAAGGCAGTAAATCCTCACTACCCGGCTCTATAAACAAATTGCTAATAGTAGGATTAGAAACCTGCTTAATAATACGCACAGCAACAAAATCAGTCAGATAATATTCCGCCATCACAGCATCAAGATTAGCGACGATTTCTTCGAGTGTTGACGCCTCGAGCAAAGCCAATGTTAGCTTGTGCATACGAATAAAAGAAATATCATTATTCCTAGCAATTTCTATCAGATCATTAAGCTGACCTTCCAATTCTTGACGATTAGCCCTTAGCAACTCCAACTGCTTTAATATTAAAGAAGTTGCTGATCCACTCGGATGAGGAATACTCAAGTTTTCCAACAAACTTAAATGCTCATGAAAGAAATCAGGATATTGCTGTAAATATTCGGCTACTTGATCTGCGCTTACTGTACTTTTTTTACTCATAAATTAATAATTCCATCAAAAACAGAAGTCGCTGAGCCCGTCATCAGCACTGATTCACCTCGACCTGCCCAATTTATAACGAGCTGGCCGCCGGGTAATTCAACACTAACTTTCTGGTCCAAACAATTTTGCAAAATACCTAGCACCACCGCAGCACAGGCTCCACTACCACAAGCGAGTGTCTCAGCAGCACCTCGTTCATAGACGCGAAGCTTGATATGCTGACGATCTAAGACTTGCATAAAACCGATATTTGCTCGCTCTGGAAATAGACTATGACTTTCTAGTGCCCTACCCCAATCAGCGACAGGCGTATTATTCACATCATCAACCACTATGACTGCGTGAGGATTGCCCATAGAAACCGCAGCAAAGACATGCTCAATGCCCTCGACTGTCACCTTGTAACTTAGTGCTTCTTGTTCAAGAAGCATAGGGATCTCAGAAGGTTGATGTTTAGGCACACCCATATTGACCGTAATTAAATTATCGTCAGTAAAGCTCAATATTAATTGACCCGCATTGGTATCAACCCGTATTTCATCTTGATCGGTCAGTGCTTTATCGCGCACGAACCTAGCAAAGCATCTTGCGCCATTGCCACATTGAGAGACTTCACTACCATCGGCATTAAAAATCCTATATTTAAAATCAGCATTAGCACTCACAGGTTTTTCAACCAGCAACAGCTGATCAAAACCAATACCAAAATGCCGATCAGCCATAAAACGAATTTGCTCAGTGCTTAAAGTAATGACTTGATTGATAGCATCTATCACCACAAAGTCATTACCTAAGCCTTGCATTTTAGTGAAATGGATCATGGTAATAAATGCTCACCTAACCAAAGCTGGGCTACTTTTTCTCTTTCTCTAATCAAATAAACCTGATCGCCATCAACCATCACTTCAGCCACTTTAGGCCTAGAGTTGTAATTAGAACACATAGAAAAGCCATAAGCACCCGAAGACCTTATCGCTAATAAATCACCTTGTTCCAGTTTAAGAGCGCGATCCTTACCGAGGAAATCACCGGTCTCACAAACCGGACCAACGATATCCCATTGCAACTCAGTAGCAGCACTGACAAGATTGACCGGAATAATAGCCTGCCAGGCACTATATAAAGAGGGCCGAACCAGATCATTCATAGCCGCATCCACGATAGCAAAGTTTTTATGCTCGGTAGGTTTTAGGTATTCAACTTGAGTCACTAAAATACCGGCATTACCGACAATAGCGCGTCCCGGCTCTAATAAAATCTCAAAATCAGTCTTACCCAAACGTTCTAAAATGGCAGCGATATAATCAGCAGGCTCTGGTGGCTGTTCTTCGTTATAACGAATACCCAGACCACCGCCCAAATCTAAATGCTGTAAAACGATACCCTCTGCTTTTAAAGCAGCGACCAAATCGAGTACCTTATCCAGCGCATCCAAAAAAGGCCTAGTTTCTGTCAACTGTGAACCAATATGACAATCTATACCTACGACTTTAATATTCGACATCTGTACCGCGCGCCGATACTCAGCTAAAGCTAAAGTTATATCGATACCGAATTTATTTTCCTTTAAACCGGTAGAAATATAAGGATGGGTATTGGCATCAACATCTGGATTGACTCTAAAAGACACCGGTGCAATGACATCTAACTGCGCAGCCAATCTATTAATTCTATCCAGCTCATCGATTACTTCCACATTAAAGCAGCGTATACCAATTTTTAAGGCCGCTAAGATTTCATCTTCACGCTTGCCTACGCCAGAAAATACTATTTTCTTAGCATCACCGCCCGCAGCGAGTACACGCTCTAATTCCCCTAAGGAAACGATGTCAAAACCAGAGCCTAAGCGGGCTAAAACATTAAGCAGGGCAATATTTGAATTGGCTTTTACAGCATAACAAATCAAATGAGCCTGATCACCAAAGGCGCGATCAAAAGCCAACCAATGCCGCTCTAAAGTAGCTCTAGAATAGATATAACAAGGGCTGCCATATTGATGGCAAATGTCTTGCACAGGCACATCTTCCGCATACAGTTCATTGTTGCGGTAATTAAAATAATCCATATTAGTTATTTGTTTTTATCAGGTAATGGGGCTTGTGGCTCAGGGGGCACATAAATAGGTGCAGGTTTATCGGGCATATATAAAGGACCAGGCTGCCCACAGGCTATTAATAATAAACTAGCCGTTAATAACAGCACTAAGGTATAGGATTTAAATGGCATGTTGATCAATCAGGGAAAATGTTAGAAAAATGACTCAACTCGTAATAGTCAATAATAACATTTTAGAATGATTGCCTGTCAATTTTAACAAAGCTAGTTATAGGATCTAAATAGCTCATTGCGTAGAGTCTTTTACATAAAATACTTTGTAATAGCAGATGCAATGTCCACATACACGCCATTATCAACTTATTAGATAACCAATTCTAATAATACCGTTTTATTAACACAAGCTATAGCCTTAAGCTATCGCCAAGCCTAGCAAATTACAGTGATGTGCTTTGCAAAGTGTGATTGATTGATGTCTCTCCTGTAAACAGGGATTGTTTTTTGTGCGGGCTTAGGCCCGCTTTTTTTTGCAATCACAATAGACTCACATTATCAGGCAATCACCTATTCAGTCTACCCTATCAACAGCATTGAGGAATAAGCTATGCCTTTACAAAATTTAGCTGATTATTTCAACGATCGCTTTGGACAAGAGCATCGCTCAAGTTTTCGGCCCTTTCTTTTAGAAAATGACGTTATCAGTACCCTGTTTGGCCAAATAAAAATTAGCAGTCTTTTTTTACCGGTACGTCTTGCAAGCAAGCCTGAAGAAATTATCGGTCATGCCGGTAAACTTAAAGTTTCTACCCATGAGGTTCAATATCTATATTCAGACGAGATAGAAAACTTGCTCAGTAACCGTCCCCATGCTGATAACAATTTTGAATCGATCATCGATTTTGATCGCTTATCGCGCACCACCCATATGCTTAATTATTTGCCTTTAGCTCATTTGCAGGGCTCATTATTTCTTGAAGTTGATCCGCGTCACATACTCGGCATTAAAAAGGATCATGGCGCTTATTTTGAAGAAGTCATTCATCATTGCGGCTTAGAAACCAACAACATCGTTATTACCATGGCGGTCAGCAGTCCTTATGCTAAGCATTATCCAGCACTTATTGCTGGCCTGATTAATTATCGAGTACGGGGCTATAAAATTGCGCTTAACTTTGATTATGTTGCCCAAGAAGAACAAGCCTTTGAGCTGATTACTCAGCTTAGGCCGAATTATGTTAGTTTATCGGCGAGGACACTTGATCAACTCCGCGACAATACTTTGGCTGATAAATTGCGTCATTTAAATGCACGGGTAGAAATAGCCGGTGGACAAAGCATTCTTCAACAAATAGATCAACAAAGCTTTGCGCTATTGGCTGAAAATACGGGCTTTACTCTTGTGCAAGGCGCTTATTATGAAAGCCTTGCTATCCAAGATAGCAGCCTAAAAGACTAGCTACACAACAAACAATCCAAATAGCTTAACTAGGAGCTCAACCATGCTGATCGGACTACCTAAAGAAATCAAAGATAATGAGTATCGTGTCGGCTTAACGCCCGATACCGTCAAGACTTTAACCCGAAGAGGTCATCAAGTTCTGGTACAAAGTGGCGCTGGACTAGGCAGTTCCTTGTTGGACGAAGAATATCAAGCAGCCGGCGCCCTAATTGTTAATAATGCCGAAGTTGCTTGGGCTGCAGATTTAGTGGTTAAGGTCAAAGAGCCGATTGCCTCGGAATATCAATTCCTGCGACCAGACTTATTATTGTTTACCTATTTGCATCTAGCTTCAGATAGACCGCTGACTGATGCCTTGTTAGCCAGTAAAACGACCGGCATTGCCTATGAAACAGTACAAACCCTAGACGGTAGCCTTCCACTATTGATACCCATGAGCGAGGTTGCAGGACGCATGGCTACTCAAGTAGGCGCAAGTTATTTACAAAAATCGCATGGAGGACGCGGCGTATTGTTGGGCGGTGTACCCGGTGTCGCACCTGCTAATGTGCTAATTTTAGGCGCTGGTATCGTTGGTACTAATGCCGCACGTATTGCTGTTGGTCTTGGCGCCCACGTTACCGTACTAGATATCAGCCATGCGCGCTTAAAATATTTGGATGATATTTATCAAGGGCGTTTACAAACAAGATTCAGTAATGAAGCGACCATTGAAGAACTCATACTAAGCGCTGATTTAGTCATAGGTGCAATATTAATCCCAGGTGGACGTGCGCCTAGTCTGATTACCCGTAAAATGCTACCAACCATGCGTAAAGGCTCTGTTATTGTAGATGTGGCAGTTGATCAAGGTGGCTGCGTAGAAACGACACATCCTACCACCCACAGCCAGCCAACCTATGAAATCGATGGCGTAGTGCATTACTGCGTGGCCAATATGCCCGGTGCAGTCCCACGCACCAGTACCTTTGCGCTTAACAATCAAACCGCCGCCTATGTTTTAAGCTTAGCCAATGAGGGCTTAAATGCCGTGCGTAAAGATACAGCCCTACAACATGGGCTTAACACCTATCAAGGAGCTATAACTCATCCAGCCGTGGCCGAGGCTTTTACTTTAAGTTATAGTGATCCGTTATCGACCTCAGTTTAAGGTTATTTTGATGGCAAGGAGACTGTCCGAGAATAGGATCCGTAGAGAGGGAAAGCGCTATAGGATTAGCTGAGGCACGAAGCACATCATTACTATTGATGCACCTCCTATGCCGGCACATCTTATAACATTGCTCTAGTTAAGCGTATATCATTCTTCAATTCAAGCATTAAAATATCAGGCACAAAAGCTGTGCCCGATACAAAGTAACTTACCTAAAAATCCTTACCGCTTTGAATACGTCTTACCGTAGTCACGAGGAGATCAACTTCATCGTGGGTGTTGTAAAACGCTAAGGAGGGACGTACTGTGCTTTCTAGGCCAAAACGACGCAAGATCGGTTGTGCGCAATGATGTCCCGTGCGAACAGCAATACCCACTCGATTTAAAGCGACACCGATATCTTGATTACTATGGCCTGCCAGTACAAACGATAACACGCTGGTTTTTTCAGCTGCCGTACCAATCAAACGTAAGCCTGAGATACTACGCAGTGCCTCCATGGCATACACCAGCAAGTCATGTTCATAACGAGCGATATTATCGATGCCTATTTTTGACACATATTCCAATGCAGCGCCAAGACCTACGGCATCAGCGATATTGCCAGTACCGGCTTCAAAACGGGCGGGCGCTGGTTGATAGATGATTTTATCAAAAGTCACATCTTCAATCATGTTACCGCCGCCTTGCCAAGGTGGCATGGCTTCCAATAACTCGGCTTTACCATACAACACACCAATACCGGTAGGGCCGAAGATTTTGTGTCCAGAAAATACAAACCAATCGCAATCCAGCGCCTGCACATCCACACGTAAATGCGAAACGGATTGAGCACCATCGAGTAACACTTTAGCGCCAACACGATGTGCCATATCGATCATTACTTTAGCAGGTGTAACCGTACCCAAAGCATTGGATACCTGCGTAAAGGACACTAATTTGGTGCGCGCAGTCAGCAACTTTTGGTATTCACCCAGCAACACTTGACCATCTTCATCAACCGGCACTACACGCAAAATCGCACCGGTTAGGTCACAAAGCTGTTTCCAAGGCACGATATTGGCATGATGCTCCAGCCACGTAATGACAATCTCATCACCCGCTTTGATATTTTGCTGCCCCCAACTTTTAGCGACTAAATTGATCGCTTCAGTCGTGCCACGCACAAATACGATCTCCGACGAAGATGAAGCATTCATGAAATGCGCAACGGTATCCCTAGCCTTTTCATAAGCATCGGTAGACCGTGCCGCCAGTTCATGGGCTGCACGGTGAATATTAGAGTTCTCATGCTCATAAAAGTACGAGACCCTATCAATCACAGCTTGTGGCTTTTGGGTAGTGGCCGCATTGTCAAACCAGACTAAAGGATGGCCATTAACCCGTTCCTTTAGGATTGGAAAGTCACGGCGTAGCGCTTGCACATCAAAGGGCGGGTGAGCCGAATTGAGTGCTGGCGCCTTAAAGCCGTCAGTTTTTAGCTCATCAAGAAAATAGAACGATGGGCTAGAACTGGCACTGACGGGGTCTTTTGGCGCGGGTGCAAATAATTGTTGCAGCTCGTCTTCGCCAGGTAAACCATAGGCTTTAGGGATAAGTCCCGCTATCAAATTAGCGTCAAAACCAGAGTAACCATGACTAGGCTCTGGAACGCCCGCCATACGACTAGGAATCTCTGTTACTCCTGCACGTTCAGCAAACTGCTTTTGCAACTGCGCATCCGAAACCTGTGCTGTACTGCTAGGCTTTAACACATCGACACTAGGAAGCTGCTCGCCTGAACCAAAACTGGGCAGACTACTCCCATTAGGCACACGCGAAACCAACAACTGCTGTAATTGCGCTTGATCAGGCAAACCAAAATTATTCGGCAAAATACCGGCCAGTATCGATTGATCTAAACCCGTTAAACTGGTCGTGGTGTTCGGAGAAGTTTTACCAAACACCGAACCCGTATCCAGACTATCCGGCACGCTCTGATAAGGCGACTCGGACTTGGCAAAAAACGTTTGCAGCTCCGCATCCCCTGGCAAAGCAACATCTTGCTGATTTGCCGCAGAAGCTAAAGATGACGTCAAGCCACTAGGTATCAAACCAGAGACCTGCCCCAGTCTTGAGCCATCGCAGGGTAATGCAGTAAATAGCTCATTAGCCAATTTACTTAGGTACGCTATATCGGGCAATCCGGAATCTTGAGTAAAGTCATGCTGTGCTAAATGTGTCGGCTCAAGCTTACTTGTATTCATGGTACTTGCCCACTTCAACATTCTCAAGCACGCCTAAGGCATCATCAGTCAACACGGCTATTGAGCAATACAAGGAAATCAAGTAAGAGGCAATCGCTTTGTGGTTGATGCCCATAAAACGCACAGAAAGTCCCATGCTAAGTTCGCCGGTCAAGTTAGGTTGATAAAGACCCACGACACCTTGACGGCTTTCACCGGTGCGTAATAGTAGAATATTGGTTTTGCCATTAACAACTTTAACCTTATCAGAAGGAATGATAGGCAGGCCCGCTTTTTTTTGCAGTCTAAATAGACTTATTATCTCAACGATCTCTTTGGACAGGAGCATCACTCAAGTTTTGGGAGCTTTTTTTGCCAATGCATCTTGCTCAAAAGCCTAATGAAAAAGATCGATAATTATCTAGCAATTGCCGAAATACCAAGGGATCTTTAGTCTGTGTCATAACACCTGGATGCTGAAAATGCTGTAACTCAAGTCGTGACAACCAAAATCTTAAGGCAGCGGCTCTCAGCATTATCGGCAAATAACGTAGTTCAATTTGACTCAAGGCTCTAACCGTCTGATAAGCAGAAAGTAATGCCTCAGCTTTTATACCATCTAAAACACCATGCTTATTTACACACCAATCATTCACCGTAATGGCTATATCTAACAATAAGAACCCAGAACTTGCACTATAAAAATCTAATAGAGCACTGACCTCATTATCGATAAATAGCACATTATCTCTAAACAAGTCGCCATGTATAACACCCACAGGTAGATCAACCAAAGAATGACTTTCTTGAAAAATTAATTCATCTTGAATTAAGAGTTTATCAATTGAGGACAATTGACCTTTAATACCATTAAACTTTGCTTTACATGCCGCCAAATCATAACGACTAACAACTGGAAAATGATAATTTTCTGTAAAAATATGCAGCTTACCTAACTGTAAACCAATTTGATAACAATGTTCAAATGTTGGCTCTAAAACAATATCCCCTGAAATCCACTTAAAAAGTGCTGCTTGTTTAGCACCAAAATTGCTTGATCTATTAGCAAAATCATCACTTATAGGATGAGAGCACTGCAAAGAGTGGGCACCCAAATACACTAATAACTGTAAAACATGAGCTAATACATCGGCATCCAAAGTTTCAAAAAGCGTTAAAACAAATAACCCATCTGTAGTTAATACACGGTAATTGGTATTCTCAACGCCCTCTGGTATACCTTCAAAGTCAATAAGCTGACCAACTGAATAGTAAGTTAAAAATTGCTCTAATTGCGACCGCGTAATCACTGTATAAACAGACACTCGTTATCCTAAATCTTTAAATACAAGAAAAATGAAAAAGCTATTTCATTTGTAAAGGTAAACTCGCCACACAAAAGAATACCTGATCACAGGCTGCCGCCATGATTTGTGCCGCTTTACCCGATAAATCAACAAACTGACGCGCTAAGGCATTATCGGGAATAACACCTAAACCAACTTCATTATGTACTAATACTAAATCAACAGATAAAGCCATAACAGCTTCTAGCTCCTGCAAAATATCGGCCTCTTGCCACTGATGATAAAGTAAATTATTCAGCCACATAGTGACGCATTCAACCAATACCGGCTGCTGACAAGTCTGCAATATTGGCAATATGTTTATAGGCTCTTCTAATGTCACAAACAAATCTTGACGCCTCTGTTGATGCACCTCTATCCTCTGCTTCATTTCAGTATCTATAAACTCAGTAGTCGCTAAGTAATAAGGTCGATGCACCGAGTTTTCCAAAATATAAGATTCAGCCAATCGCGACTTGCCGCTTTTTACACCTCCTATAAATAAAGTTTTCATGTCAGTAAGATACCCAATCCTAAAAAGCCAATCACACACATATTTAAATGACATTTCATCGCTAACGCTTGCCTGACTATACCGGCATTAACCTCATAAATTGGCAGTCCTAAAGTTGGTTTATGCTTAAGCTGACCATGATAATAAGCATCTCCGCCGAGACTCACACTTAAAGCCCCAGCCATAGCCGCAATCGGATAACCCGCATTAGGGCTCTCTAGCTTATTGCCATCACGCATCATACTTTGTAAAGCCACTTGCTTATTCGGTGCTACCATCACGATCATTAACGCCGTTAATCGTGCTGGAATAAAATTAGCGACATCATCTAACAACGCCGCTACTTTACCAAAATAAAAATACCTATCCGTTTTATAGGCGACCATAGAATCAAGGGTGTTAATGGCCTTATAAACAGCAATCCCGGGCAAACCAAATAATAACAAATACAGTAAGGGAGCAATGACACCATCACTCAAGTTTTCAGCCCAAGTTTCCAATGCTGCTTTATAGATATCGGGTTCAGTCATACCCTCGGTATCACGACTAACTAAATAACTAATGGCCTGTTTAGGTTGTTCTGAAATTAATATATCAGCGACACTCTTATGCAATAAGTGCATGGCAATACCGGTTGACGCCAAAATCGCTAACGCTAGTAAGCTTAACTGCTCCGGCAATAGGCCACATACATACACAAAAGCAATACTAATCAAGCCCGTTACAACTAATAAACTCAGTACTAGAAGTACGCCAGGCATGATCCGATCGGCATAAAACTTTTTCTCAAAAAAAGTAATATAGTCGCCCATCCACATCACAGGATGCTTACCCGGTAACTCACCTAGCCAGCCATCAATCAGATAAGCCAACAATGCTAATTCAAAATACATAAAGTCCTTATACCCTCCATGATAGTTAAAGTCCTAACTCTCTTAGAATCGCAACAAATTAATGCGGATCTAACCATTGCGCAACTTGTGCTGGATTTGAAGGAAAATAAAAATGTAAATAGGAAGCTACTAGCGATTCAACTTGATATACCGTTTCGCCAGTATGTCCCGAACTGGTTTCAGCTTGGGCTACGATTGACGCGTCAATAGTGGCGGTTGAATAATGAAAGCTATGACCACGTAGCACTTCACCATTGATCAGCACTTGTTGAGAACCAATAGCCGCTAATTTCTTTTGCATCAAAGCACGCCCTGGTAGCAAACCCATCATAGAAAAAACCTTGCCATCGTCTGTACCTAATGCGTCCATCAACCACACCATACCGCCACACTCAGCCAAAATACCTTTACCTTGGCTTAAGTGTTTTTTCATATCTTCCTTCATACTTTGATTCTGCGAAAGTTGTTCAGCATATAACTCAGGATATCCACCCGGCAAATACACCGCATCGACTTCAGGTAAATGAGCCTCATTTAACGGCGAAAAAAACACTAACTTAGCGCCCATCTCTGTTAAACAGAGCAGATTCTCTTCATACAAAAAACAAAACGCACGATCTTTTGCAACACCAATCACTTTTCCGCTTAACAAACGAGGATAACTTTTAACCACAGATCTACTGGGTTTAAATTCTATCGCTTGCGGCAATTCTGCAAGCCAAGTGCCTGCAACGAGATCAGTCCACCGGTTAAGTATGTCATCTAAGCCATGAATTTCATCAGCTAGATGTAAGCCTAAGTGCCTATCAGGCAAACTAATAGCTGAATCTTTTGAGAAATGTGCGAGCGGCAAATTATCAGGTAAACCTGTTACTAACAATGCACCATGACCTGCTGAGGCTACTTTATTAGCAACTACACCCGTCACGAAAAGAGTCGACCGAAATGTTTTCAAGCCATGCACAATAGCCGCAAAAGTTTGCGCCATTGCTGAAGCATCCACGACTAACAACAAGGGCAAGCCAAATAACTCCGCTAAATCTGCGCTACTGGGATTTCCATCAAATAATCCCATCACACCTTCAACCAGAATCAAATCCGCTTCTAATGCAGCATTAAACAACAAGGTTCTGCATTGCTCTTCCCCCATAATCCAAGTATCAAGATTTAAAACAGGGTGACCAGACGCTTGAGTCAAAATAGTAGGATCGATAAAATCAGGTCCCGTTTTAAAGCAGCGAACTATTAAGCCTTGACGACTATAATAACGAGCGATTGCAGCAGTAACAGATGTTTTGCCTTGGCCAGAGCTAGGTGCACTTATCATCAGTGCAGGACATTTAACAGACAGACTCATTGAATTTACTATACCTTTATAAAATACATCATCATTAAAACTTATAACTTAACTGATCTCAAATCAGCTATCGTCAACGGCTTCAAAACCTGCTCTAGCTGTTTAATGGTTTGTTCATCTTTAACAGCAAAGCGTACATAGCGTTTATCTAAACCTTCAAAATTATCACAGACACGAATCAACATACGTGCAGGCACTAGCAATGATTGCAAAGCATAGCCATCGCAGTCATCAGGCAATCGCACCAACAGAAAATTAGCGAGGCCCTGATAAATCTCAGCAAACAAACCACACTGTTTTAGTACACCCGCCAATAATAACCGTAGCGTTATAGTTTGTTGCCGTGTATGGCTGATAAAATCTGTATTAGCTAAAGCTTGCTGCATATATGCCATATCTAAACTCGATAACTTCCATGCCGGCTCTAATAACTTAAGCCCAGCAATAGCCTGCGTTTGTGCCATTAAAAAACCAATGCGAATACCGGCACAACCATAAAACTTACTCAGTGATTTAATAAGGTACAACTTAGGATAATTGACTATCACCTCAGCAACAGATTCACCCTCACAAAAATCGAGGAAAGATTCATCAATAATCAGCGTACAATCAGCGGCCTGCCATTGAGCCAATAAGGCTGACATCTCGTATAACAAACCATCGGGTGTTGAAGGATTAACAAAAATTAGCGTACTACCAAAAGGCACATCAACTAACGATTCAGTCCATCGATTAATTATCGTTATCTCCCCGCCCAACTGCACAGCAATACTTTTATATTCAATATATAAAGGTGAGAACAATACTAAGTTCTTGGGTTTAAGCCAGCGTAATAAAGCAAAGATAGCAGCACTTGCGCCATTAAAGACTTCAATATCGACGCCTTCTGGAATTGGATACCGTTGACTAATGGCGTGCTTTAAAGCTTTGTAATCAGGATCACCATAAGGCCCCAACTGAACATCCATTAAATTTAAGTTTTCAACCGCCTGCTTGGGATTGATGTTTGCAGAAAAATCCACAACATGCTCAGGTAAACACCCACAGTGCTCGGCAAACTGATAAATATTTCCACCATGTTGCATATTAGTGATTTAAGAAATGTATATGAGTGTAATCATTAACATATTGCAATTTATGCACAGAGCCTACATCCACTTTAAATTTAAAAGCATTCGCTAACGGTAGCTGCAAAACATGCGCTAATAAAGCGCGAATAACGCCCGCATGCGTTACTAACACTACTTGCTCAGCATCCGTTAATAATAATTCTTGCCAAAAGCCTCCTACCCGCTCGCATAACTGAGTAAAACTTTCGCCATTGGGCGGACCTAAATTTACAAAGTTATCTGTCCAATGCTGTAATACTTCGGCATCTACGCTATCAAAAGTACAATTTTCCCAAGCACCAAAATTCAGTTCTAATAAACGATCATCATTACGTACTTTAGGAAATAATTGGCCGGCAAGCTGAGTACAGCGTGTTAATGGACTACTATAAACATGGCATTCACTAGACAGTGCAGGTAGTTTCTTTTGAATTTCAATAAACTCCTCCCTAAAGCTTTCAACTAATCCTACATCCGTTTGACCATAACATAACCCAGCTTTGGTATCAGTTTGGGTATGACGAACTAAATAAATGTCCACAGCGCACTCACAAACAAATAAAAACAGACTTCTGAGACTTGCTGACTACACCCTAAACAATCACCGGTATAACCACCAATATGGCGATTAAAATACGCGCCTAAAATAAAGGTGATTAACACCAGCGGTATCAATGCGAACAGGAAAATACTAGGTAATAAAAACAAAGGCAGCATTGCAAAACCGGCCGCAAGACTCATCTCAGTTAAACTAGGTTTATGGATCGCACTCATAGATTTACTATCGCTAGTACGCGCATAACTATATTGGCGCATCAACATCAATGGCATAAAACGACTAAGACTATGTCCTGCTATTAACACACTAGGCACAGCACTGGCAGACATGTCACTTAGCAAACTTAATTTCAGCAACATGAGCATGATTAAACCAGCAACCGCATATACGCCACTACGCGAGTCTTTCATAATCACTAAAATACGCTCTTTACCATAGCCTCCACCAAAGCCATCGCAGACATCTGCAAAGCCATCTTCATGCAAAGCACCGGTCATCAAGATACTCACAATAACAGATATAATAACTGCCGTTGTTTGAGGCAAAACTAAGTCCGTTAAATAAAAGCTAAACGCAGCCGCAAAACCGACTAACCAGCCAATAACGGGAAAATACACGAAAGAGCGGTGTAATTGACTATAATCCAACGCTATAGGACTCGGAATACGCGTATAAAAACTCAACGCTAAGAAGAAAAGCCTTATTTGTTGCATGCCAACACACTCACTGATCTACGCCCGCTTCAGAAAAAGTAGCCATTTCATTTAAAAACAACACAGCTGATTGTAATAAAGGAAAGGCCAAGGCTACACCAGAGCCTTCACCTAAACGTAAATCCATAGCAAGTATGGCGCGCACCTTAAAATAATCTAATAAAGCTCTATGCCCTCGTTCATTAGAGACATGACTAAAAACACAGTACTCTAAGACTTGCGGAAAGTGCTTATAAGCTACCAATAAAGCACTACTAGCAATAAAGCCATCGATCATAACCAGCATCTTCAATTCGGCGGCTTGTAAAATAGCCCCTACCATCATCGCAATTTCAAACCCACCCCAAGTTGCTAGAATCTCTAAAGGACTGTGAATGTCGGGTGAATGTTGTAGCGCCTGATTTAAGATAGCCACCTTTTCCCGCACTTGGCTATCATCTAAGCCTGTACCTCGTCCGACGCACTCATCCAGCGGTATTGCGGTTAATTTATGCATCAATAACGCAGCCGATGAAGTATTACCAATGCCCATTTCACCAAAACCAATACAATTACAGCCTTTTTGCTGTTGCAAACTAACTAAGTCGGCACCTTTAGTAATCGCCTTAAGACAATCCTCTTCGATCATCGCGGCTTCTATTAAGAAATTACGCGTGCCATAGCCCACCTTGGCATTAATTAAATCAGGGTGACTAGGCAACTCATCTTTAACACCGGCATCGACAATCAATAAGGCTAATTGATGTTGGCGGGCTATGACATTAATCGCAGCCCCCCCCTTTAAGAAATTCATCACCATCTGTGCAGTAACTGATTGAGGGTAAGCACTCACCCCCGCTTCGGCAATACCGTGATCAGCGGCAAAAACCAATACACAGGGCTTTGTTAATTGAGGGTTTAAAGTGTTTTGACACAAACCAATCTGCAAGGCTAAAGATTCTAGAAACCCTAAAGCTCCTAGCGGCTTAGTTTTTTGATTAATTTTAGTTTGTAATTCTGAGGCTAAAGCCGAAGAACAAGGAGAAATAGTAAATTTTAAAGGCACCGTGTATTCCAAGTATTTTCAAACAACAAGTCTTGTAGGTCTTTACGTTTTGCCCATTGCTCTAATTCAAGCATAGGTTTTTCATAAAAATGTTCAACATGGCCCAAGCAAAGGATAGCAATAGGTTCGCTGTCTTCAGGCATACCCAACAATGTTTTTAAAGCCTGAGGTTCAAACAAAGAAACCCAGCCCATGCCTAAGCCCTCTGCACGCGCCGCTAACCACATATTTTGAATAGCACAGGATAAAGAGGCTAAATCCATTTCAGGTAAGGTTCGTCGACCAAAGATATGTTGCTCACGCTGTTCACATAAAGCAGCCACCAAAAGCACAGGACACTCCAAAATACCCTCCACTTTTAGTTTCATAAACTCAGCTTCACGCTCATTTAAAGCTTTAGCGGTATAGACTCTTTCTTGCTCAACGAGCGCATGTATTTTATGCCGTAACTCGGGACAACTAATTCGCATAAAGCGCCAAGGCTGCATAAAACCCACGCTGGGTGCATGATGCGCGGCTAATAATAAGCGCTGTAATATCTCAGGATCGACAGGATCCGTTAAAAAATGCCGCATATCACGACGCTCATAAATGGCACGATAAACAGCATTAACGTCTGTATCGGAATATCGATGCGTAGTCATTGAGGAGAAATAAAAGATAGGAGGCTTAGGGTCACTGCCCACAGTTAAGGGAAAAACAGTAAAAACCTGGAGTGCAATAGCTTCAGCTATTGCCTTTTAAAACAGCTAAAGCTGTTTTACTCCAAGCAACTAACAACTTAAATGTGGTCAGTGATACTTAGGGCAATGAAATGGCGGCAAGCATGGACATGATTTGAATCATGTCCATTAACACAGTTAAATCATTTAAACTGATTTATGAAAAGACAAGCTCTCAGGTAATGATTTAATCAATTTAAGCGCAACTAAACCTGTCATTCCGTAAAACAAAGTCGAACCCACATAAGGTAAATAATACTGCTGAACACGCGCCACATAGTCTAAAAACGATAGCGCCTCAAACTTACCTGATAATACATAAAAACTACCATTAGAAATAACAAACGCTGTCGTCGCCGCTAGCATTAACAAACCAACAGATTTTACTAAATCACTAGCTTGCAGCGCTTTAAACATTGAACAATAACGACCAGCCAACCACATCGTTGCATAAGTAGGAATCAAAAACATATAAGCCGCAGAAACACAGTAATCACTAGTACCGTTTTTAATCGCAACATAGTCTATCAAGGCTGCCATTATTAATAAAAACCCTAGCAAGGCTTTTTTACGATAAAAACCTGCAAAGAAAAATACCGCTAAAGAAGCGTCAGGTAGATGTAAGACATCACCGAAATGGTGAAAGCGAGTCATAACCATCAAAGCAATTAAAAAGAGGGGTAGATAATCAGATTTCAACCATTGTTTAATATTCATAATTTTATAGTAGAGGGTGGGGTAATAGTCATGCCATCCTTGGCGTAAGTTTTAGTTATTATAATGGATTGAAAGGAAAAAGTTTCTACCCATCGTATTATAAGTGTAAACAGTTTGATAGTTTTCATCTAACAAATTACTAAGCTTCCCACTTAACATCCAATTTTTATTTAAATGATAGGCTGAGCGTAAATCAACCGTTACAAAACCCGCGATAGTTTTGATTGAATAATCATTATAGTTTGTATAATCTCGTTCACCTTGAGCAAGCACATAAGTACCTACATCGAACTTCCCAAATGTTCTAGAAAGATCAAATGACAACATTTCCTTAGAGCGCCCTAAAAGCCTTGCATGAGTTTCCACATTAATTGGATTTAAAAGATTCATAGTTAACTTACCACGCCACCCCAGTAATTGGGTGCTTAATTCAGTTTCTATACCATCAATTTCAGCCTTATTTACATTTGCTGGTGGCCAATTGGAAATTAAATTATCAACATTTGTATGATATGCACGTATGCCCCAATTTCCCCAGCCATGATCGCCAAGAACGCCCACTTCAACAGATTTTGATTCTTCAGCCTTCAAATTAGGATTACCCCCCTGATATACCACACCGCTATAAGTTGTATCGGGATAATATAATTCATTAAAGGTCGGCGCTCTAAATGAATTACCAAAATTAGATAATAAGCTAATGCCATGATTCCAATTATATCTCCACCCTGCACTACCAGTAACATAATCCCCGAATTGTTGATTATTGTCATAGCGTACCGAAGCATTGATTAAATGATCATTCCATAACTTGCTATGAAGCTCCGTAAACACACCGCCGTCATATCTTGATTTTTCTTTATAGCTTGTTGAGCTGTTAATCTCATCCAAACGATAATCAACACCACTAGTGAGTTGATGATTTTCAGTAATAGTCAATTGATTTAGCCAGCTAGCATTCAATCGAGATGTATTAAATTTACTAGAAAAAGCACCATTTGTGGCGAACTGATCCTGATCATCCTGACTTTGACCTAAACGTAATGTTGAACGCCAATTACTAAGGATATTCATACTTGCAGATGTTCCAACTACCTGCTCAATAAATTTAGTTTTATTTGGATTTCCGTCGTATAGGGTTGTACCTTGATTTCTCATAAAAGAGGCTTCAATTTCACCATTATTATCAAAATGATGACCAACTCTTGTATTTACAGCGGCATTGTTATACCCATCTCTATCAGGCTCATTAACACCATAAGCAGGTTGTTGAGCATTAATCCCTTCAGAACCAAATCCTGAGGAACCTATAGTGTACCAATTGCCTTTCCATTTACCACTCACAGTACCTGCTGTTTTGTAGGTATTATAAGATCCACCGCCTGCTTCTAGAGAGATACTTGGCTTTTCAGTTTCAGCACCTTTGCGGGTAATGATCTGTATTACCCCCCCCATTGCTTCTGAACCGTAAAGACTTGATTGAGGGCCTTTAATAATTTCTACACGTTCAATAGAATCTATTGGAATAAACTCAATAGGCGATGTGCCTGTTGTTGCAGAGCCAACTTTAATACCATCAATTAATACTAAAACACTGGTTGAGTTATTGCCACGCATATAAATACTGCTTACTTTACCATAACCACCACTTTGTACTATATCAACACCACTAGTACCTTTTAATAAATCAGGCAAAGATTGAACCTGTAACCGCTCTATATCTTTTCGTGTGTAAACACTGGTAGCTGTAGACAATTGATCATTAGGCATCTCAGTCCGGGTAGCTGTCACCACGACATTAGGTAATTCTAAGGCATTATTAGAAGTAGTTTCTTGAGCATGTAATTGGGCATTAAAACCCAACATTAATATGGAACTGACTATAATTTTTTGCATAGTGTCCTCTGCGCCGCCCGCGCATAGAGATTGAATAATAACAACAGAGGACAATAGAAGATGTAGCACACGAGCGCGCGCAACCACTTCGCAGAACAGCCCTCCGCTGTTGCGTATATGCTATCGGGCCGGTCTCCGGGCTTATAAGTGGCGTTAACCTGTTTCATCACCTTCCCATGTATGACACAGTGGCATCTAGATGAAACTTTACTTATATACCGTTGCGGGGGCAGCGTCGGATTGGGTAAAAACCTTACCGACTTCCCGTTTAACCATTGGGTCTGAAAAACCCTCTGGAACCTGAAAGCGAGGAGACAGTATACGTAAATCAGAGGGATAATACAACCGGACGTCATCTTGTTCTGACAAAGCTCGTTTTGGAAGCGTAGCCTATAAGGAATAAACACACGGCTACCAACGTAAAGCTGGGACAAAGCGTTTGCGTAGTCAGCTATAGTGCAGACTAGAAAAGAGAAGCGAGAACCCTCAAAATAGAATCTTTTTTCAACGAAACAGAGACCCTAGACGTAGGAGGTATTCCCGCCATGAACAAGCATACTTACAGAGCACAAAAAGTCAACACTATAAATTGGCTGCAAGTGAAAGAGCACGTCGCAGGAGAGGCGTTGGTATTAGCCATTGATGTTGCAAAAGTTCAGCAATATGCTTTATTGACTAATCAAGACCATACAAAAAGTTGGATGCTGCAATGGAGTCATTTGGAACAGACGCCTTATTTGATTGAGCAGATTAAAGCGCTTGAAGTCTCCATTGCTGTGGTGATGGAATCGACCAGTACCTACGGCGACTCCTTGAGGTATCAATGTCGCCAAGCTGGATTTGCAATTTACCAGGCTAATGCCAAGAAGGTTCATGATTCACGTGAGATTTTCGATGGCGTGCCTAGTCTACATGATGCCAAATCGGCTTGGCTGATTGCTAAGTTGCATAAGGACGGTATTACCAAACTATGGTGTGAGCCTACGCTTGAAGAGCGGCGAATGAATGCACCCAGGCTTGAATATGATCTACATCAAGGCCAGCATCTTCGTAATCAGAATCGCTTGGAAGCTTATCTGAGTCGGCATTGGCCAGAAGTATTGACCCTGATGCCTTTGGATTCGGTGACCTTGGAGCAGTTAATAAAACACTACGGTTCGCCACAAAACATTGCAGCAGAGTCGAAACAAGCCGTTTTAGATATGCGTGCCTGGGGAAAGTGTGGGTTATCGGCAGAAAAAATAACGGCTGTGATTGCCAGTGCCATCAATACCTTGGGCGAACCCTGTATAGAAGCTGAACGCCAGTTTCTTATGGCCTTGGCCAGTGAGTTGGAACATAGTCGCCTGCAAAAACAGACGGCTAAGTACGCCCTAGAAGCGCTCGTTGACAATGACGAAGCACTACGAGAAATGGGACGTGTAGTGGGTAAAGTGACCACGGCAGTCTTAGTCAGTTTACATCTTGATCCACGGCGTTTTGCTACGCCAAAAAGTTACCAAAAAGCGTTGGGCGTCAATCTTACCGAAAAAAGTAGCGGTCAAATTAATGGTCGACTACGGATGAGTAAACGTGGCTCATCGGTAGCCCGAAAGTTTTTATATATGGCGGCACTCCGTTTGCTGGTCAATGATCCCTTGGTCAGTAAATGGTACAAAGCCAAGAAAGATGAGCGTGCCAAGTTAAAGACCGTGATTGCCTTAATGCGAAAGCTGCCATTAGCACTATGGCATATCGCGCGGGGCGAACGATTTGATGCGAGCAAGCTACTAAAGGTGGCGATTTAAGCTCAAAATCCATAAAGACCGATAGCAGAGATCGAGGTAAACCATGACCTAAAGGCAAGACAAAACGTAAACAGTTAAAAGCATTCCGATGATGTGACCTTCGGCCCGACCTGAGGCTCACCAGAAGCCCATCCGTAGTTAATAAGGCACATCTGAGGATACCCAATGGATAAAATATTCGATGAAGCTGAGCCGATGCCACTTTGAGTGGACATTTAATGACAGGTCTGATTACCCCATTGGCGATATCCCGGAAGATCGTTTTAACTAAATGAATATTGACTGCATGAAATCAAAGCCTATTTTTAATTTTTAAAAAAAGGAGAATTTCGTGCAGGGTATAGACCTGAAAATAGATGATATTTAAGAGCTTGACTTATCTATGACAGGTCGGGTGACGGCTTTATCGTCGCCCGACAAGGGCATTCAATAGTCATCATTGTCGGGCACGAAAAGCATGTGCCCGACTTACAACTGACAAAGCTTGTTTTGGAAGCGTAGCCTATAAGGAACAAACACACGGCTACCAACGTAAAGCTGGGACAAAGCGGTCGCGTAGGTCGGGTGACGGCTTTATCGTCGCCCGACAAGGGCATTCAATAGTCATCATTGTCGGGCACGAAAAGCATGTGCCCGACCTACAACTTAAAGCCGGACAGTTTGAGCACAGCGTTTACGTTGAAGTTACAGTAGGTTGGGCTAACGGCTTTATCGTTAACCCAACATTGATGCCGAGAATAATGAGATCGCTATCGCGACAATGTGTTAATCGGGTATTCGCACCCGAAGGCGAGATACTTTCTTTTGCGCAGCCTTTAGAAAGTATCCAAAGAAAAGGCGGCTCGATTGGAGCAATTTCCTGTGCTCCTCGGTTTTGTCGGGGGTCGGTAGAGAGGGCGTCCTGCCCTCCTACCGACGCGCGGCATCCATGCCGCGCCCCTTCGGGCTATTCCCGACAAAACCTGCGGTGCTCGGCGCGGCAAACGAGTGAAAGCCACGTTACCTCGTAAGGTAAGTTATGAGAATAAAAATCAGGGATCAAACAAGAATTAAATGCTGACCACATCAATTAAAAAAGTAACGCTCAAACCCTTTAAGTCTAAGGGCTTAATCTAGTGACTAGATAATTCTACCATTACACATTTAGACAATAACAACTAAGGCGTACAGTTAACCACCACCTCATCGCTATAATGACCAATCTCTTTATCTTTCAAAACATAAATAGCACAATAGTCACGCAACTCAGGATTACCTATTTGCAATAAGGGCCGTAAATCCATAAAAGGCGAAATATTGGCTCGATTAAGCAACACCCAATCCGCATCATTATCACGCTTGCTATAAATATTAACGCCATCACTATTATATTTGCTGAAACTTATGCTAACCACACCATTGGTATGATCAGTTCCGCTCAATTCAGGACGAGTCGTACTTAAATCACGACTATTTCTAGCACCGACAATACCCAGTTGAGCACCTTGACCGTCATTATAAGTGGAGCGTGCTTTAATACGCCTCACCTCAGCTCTCACTAAGCTTTCTAAATATCCATGACTAGCTTCTTTATCAGCCGTCGCTTGTTTAGCCAGTGCTGCAGCATCATTAACATGAGCAATCTTGGCGTGAAAATCAGCATTAGCCGCTGTCAATGCCTTCAAATCAAAGGGTGCAATCGCTGTATCGGTGCTTATTTGAGTTAAAAAATGATCAAACCAGACTAATAAATCATTATCTGCAGTAGGTACATAATCAGACATCGTAAACTCCTTAATTTAATTGAATAAGATATATAAAAAACCGAAGTCAGGACTTTAAGCCAGCCATTATTACTGCTGCCTAGACCTAAATTAGACTGTAATGAACGTTGAACTTGGTATCCTAGCGGCTCATTCCCGTATGATAGATACTAAACCAAGTATCAGAACGCTCTATCCCCGTATGTTGAACTCTGAACCCTGTATCAGAACGTTCCATTCCCGTATGATGAACTCTGAACCCTGTATTAGAACGCTGCATCCCCGTATGATAGACGCTGATCCAAGTATCAAAACACTACATTCTCGTATCATGAATGCTTAACCCTGTATTAATCCGGAACAGACACAGACCTAGAAACGCCACTAACCTGAATCACTACCTTTAGCACTGACTTGAGTGTTGCGCTAATCGCCTTACACTAAGTTAGCACTGGGCTGAACCGTTTTTAAAAGCACCCTACGAGCCGCTAAGTCAAGCCTAATGCTTGCCCATAACCCTTGCGACCCTAAACGACGATAAAGACACAAGCTAACTCATAAGCTTGCGTGCTGAGTATAGACTTCCAGCGTTAGCTCAGTCTATTCGTAGAACTACTGACATCATCAATTAAGCAGGATTTGCATGGACTCACATGTTAGTGCTCATGCTTCTTTTTGAGGGGTGTTGGATACAACTTTCATTAAACACTAAAAACCTTAGTCGCTTGAAATACCATTGATTTATTAAATAACAATGGGATATAGTATTGATATATAGCATTCCTAGGAGTAGCCCATGTCCACAAGTACCGTATTCACCAATAACCGAAGCCAAGCTGTGCGTTTGCCTGCCGACATGCGCTTTCCTGATACCGTGAAAAAAGTAGAAGTACGGATATTAGGTTTGGAGCGGATTATTGCTCCCGCAGAATCAGCCTGGGATAGTTTCTTTTTGGGTGGTCAAACCGTCAGCGATGACTTTTTGATTGAACGTGCCGATCAGCAACAAAGCGAACGCGGCAGCCTATAAAAGTCGATTAAAAGATGCTGAAATATTTACTCGATACCAATATTGTTATTTATGTCATCAAACAACGCCCAATTGAGGTGTTGACCATGTTCAATAAGCAGCATGGGCGCATGGCCATATCCGCCATTACCTTGGCTGAACTGGTACATGGCGCAGAAAAAAGCCAGTTTCCTGAGCGCAATCTGGCCGTGGTTGAAGATTTTTGTAGTCGTTTAATCACTTTACCTTATGACGACAGTGCTGCTTATCACTACGGCAGTATTCGTGCAGTGCTAGAAAAAACCGGCAAAACCATAGGTGTCAATGATCTGCATATCGCCGCTCAAGCTCGCAGCCAAGGGCTTATATTGGTCAGCAATAATCTACGTGAATTTGAACGTGTGCCAGGATTGCTGATGGAAAATTGGGTGGGATAATGGCTTTTTATTACAGTAGTGACCAATGATTTCATTGCCGACACTACGATAACTAGCTGCGATGCAATACGGCTATCGCACCCTACAGCAATAAACTTAATGGTCTTGATCTGACTACCTCAAGTCGTAATCTCATCAGCCGCTATCAGCAATTCCTCTATAAAGTGCTGGCTATATAAAGGTAAATAATTATGCTTTAGATAGGCGATTTTAGTTTTAGAACTGGGTATTAAATGAGCCAAATCTCGTACCACTAAATCATGATCTATCAAAGCATCATAAGCCATCGCCGTAATCAAACCAACGCCCATTTCTAAACGCACATAGGTTTTAATCACATCGGTATCGGCTGCCGACAAAGTAATATCCAACTTCAACCCAGCACTTTTAAAAGCGCCTTCAATAGCCGAACGACCGGTAAAACCAGAACTATAGGTCAGTATCGGAAAGGCCGCTAAGCGCTCCAAGCTGATATCACCCTCACTGAGTGGATGATAGAGCGGCACCACTAAAGCATGGTGCCATTCATAACAGTTTTTAATGACCAGATCATGCTCTTGATCTAAGCGTTCGGTACAAATGGCAATATCGGCTTTACGAACGTGCAATTGCTCGATCAGTTGATCGGGCGATGCTTGCACCATATAAATTTTTACGCCTGGGTACTTTGCTCTAAAGCGCTGTATGGGCACTGGCAAAAAATATTTAGCTTGGGTATGGGTGGTCGCAACATGCAAAACACCTTGATTGCTATCAAGAAAATCAGCAGCTATGTTTTGGATATTAGTTTTAGCTCTATTGATAACATCGACTTCTTCCATAACCCGAGTCCCTAAGGCGGTCATGCTGATGAGTTTTTTACCTTGCCTTTCAAATAAAGGTGAGCCTAACTCGGTCTCAAACATTTGTAATTGCCTGCTCACCGCTGATTGCACGATGTGCATTCTTTCTGCAGCCTTAGACAGATTAAAATTAGTTTCTTGAAGTACGCGTAGTAATTCAATTTGACTCAAGTTCATGGTTTAGTTGTCCTTATCGAGTATCGCTTATGTCATCATCATACGGCTATAAGCGATGCCCTGCTATATGACTTATAAAAGAGGCTGTGATTAAACCTAGGGGATTAGTCTGTAGATACCGTCTTGCCCCGCCAAAAGCAAGCAATATTTAAATAGCATAATTTGGGTCGAAAGGCTGACCTGACTTAATAACCCCAAAAGCGAGGTGAATAAGCTTACGCATGGCTGCACAGACAATAACTTTACCATTCTTACCG
>CAMDNJ010000017.1 GCA_945902915.1 Crenothrix polyspora | reverse complement strand
TGATGCTAATAAAGCATTAGCTGGGATTAACCATAGGCCTAGAAAAAAATTAAATTACAAAACACCATGGGAAGTATTTTGTGAGATGGCTTCACTTAATATTGATGATTCACTCGGTGTTGCATTTATGTGTTGAATTCGCGTAATATTAATGTAATGATTTTTCGAGATAATAATATTAACACTATTTAATTGAGAGAAAAAATGAAGCGTTTAGGTTTTTTATTGTTGATTCTTATGTTTATTCCATCTATTGCATCGGCTTGGTGGAATCCAGATTGGGGCTATAAGAAAAAAATAACGTTTGATGCGCCTAAGTTAAAAACGGATGGTTTATCTATACCTGCAGATTCTTATGCTTTAATCAGATTGCATACAGGTAATTTTATGTTTTTTACAGAACTTGCTGAAAAAGGTAAAGATATTCGTATCTTAGCGGCTGATGAAGCAACGCCTTTAAAGTTTTACATAGAAAAACTTGATGCCGTCAATGAGTTAGCCTTTATTTGGGTCAAGTTGCCTGCTGATTTAGCAACGGCTGCAGAGCCTGCTATTTGGATGTATTTCGGTAACCCTAAAGCGGTTGAAGCGGATGATGCGGCCGGCTCTTTTGGTGCCAATGAAATATTGGCCTATGAATTTGCTCAGCCAGGCATTAAAGATTTAACCGCTAATGCTAACAATCCAGCTGATGTCACTGCGACTTTAACTGAAGGTGGCTTAATTGGCGAGGCAGCAGCCTTTGATGGCAAGCAATTTATTCACGTCCCTGCAACAGCTTCTTTACAAATGTCACCTGCTTTGGGCTGGACTGTTGAAACCTGGGTGAAAATAGATCAAAGCCAAAAAAGTAGTGTTGTTTTTCAAAGGTCAGGTGCCAGCGGTAATGTGAACTTGTCGCTTGTTGGTGAAACAGTGGTCGTAGAAGTTCAAGAGGGCTCTAAGCAAGAGTTAAAAGCGCCTACGCCTTTGGCTCTTGGCGTCTGGCATCATTTGGCTTTAGTGGCGAATGCAGGTTCTTTGGTTTTATACGTTGATGGTGTCAGTGCAGGATCGCTGGGTATTGTTACTCGTGATTTAACCGGCAATATTTCTATAGGCGCTGAAGAAACTGGCGGTAGAGGTTTTACCGGCTTGTTAGACCAGTTGTCTATTTATAAAGTAGCGCTAGATGCCAATGCCATTAAATTTGACTCAGAAATGCAAGGCCAAAACACCTCGCTATTAACTTATGGTGAAGATGCTACGCCAGACAGTGAAGAAGGCGGCGAATCTTTAATTATGGGTTCCTTAAAGAACGTAACCACAGATGGCTGGGTTATTATCGGCATTTTGGCGGTTATGTTTGTGGTGAGTTGGTTTGTAATGATCGTTAAAGCCATTGTACTGAGCCGTATTCAAGGTGAAAACAAAAAATTTGAAGCGGCCTATTTGCTGTTAACTACGGAAGAATTGGGTAGCCTAAATAGAGCGGATGATGAAGATGATAAGGACTTTGATGAATCGCCCTTGTTGTTGTCGTTTACTAAGAAGCATGGTGCTTTTGCTGGATCAACTATTTATCGTTTATATCATGTCGGCGTTGAGCAAATGAATCGTCGTTTATATAAACAACAAGCTGTTCCTGGTGCTGAGCTAATGTTAACAGCTCAATCTATGAATGCAGTTAAAGCTAGTATGGAAGCGACTTTAATCCGTGAGATGCAAAAAATAAATTCACAAATGGTGTTGTTGACCATCGCCATTAGTGGCGGGCCCTTTTTGGGCTTGTTGGGTACGGTTATTGGGGTAATGATTACTTTTGCTGCGATTGCTGTCAGCGGTGAAGTGAATGTTAATGCTATTGCGCCTGGGATTGCCGGTGCCTTAACCGCAACGGTAGCCGGTCTTATTGTGGCGATACCTTGTTTGTTTGGTTACAACTATTTGGGCGGCAAAATTAAAGAAATTAATGCCGATATGCACGTCTTTGTTGATGAGTTTGTGGCAAAGTTAAGCGAGCAACATACCTAATTTAACTATTAAGTTAAGTAATGGAGTAAACAGCTTCAGCTGTTTTAAGTGCAATAGCTGAAGCTATTGCACTCCAGCTGTGTTGAGTTATTGGATAACTTAGGTTAAGTAATTTGAGTTCTTGGAGTAAAACAGCTTTAGCTGTTTTAAATTTAATAGCTGCGGCTATTACTCTTAAATTAAGTTTTTAAGATAATCTTTTTTTTAAATATTCTGTTCGAGTCCACATTATGAAGTTACAAGAAGAAAATGCCGCCTACGACGAAATCAACGTTACCCCGATGCTTGATTTGGCTTATGTACTGTTGATTGTATTTATTTTGATGACCACGGCAGCAGTGCAGGGTGTCAAAGTTAATTTACCCAAAGCCAGTAACACGCCTAGTTTGTCTAAACCACAAACCAAAGCGATTACGGTCACGGCTGATGGCACTATTTTTCTTGATACCTTTCCTGTCACTATGGAACAGCTGGAAGCTACTTTAACGCAATATAAGGCTGTTAATCCTGCCTTGCCGGTGGTCGTTAAAGGTGATTCTGCAGTTCAGTACCAAAGTGTTATAGATATTTTGGCTTTATTAGGCAAGCTTGAAATTACTCAAGTTGGTTTAGTCACGCAAAACTTGGTTAAGTAGACATCGTATTAAATCATGAGTGATAAAAAACATTTTAGAGTCTATTTGCCTAAAATTATAGGTGGAATAATCTTACTGGTAGCGATTTATTATGTGGTAAAGATTATTGGTGATTTTGCAGAAGAGCCCGTAGTCAAGCATGAAAAAAAAATAATGCCTATCGCCTTATTTAAGCCACCACCGCCTCCGCCACCGCCGCCCAAGGTTGAAAAAATACCTGAGCCGGAAGTTGAGAAAATGGAAACGCCAGAGCCCGATCCTGAGCCTTTACCCGATGTGCCTGATCAACAACCTGCCGGTGATACTGGTTTGGATGCTGAGGGTACTGCAGGTTCTGATGCCTTTGGTATGGTGGGACATAAAGGCGGACGTGGTCTTTTAGGCGGAGGTGATCCTAATGCTGGCTTTGCCACAACCATTAAAGAAAGCTTAGTTGAGATTTTGGCTGACCATGACGAATTAAGACACAAAAGTTATACAGCGGTTATTAAGTTTTGGATTAGTGCTGATGGCACGGTGACTCGTTTTGAATTGGCTAGAAGCACTAACGATGCCGAGATTGATAAGCTGTTAAATAAGTTAATTGCTCAATTGAAGAAAACTAAAGCGCTGCCGCCTCCAGGTATGGAACAGCCTGTTAAACTGAAAATATCGTCACGTATTTAATTAACGCTTAAAACGTGGAAAGCATGATAGTTCCGTTCTCTGTGTGAGTTAACGGATTACAACCAATTTATTTATATTATGGGCAGGAAATAGCTATGAACCACAAGAAACCGCTACTAGCTTTAGCATTATTATGCGCAGCTGGGTTATCACACGCGGGTGAAAAAGAGGAGTTGCTAAAATTACGCAATACCACTACCAATCTAATTAAACAGTTGGTTAAGCAGGGCATCTTGTCTGAAAAAACCGCTAATGACATGATTAAGCAAGCTGAAGCGGATGCCGATCAGCAAGTAGCTGCGGCAAAGTCAGCTGCTCCTGCAGAAAAAGCTAGCAAAGAAGTGGTGCCAGCCGATGAAGTGCGTGTTTCTTATGTGCCTGAGTTTGTCAAAGATGAAATTCGCCAACAAGTGCGTAGTGAGCTGCGTGAAGAAGTAGTTGGCGATGTTATGCAAAAAGCCAAAAAAGAACAATGGGGTTTGCCCGGCGCTTTACCCGAATGGGTTAACCGCTTTAAATTGTCGGGTGATATTCGTTTAAGAGCGCAATCTAGCTTTATGGCTTCGGATAATGCGCCGATTGGTAATTATACTGATTACCCCGCTATCAATGCTAATAACGGTAACACTAATAGCCAAAATCAGTATATTAATACCACTAATGGCAGAGCTCTAGGTCGGGAACGAGTTCGCCTCGGTATTGATGCAAAAATTACTGATAGTGTTGATGCGGGTATGCGTTTAGCAACGGGTAATATTTCAAATCCTGTTTCAATTAACCAAAGTATGGGTACCTATGGTGGTAGATATACCTTTAATGTCGACAGGGCCTTTTTACGATATAACGCTGTCGATGATAATCATTTTAATTGGTTAACAGTCATGGGGGGTAGAACACCTAATCCTTTCTTTACCGGCGGTAGTGAACTGGTCTGGGATAATGATGTGTCTTTTGAAGGCATCATGGGCACAGTGCGACATAATTTTCTTAGCGCTGATTTAGGGAGTGCCATAGGCGGCAAAGGCCCGACTGTCTATGGAACCGCCGGAATGTTCCCTTTACAATCATCTACTGGACTAAGTAATCGTGATAAATGGATGTTCGGTGGCCAAACAGGTTTAGATTGGGGCTTTGATAACCAAGATTCACTTATGTTGGGTGCTGCTTATTATGATTATCGAAATATTACCGGAATAGTTGATCCTCAGTTAAATACGTGTACAACTTATAATACTGCTACACCACCGGTTTGTACTTCTTATGAAAATAACTCCTCTGCAGAAGTTATGCAATCAGCTCCGCAATTTATGCAAAATGGCAATACTTTGACGGCTATTTCTAATACGAACACGGGGCAATTGTATGGTTTAGCCTCTAATTACCGTATTCTTAATTTTAATGTCTTATATGATTTAGCCTTGTTTTCTCCGCATCATCTTAAATTAAGTGCGGATTATGCTAAAAACATCGGTTTTAATAGCAATGATATTATGAGCCGCTATCCTGGTGGTACTTTTGTTACGGGAGGTGCGGTAAGAAACGAGCTTAACTCTGCCGGCACTTCTGCTTGGCAAGTTAGGGCTGATTTAGGCTGGCCTAAATTCGATGTCGCTGGGCATTGGAGTGTGTTCTCTTTGTATAAATATGTAGGTAGTGATGCCGTGCTTGATGCTTATACCGATTCTAACTTTCACCCAGGTGGTGCTAGTAATTTTGGGTCTACCAACGTTAAAGGTTGGGTAGTCGGCGGTAATTACGGTTTAATGAAAAATGTCTGGTTAACTGGTAGATGGTTGAGTGGGAATATGATCAAGGGACCTGCTTTTGGTGTGGACCTTATGCAATTTGAAATCAATACCCATTTCTAAAGGAGTAATTACTATGAATAGTCTTAATAAATTACTCCCTCTCTCTGTGTTGTTGATCGGCAGTTTACTGTCGGCAATTACGCAGGCAGCCCCTAATGCTGCTGCTGATGCAAATGCTAAAGCTAAAGCCATGGCCAAGTTACAAGGTATGATAAAAGCGGCTAATACTGAGCGTGATTTGCTTAAAATCGATAAAGATAAGCTGAGTGCAGATATTGAACAGTTAAAGAAAGATGTCTCTGCCAAAGCCTCGGATGAAGAGCGTGTTAGTGGTGAGTTGGCCGCACAAAAAAGCAGTAATGCTGCGGTTAGCAATACTTTGCAACAAACGCACGGTAAATTACTGGAAGTGATTGAAAAGTACAATGCCCTTAACAAGTCTAAAAACGAGTTAAGTGCTGTACATGTTGATTTAGAAAATAGCCATAAACAAACAGAAAGTTTTTTGCAAAACTGTGAAGGCAAGAATATCAAATTGTTTGAAGCCGGCAAAGAAGTGCTCAACACCTATGAAAATAAAAACGTGGTGGACAGTCTTTTAAAGGCCGACCCCATATTTCAGTTTAAGAGTGTGGAAATGGAAAGCATTGTTCAGGAATATGAAGACAAGCTCAACAAGCAAAAATATCAAGCTAAAGAAGTCTCCGCTATAACCAAGACCGACCCCGTAACAAATTAATTGATCGTATTCACCTTCCCCTTTGAAAAAGGGGGGGGCTGAATGGTTACAATTGATCTTAGTTGTTTTCAGATTATGCTTATCCTGCAGCAAAAGACAAGCATAAACATGCTGCAAGGTTCATCCTGTTATTATTAAATCCTCTTAGTTTGCCCTAGCAAAGCTGTTAAACTGTGCGCTTTTAAATGTGTAATGATGCCGATATTGATGTTTGCCCTGTCATTATTTAGCATTACTCATCTCTCAGACCAGCTTTGTTAAATATGAATTTTGATGTTATTTGTTTCGATTGCGATAGTACCTTAAGCAAAATTGAAGGTATTGATGAACTTGCAAAATCCGTGGGTTTAGGGCCAGAAATGGTCAAGTTGACTGATGCCGCGATGAACGGTGAAGTTGCTTTAGAAGCTGTCTATGAAAAGCGTTTGTCGCTCATTCAACCCAATATTAATAGTATTAATGACTTGGCGCAGCTATATATAACAGAATTAGTCGAGGGTGTTAAAGATGTTTTTTCTCTATTATTAGCTCAGAATAAAAAGGTGCATATTATCAGCGGTGGCTTACGCCAAGCTATTCTTCCGTTGGCACACTATCTAGGCTTACCAGAAAGCCATGTTCATGCCGTTGATATTTATTTTAATGAAGATGGTAGCTATCGAAGTTTTGATCAGCATTCACCTTTAACCAGAACCGGCGGAAAAGCTTCGGTGGTAGCCATGTTAAAAGCACAAGGCTCTTTGGTTATGATAGGTGATGGAAAAACTGACTTGGAGGCTCAGCAAGCAGGCGCTTTCGTGCTCGGTTATGGCGGCGTTGTTGATAGAGCTATCGTTCGTGAACGGGCTGACGTTTATATCACTGAACCTTCGCTGATTAGCGTTTTAGAGCATATTTTGTAAGTACCGTAGCTTGGGCTGCGTGCTTTTCGCAACCCAAGCTGTTGACGGCACATATTGGGTTAACGATAAAGCCGTTAGCCCAAGCTACAGTTCTTGTTTATTCAGCATTTTGCCAATGCCCAGATTTTCCGCCGTCTTTTTGCAACAAGCGCACACAATCAATAACCATGCCTCTATCGATACCTTTACACATATCGTAGATCGTCAATAAAGTGATTTGAGTGGCGCAGAGTGATTCGATTTCTATGCCGGTTTGGCCTATGGTTTTTACCGTGGTTTCACAGCGGATACGGTTATGTTCTGGTTCGGCGCTTAGGTTGATTTCGATATGGGTAATGGGTAGGGGATGACAGAGCGGGATTAAATCGGCTGTTTTCTTGGCCGCCATAATGCCAGCAATTCTGGCAATCGCAAGCACGTCGCCTTTTTTGTGTTCACCGGCACTGATCATCTGCAACGTTTCTGGGAGCATTTTTATATAGCCTTCAGTAACCGCTATCCGCTGAGTGATGGCTTTAGAGCCAACGTCGACCATGTGTGCTTCGCCCGATGCATTAAAATGAGTGGTATAAGTCATGAATAATTAGTGCCTGAGTGTGCAAAGTGTTTTATTATCTCTTTTTTTTTAGTTATGTGAATCATTATGTCTATTAAAGTCTATTATTTTGCCAGTTTAAAAGAGCATGTAGGCAGTTCCGAGCATGAACTGGACTTTACTCAGTCCTTAAAGGTTAAGGACGTTTGGTTTCAGGCTAATGCAGAATTGGTCTTACCTAAAAACACTTTAGCCGCTATCAATATGGACTATGTGGATTGGGATAGTTTAGTATCTGATGGTGATGTGGTTGCTTTTTTTCCGCCTGTGACGGGTGGCTAAAGATGGCGATTAAAATTACCGATCAGCCTTTTGACCCCTATCAAGAACTTCAACTTTACCAGAACACACAGCTTGATCATCTCGGGGCCATAGGTGCGACTAGTATTTTTATAGGCACCATGCGTGATTTTAATCAGGGTAGCCAAGTTACGGGTATGAGCATAGAACATTATCCGGGTATGACTGAAAAGCAATTAGAGTTGTGTGTCGAAAAGGCACAGGGCTTGTGGTCTATTTTGGATAGTTTAATTGTTCATCGTGTCGGCACTATTACGCCTAATGAAGTCATCGTTTTAATTGCGGTTTGGTCTTCTCATCGGGGGGATGCCTTTGATGCAACGCGTTATATTATGGAAGCTTTGAAATCGACAGTGCCGTTCTGGAAAAAAGAGTGTATAGACACCGATGCTCAGCGCTGGGTGGTTAGCAATACCTCAGGTTATCAATAGCCAGATTTAAAGCCTAAGATTAAATCATGGGATTGAATATCAAGCATTTTCTAAAAGAAGAACTTTGGTTAGTGCAAGAGCAATCGTTGCCATTGCTTAGCTCAGTGTTTATTAAAGCATTAAAAATAGCCCTGTTATCGGTGCAAGATTTTTATCGCGATTTATGTCCACTCAGAGCCTCGGCTTTAACGCTTTATAGTTTGTTATCTATCGTTCCAGTGATTGCTTTGCTGTTTGGTATTGCCAAAGGCTTTGGCTTTGAAAAAATACTAGAGCTACGTTTACTCGAGCAAGTGCCTAATCAAGAAACCATGGTCTTGCAGTTGCTGAGCTTTGCGCAGCATTTGCTTGATAGCACTAAAGGCGGCGTTGTCGCGGGTATAGGTACGGTGGTGTTATTTTGGACGGTGATTAATGTCATTAGTAATATTGAAGAATCTTTTAATCACATTTGGAAAATAACTCAAAGTCGTAGTTTTAGTCGTAAGTTTAGCGATTATTTATCCCTGATGTTATTAGCGCCGGTTGTCTTAGTGCTTTCAGGCAGTATTAGCTTGTTTTTAAAAACCAAACTCACTTGGTTAATGACCGTTATTCAATTATCAGATGCTAGCACTTGGTTGCTGATTAAAGCTTTGGGCTTATTACCCTTGTTACTGATGGTCGGTCTCTTTGCGTTTACTTTTATTTTTATGCCTAATCATAAAATAGCGGTTAAGGCGGGTATGATTGCAGGTGTTGTCACTGGCATTCTTTCTTATCTATTGCAATGGGCTTATTTGAGCTTACAGTTGGGCGCGTCTAGTTATAATGCAATTTATGGTAGTTTTGCCGCTTTGCCTTTATTCGTTGTTTGGTTACAAGTAGGCTGGATGGTGGTTTTATTCGGTTGTGAAGTGGCTTTCTTTCTACAAAATTATGAAATATATAAATATAAACATCGTTATGCAGATTTAAGTTTTTCTTTGCAAAAGGTGCTTGCTCTACAAATAACTCATTTGATTATAAGTAATTTTGTGCAGATGAATAAACCTTTGTCGGCCACTGACATTGCCGAGAAGTTACTAATTCCTATTGCCATCATTCACGTTTTGTTAGCAAAACTTATTGCTAGTCATATCGTTGTTGAATTTAAGATTGAAGAACCTAGCGGCGATGAACTTTATCAACCGGCTGTGGATATTAATAAATTGACTATTGCCTATGTGATTAGCGCATTAGAACAGTGTGGCCAGCATCATCTTGCAGATATACAACAAGAGCAATTATTTATGGCGGCCGTTAATGAATTTAGACAGCTAATGGAAAATTCTAAACATAATCGCTTATTGAAAGAGCTGTAGTTGATTTGTTAGTGTCAACTTGAAAGTTATGGTTTTTGATGCTCTAGCTACTTGCTATATCTACAACCACAACTTTTGCTTCTATAAACGCTAATAGCTATAGGGTTAGGCTGTTAAGCACTTGCGGTAGTACTGAGCAACAATAACGAGTACAGATTTTAATAAGTTCATTATCACCTCCTGAAGGCTTAGCGATGATACGCTGGGCTAAATTCATGTACGGCATCCACCATGGCTTTAACATGGTCTGGGTTAATGTCCGGTAAAATGCCATGTCCTAGGTTGAATACATGGCCTGAACCATGGCCATATTTATGTAAAATACTTTTAACTTTGTCGACGATGACTTCGGGTTTTGCATAGAGTGAAACTGGATCCATATTGCCTTGCAGCGCTACTTTATCGCCGACTCTGGCCCGAGCTTTGTGTATGTCGGTTTGCCAGTCTAAACCTAAGGCATCGTAACCACTATCAGCCATAGTTTCTAACCATAGCCCACCGCCTTTGGTAAAAAGAATAGTGGGGATTTGTTGTCCGGCCACATCGGTTTTTAGCAAAGATCGGACTTGTTTGGCGTAATATAATGAGAATTCACTGTAATCTTCAGAACTTAACATGCCTCCCCAGGTATCAAATAACATGACCGCTTGAGCGCCGGCTTCAATTTGGGCATTTAAATAACTAGCGACGGATAGTGCTAGTTTATCGAGCATTTCGTGCATTAATTTACGTTGCTCATACATTAAACCTTTCACTTTTTGAAAGCTTTTACTGCTGCCGCCTTCAACCATATAAGTCGCTAAGGTCCAAGGGCTACCTGAAAAGCCAATTAAGGGCACGCTACCTTGTAAGGTTTTTCTGATTAAGCGCACAGCATCAACGACATAACGTAAATCAGTGTCAGGGTCAGGTATTGGTAATTTTTTTATGTCGGCAGCGCTAACGATAGGATGCTTAAATTTAGGGCCTTCACCTTCGGTAAAGTAAAGACCTAAACCCATGGCATCAGGAATCGTTAAGATATCTGAGAATAAAATGGCGGCATCAAAATCAAAACGTCGTAAAGGCTGTAAGGTGACTTCGCACGCTAATTCAGGATTGGTACACAAATTTAAGAAACTACCGGCTTGCTCTCTGATTTTTCGGTATTCAGGTAAATAGCGTCCGGCTTGACGCATCATCCATACCGGTGTGCGATCTATAGGTTGTTTTAATAGCGCTTTGATAAAGATGTCGTTTTTTAATGCTGTCATGTGTGGGCTGGTAAGGTTGTGTGAATGGAGCCATGCTAAGTATGGCGTATCGAGCAGCGCAAAAATTATTGGTAAGCGCTTAGTCGAGTAAGCCGTTTTTAGTCATGTTTGTGTCGAGTTCTTCTTTTATAGCTATACGCTTAATATTGTAGGTTGAATTGCTAAACCATTGTGTGCATAACGCGAAAACAATTAATGTCATGAGAGCAAGGATAAGTAATTTTAGTGATTTAATATTCTGCTGCTGCTGATCATCATTTTTTGGAAATTTAGCGACTATCAGTCCTGGGATACCTTGTGTTTCTTGATAAACAGCCGATATCAACTTATCGTTAATGTCATTAATAGTGAGTTGTGTTTGTGGAGCAGCGGCAAGTAGATACAAAAAATCAGCGCATTGAAGCTCAGATAAAACCGGTATTTCAATTAAGCTTGCTTCATTGATAGTCGTGTCGGTACTATTTTTTAGCTCAAGTTCATGATGGCTTAATGCAAAAATAACACGTACAGCACTATGTTGTTTAGCCAGCGTTATGATTTGATTAATAAGGCCTGGAATTAGAAAGCCAGCGTTATCAATCATTAAAATAAGTTTTTTTTGTTTTTGATTCAGTTGCTCTAATAGCGCTGAAAAACTTTGGCTTTGCTTGTTAGTGTGGCTTTGATTAATGGCTTGCATAATAGACTCTTGCAGCTTTTCGAAACTTAAATCGGCTGGGTTTACTATCATGCAATAACTCCATTTAGCTATAGTTTGCTCTTGTAAAACCCTTAGCAGTGTTGATTTTCCAATACCTTCAGGGCCACAAATAACCAGCGGCTGACTGCTATAATTTAGCAAATGCTTTAGTAATTCGAGTTTTTTAGTCCTGTCTTCACTGATCAGTCTAGTAAAAGCATGGGATTTATGACTTATAACGGACTGATGTATATGATACGTATAAGTATCATCTGCCATAGGACTTAAGCGTTTGCTCTAATAATAAGCTATCGATACCGATAGGTAGGGTGGCTACGCCAATTTTTGTTAATAAAATCAGCCTAATCTTTCCGTCAATATTTTTCTTGTCTACGGCCATCAACTCTAAATAGCGATCACTATCGAGTTGTTCTGGTGGCTTGACGGGTAAGTTTGCTTTTCTGAATAAGGCGATGATACGCTCTACATCGGCATCCGTTAGCCAGCCTTTTCTTCTGGAAAGATCTGCAGCTTGGCAAGTGCCTATAGCCACTGCTTCGCCATGCAGGTAGATGCCGTAGCCTGCACCTGTTTCAATGGCGTGACCAAAAGTATGGCCTAAATTGAGTGTCGCTCTAATACCGGTTTCAGTTTCATCTTCAGCGACAATCTGGGCTTTGTTAAGACACGATCTTTCAATGGCAAAAGCTAAGGCTTCCTTATCTTTTGCCAATAACAGCTCGATGTTTTGTTCTAGCCATTCAAAAAACTCAAGGTCTCTGATGAGTCCATATTTAATAACTTCAGCTAAACCTGCAGAGAGTTGGCGATCATCTAAAGTGTTGAGTACGTCAGCATCGGCGATGACACATAGGGGCTGATAAAAAGCCCCGATCATGTTTTTACCCAAAGGATGATTCACGCCGGTTTTACCACCTACTGAAGAATCAACTTGCGCTAAAAGCGTAGTGGGTATCTGCAAAAAAGCGATGCCACGTTGATAACAGGCGGCAGAGAAACCGCCCATATCTCCAATAACGCCACCGCCTAAAGCGATCAAAGTCGCGTTGCGGCTAAATTTACAGCTTAGTAATTTATCAAATATTTGCGTGACATATTCTAAGGTTTTGAACTGCTCACCATCAGGTAATATCAGTGTTTCGACCTTAAAATCTCGTAAATTATTTAAAACCTGATCTAAATATAAAGGTGCAATCGTGCTGTTGGTAATAACGATAACTTGGCTAGACTTAATATGTCGCTTATAAAGTTCGGCTTGATTGAGTAAGCCAGAGCCAATATAAATAGGGTAACTACGGTCCCCAAGCGCTACCTGTAATTTTTTCATCATTAGCGATTTAGCGATTAGCAGATTTGTATTCTTCTAAAATTAGATTGACCACGGTTTTGCTTTGCAGGGTACCTGTGTCAATGATAAAGTCAGCACAAGACAAATAAAGATGCTCACGTTCCGTGAATAAAGTCTCTATACGTTCTCTGGGGTTTTCAGTTTTTAATAAGGGTCGCTGAGTATCTCTACGAGTACGTTCTAATATACGTTCTACAGAACACTGTAAGTAAACGATAAAGCCGTTTTCTTTTAATAAATGACGATTCTCCTCGCGTAAAATAGCGCCGCCACCCGTGGCCATTACGATGCCGTCTAGCTTGGTTAGTTGCTGTATCATTTTTTGTTCACGATCCCTGAAGCCTTCTTCCCCTTCAAATTCAAATATAGTTGGAATATCTACGCCAGTGCTTTCCTCAATGGCTTTGTCACTATCATAAAAAGGTACTGTCAGTGATTTTGCTAATTGGCGGCCTATCGTGGTTTTTCCTGCACCCATAAGGCCAACTAAATATATATTCTCTGATCTTGTCATCAAAATACCTTGCTGGTCTAAAATTCCCCGTTTAGGGCATTATTAAAAGGTAATAGTTCTGTCTAGAACTATTGTTTTAGTTAATCTATCCATTGTTGATGAGTTCAATATAGTAGAGAGAATTAGCACAGTGTGAAATTACATCTCGATTGAAACAATTAAGATTAAAGCTTAAAAGAGGGCGATTATCCTCTTTTTTGAGTTAAGTAGAAACCATCAATTAGTTTCTACATTGTTTTTAATGATTTTTGGGGTAATAAAGATTAACAATTCTGTATTAACCTTGTTAATAGTTGAATTCGTAAATAGAAAGCCAATGCCAGGCAAGTCAGCGAAAAAGGGGACTTTATTTTTACCAGAGCTATTTTGATTCTCATAGACCCCCCCTAACACCACTGTTTCACCATCTTCGACCAATACCGATGTTTTTACTTGCCGAGTATCAATGCCAGGATTTCCGGATATTGGGTTAGTGGTCGTGTTTTGAGAATCTTTTTTAACCAGTAAATTCATAATCACTGAGCCGCTAGGTGTAACCTGTGGGGTAACATTTAGTTCGAGTACGGCGGGTGTATAAGTTGTTGTGGGAGGACTACCTAAAGCGGCAGGTGTGGTGACTGGAATTTCAACCCCCTGCATCATTGTAGCAGTACAACGATCCATAGTCATGACTCGTGGGTTGGATAATATTTCGGCTTTACCGTCTGCTTGCAAGGCTTGAAGTTCAAGATTTAATACATAATCTGCCCCCCTAGCTAGGGTCATGCCCAAGGCGCCGGGAGGGCTGCCAGCTATAGCGGCGGCACCTAAATCTACCAACAGATTATTATTGGCTGCTGATGTTCCCGTCGTTGGAGCAACTGAAGTTAAAGTGCCTCCAATGGCAAAGGGATTGCTTTTTGTTTTAGCCGCACCAAATTTTACACCTAAATTTTGGGTAAAATTAGTGCTGGCAATGGCTACTCGTGCTTCTATCATGACTTGGCGCACAGGAATATCAAGTTTGTGTATAAGTTTTTTTATATCTTCTAGTCGTTTTGTGGTTTCCCGCACAATTAAGGTATTGGTTCTAGTATCCACTACAGTGGAGCCCCGAGACGAAAGAAAACCAAAGCCTGAATTTTTTTCTTGATTACCAGATCCTGCTTGGCCTATGGCTCCGGTCTGGCTCATCGCGTTTTGATTCATGGCTCCCATTCCGCCCATAGATCCGGCTTGGCCCGATTGTCCCATTCCACCTGCACCTTGTGTGGCTAATTGGGGTGATCCGCAACTACCAAATACGCCGGTATCACGGCCATTGAGTACATTTCTGATGTTTTCAGCGCGCGCATAGTCAATTTTAATATACTCAGTGATTAGTGGGTCTATTTGTTCAACTACGGCGGCTGTTTCTTGTTGTTTTTTCTTGTAATCTTTTATTTTATCGAGAGGTGAAATTAAGGTTACATTACCGCTTTCAAACTTTCCGAGTTCCTTGGTCATCATAATAAAATCCAATGCTTCATCCCAAGGCACATCATCAAGTTTTAAGGTAATATTCCCAGTTACATCATCACCCGCGACTATGTTTTGTTTGGTGAATTCGGCTAGAATGGCTATAACGCTACGAATTTCTATATCCTGAAAATTTAACGATAATCTGTCGCCGCTATATTTAACACGTGATCTGTCTAAAGCTTCTTTTTCTTCGTGGTTCAAGGGTCTAAATTCAATAGTTAGTAAACCCTCAGATTGTAATAACGAGTAATCATAAAGTTCGTTTAAGGTACTTATAGTGATTTGGGTACCCTGATTAGTGGTTATAGTGTCAATAAATTTAATAGGTGTTCCAAACTCGGAGACATCCAGTTTTTTTGTCAAGTTTTCTGGTAAATGAGTGTTGGTTAAGTTGATAATTACTTTGCCCGCATCTACTTTCGAATTAGCTAAGGTATTAGGATTAGCCAAATAAATAAGTAAGCGACCTTCGCCTTTATCGCCTCGTTTAAAATCAAAGCTACTAATGAATTGTTGAGGAATTAAGTCTGTTGCTAGCGGTTTTTTTGAAACAGCTGAGGTTTTGGGGGGGATATTGGTGAGCTCGGATTCGGATCGGGTAGGATTTAAGGTAAGTAAGACTTTATTACCTATTACTTTAGTTGTAAAAGGGCTTGCTTCAAGTAGGTTAACGACAATACGCACCCTATTGGCCGCTTCTGCTACATAAAGATTAGTTGCAGGACCTTGATTAATAGCGTAGTTTTTTTTATCTAGGGTGTTTTTTACGTCGAAAAAATCCAAGGCAATACGCGCAGGATTATCGGTATGGAAAACTTTGGGTTCAGTAGCAGGACCTGTAAGATCTATTTGAATTTGTAATTGATCACTGCTGAGCATAGTATAAGTGAGTCCTGAAATGGCTAGGTTACTCGCGTTTACGTTAGCGCCTGAGGCCATTAATATAAACAAAGCCAAGAGTTTATATAGCAATGAATGTTGTCCCATAGTAGTCAACATAATTTTATTGTGCGTAATTTTCATTAATGACTCCCAAAATCATTCGATTAATCTCAGTGATGTTTGTTGTTCTCGCCACGTTCCCGGTCTATCGGGGACTATTTCCATGATTTCGATTTTATCGATGCTAATGCTAATTATTTTCCCGAAGTTTTTACCTATATAGTTACCAACTTGTATGCGATGGATGCTGCCATCATCGGCTTTGACTAAACCCCATAAGGTTGATTTCATCGTCAATGTGCCGACCATTTTTAATACCTCTAAGGGAAAAGTTTCTAAATCTTCCTTACGACGCGTCATGTCTGGTTGAATACCGCCTGCTGTAGATGATTCTGTTAGGCCATTAGCTTCAATTTGCACTAAAGGTTTAAAAGGATCACGTAGCCCTTCTGGATTAAATATGAAGGGCTCAACGACTTTGGTTTCAGGTAATGGTTTAATAGCACCTTTAGGTTGAGCTTTAATATCCATAATGTAAGTATTTAAGTCAGCAAAATCGTTATTGCCACAAGCAGTCAATAACACTAGGCACAAACCGTTTTTGATATATAAAAAAAATTTGCTGCTATTCATTATTTTTTAACCCTTTTTTTCTTGGTACTCTCTGTCGATATAGAATGCTTACCTTCGTTATAAATCTTGATAACGGCGCTCATTTGTAAACCCCCATCTTTACCATCAGGCGAAATGCTAATGTTGTGTATGGTGACAATTCGAGGCAGTGATGCTAAGCCGCTGATGAACATGCCTATTTCTTCGTAATGGCCTACAACCTGAATGGATATCGGCAGTTCGGAATAAAAATCTTTATTAATGAGTGTGTCAGGTTTGAATAATTTAAATGCTAGGCCGCTAGCCAAACCTGTTTGAGAAATATCGACCAATAAATTAGCGACTTCTTCATCTGTAGGTAGTTGTCGGATCATTTCATTTAGTGATGCCTCAATTTGTTTTAATTGTTCTTGAAAATCCTGAAGATTAATGGCCTTTTTTTGTTTATCCTTGAATTCTTTTTTTAAAGTCTGTTCTTTTTGTTTTTCATGATCTAGGCTTGATAACTCATCCGAGGTATCGTAATAAAAGCCGATAGCTATGACGGTGATAATTATTAAGCCAAATATTGAGGTTTTAACAACGGGTGGCCAGTTGCCTGCTGTATTAAAATCCCAATTAATTTCTGAAAGATTCATCAGCAGATCCTGTTTCAGTGATGTTTTTTTGTTTACCTTGTAGAGCATGAAGACTGAAATCACTCAATGGCTCGGTATCGTTTTTATTACTAGAGAGTTTGTCTGGTAATTTAATAATGGCTAAAGTTGGCTTTTGTAGCCATGAAGATGCTTCTATAGCCCTCATAAAGGCGGAGACTCTAGCGTTAGATTCCGATTTACCTTCAAAGATAAGTTCAGAGCCAGTTTGAGTTAACTTGGTAAGATAAACTCCATCTGGAGTAATTTTTGGGATTTCATCAAACAAATGCACGGCCTCTGGACGACTTTCTTGTAATTGTTGAATTAAATCGATTTTCGTCTGTAATTGTTTTTTCTTTTCTTCAATATCTTTAATTTCTACAATTTTTTTATCCAATAGAATGATTTCATTTTGCAGTAATTGATTTCTTTGTTCTTGATGGGTTTTAAGTGCTTCAATGCTAGTATGAATGAGGCCAACGATAAGAACGCCAGTCAGCACTGATAACTCCATGAAATTAATGAAATCCTTTTGCTTTTTTTTACGTCGTTCTTCTCGCCAAGGCAATAAGTTAATTTTTGTCATACGTCAAAACCCCTTAATGCAAGTCCGCATGCAAGCATCAATGAGGGCGCCTCTTGGTATAAGGATTGTTTATCGATGTGAGGAGAGAGAGACATATTGATAAAAGGATTAGCAATATTGACTGGCATATTTAAATGTTTTCCAACCAATTTATCGATGCCTAACATTGAAGCACAGCCACCGGCAAGTATCATTCCGTCTAGACTTCTATTGGAATTAGAGGAGGTAAATGATTGTAAGGCGCGCTGTATTTGTTGCACCAATGATTTTTGAAAAGGCTCTAGTATGGTTTCAGTATAGTTATCGGGTAAACCACCTTGTTTTTTGGCTAAACCGGCCTTTTCATAGCTTAGACCATAATGACGTTGAATTTCTTCGGTTAACTGCTTGCCGCCAAAGCTTTGGCCTCTGGTATATATAGATTTGCCATTATATAGAATAGTCAATGAGGTCATGGTAGAACCTATATCGATTATAGCTATTGTTTGGTCGCTATTTGTATCTGAAAGCGGTGGAGATATTAGTGAATAAGCATTTTCTACGGCGTAGCCTTCCACATCGACTATAGTGGCTTTTAATCCAGCTAGTGACAGTGCTTCTATGCGTTCATCTACATTTTCTTTTCGTGAAGCTACTAATAGCACATCAACCAATTCTGGCTTATTTTTATTAATCCCTTGTATTTCAAAGTCGAAATTAAGATCATCTAGAGAATAGGGTAAATATTGATCTGCGGTCATAATAAGCTCTTCTTCTATTTCATCGTCAGTTAAGGAAGCGGGCAAGCTTATTGTTTTTGTCATGATTGCCGATTCAGTAACAGCTACTATAGCTTTTTTTAAAGTGGATCCAGATTTTCTCAAGGCATTTTTAATGCCATCAGCTAATAGGATTGGTGACACTTTTTTCTGAGAGGCTGCCTCTGGAGGTAAGCTAACGATCGAAAAACGCTCAACCCGATAAGTATCACTTTTTTGGATTAACTCTAATAATTTAATTGATGTTGCGCTAATATCAATGCTTAGCGAGGTTTTTTTTGTTTGGTTTAACCAGCTCATGACAGCCTCTTGAATGATAGTAGTGATCATATAGTGATCATATGGTTTTGTAGATTAAGATCTTAGCAAGAATAAGTAGCTAGGCTGTGATTAGCTTATCGGTTAAAGCGGAAAATTTCAACATTTATACTAACAATTAATGTAATTACTTTCTGTTTTCTATAATTGTATTTTTAAAGAATATGATTGTAGCTATTCTATAAAGGCTGCGATCACCATTAATGCTCAATTCGGGGGGCATAGTTTAATAGTGATCAGATCATTATCTAGGCATGAAAATATCAAGTGTCAATATTTAATCGAAACACTGAGTGGGTTTGTAAGATTAAATTAATTGTATTTAGTAGATACAAAGCTAGTGCCTAAGCATGGCATTAAATAAAATGCTAATAATCCTTATTGATTAAGGATTATCTAACTAAAAATTTTAAAGAGTTGAAGATTTTAATGAAATTCAAAGGTAAATTGGTAAGTACATTGTGATTCTGACATTTTTTCTTTTATACTAAGTAAACAGCTTATTAACACCAGCGTGGATAATTGAAGTTAGATCGTTCTTAATCAGAGTTTTAATTAAGCTTAAGGGACAACGGTTGCGATATATTATTAATCTACATTATGTTGCAAGCTGATTAACACAACAAGGAGCTATCATGGAAAAACCGTTTATTTTACATATGCTAACCACTGCTAAAAACTTAAGTCCTTTTGATGTCAATATGGCATTAGATGCAGGTTGGGTCTCGGCATTACCCTATATTAATGTTGAAGCTAGCGAAGTGCAGGGTTTAGTGCAAGATGCTATCTTTTCACGCAGTGCAAAAAATTTAAAGCGTACAGGGATTTTTATTGGAGGTCGTGATACTAAACAAGCCATGGACATGCTTAAAACTGCTAGGCGCTCGATGGTTCCACCTTTTGAAGTCTCTGTGTTTGCTGATCCTAGTGGCGCGTTCACTACTGCTGCAGGTATGGTTGCTGCAGCAGAGCATGAGTTAATTACCAAATTTAATACCACACTAGAAGGTAAAATAATACTCGCTTTAGGTGGTACTGGCCCAGTAGGGCAGGCTGCTGCAGTTATTGCTGCGCAAGCAGGTGCACAGGTCATGATTATTGGTAGACAATTGGATAAAGCTCAATATATTGCTGACATGTGTAATAACGAGTTTGGTGATGGTAAAATTACTATTTTAGCCGGTGCTGATGCAGATAAAGCCGAATACATGAAAACCGCAGATGTGGTTTTTGCAACAGGAGCGGCAGGTATTGAGTTATTAAGTGCAGAATTGATTGCCTCGGCACCTCAATTGAAAGTAGCTGCTGATGTCAATGCAGTACCGCCAGCAGGGATTGCCGGTGTTGATGCCTTTCATAACGGTACACTTATCCAAGGCTCTAATAGCCAGGCCGTAGGTATTGGTGCGTTAGCAATTGGTAATATTAAATACCATACACAAAATCGTTTATTAAAGAAAATGATCAACACTGATAAGCCTGTGTATTTACATTTTGAACATGCTTTTGAAATAGCCAGAGACTATATGAAAACTATCAGTTAAGGCTAGATTTTTATTTCAGTCATAAAAACTATAAAGGAATTTTAATGGAGAAACGTAGCATCCTTCACATGCTGGATCCGATGCCAAACAATAGCCCATTTGATATCAATATGGCTATGGATGCAGGGTTTGATGTACTTATGCCTTATAGCAATGTCAAACTAGACAGTGTTTATGGTCTCACTCAAGATGCTATTTTTTCACGTAGCCCTTCTGGTATAAAGCGTACCGGATTATTTATTGGTGGTCGCGACTTAGGGTTAGCTATGGACATGCTTGAAGCCAGTCATCAAGCGATGGTTCCACCTTTTGAAGTATCTGTCTTTGCTGATCCTAGCGGTGCCTTTACAACAGCGGCTGCTTTAGTGGCTTGTGTTGAACTAGCCTTAAGCAAGCATCATGGTAAAGAGTTAAAAGACTGTCGCGTATTAGTCTTTGGCGGAACGGGGCCGGTTGGTATTGCTACCGGAATTATTGCTTCATTGGCAGGAGCTGATACAGCATTAGTTGATCATTTATTGCTAGATAGTGCCATGGATGTGGCTAAAGCATTTAATCGCCGTTTTGGCTGTACGCTTAAAGGAGAATGTGCGCGTACCGAAGAAGATAAGGCTAGGTTAATTGCAGAGATTGATATTATCTTTTGTGCAGCAAAAGCCGGTGTACAGGTATTGAGTTCAGAGGTGCTGAAAGCGGCTCGGAACTTAAAAGTTGTTGGCGATGTTAATGCGGTTCCTCCCTTAGGCATCGAAGGTATTAAGCGGACGGATGCAGGGGCTCCTTTAGCTAATGCCATCAACGCTCAAGGTGCTGTCGCTGTAGGTGCTTTAGCGGTAGGTGATATTAAATATCAGCTACAGCATGAAATGTTAGAACTTATGTTAACGACAGATAAGCCAGTGTATTTGGATTTTAGAGAAGCTTTTAACAAAGCACGGGACATTGTTACTCAACAGAAGTAGAGCGGTTTAATCATGGCTTGAGGTTTTTTCAACTCAATGATTAGGCTGAGAGTCTGTTGTGTTGCTAATGCATTGTTTTTGGTTTAAGGCTATATAGTGGGTAGATAGATCGCAAACAACATGAGCCAAGACAATAGAATACTTTTTGCAGGTGATCCACATGGGAATTTTAAACCATTGATTACGGCTGTTCATAAATACCAGCCAACAGCCGTTGTCTTGTTGGGCGATTATGACTTAGAAACTTCTTTAGATAGCTGTTTGCAAGAAATAGTTGATTTAACTAAGATTTGGTGGATTGCCGGTAATCACGATTTTGAATCTCCTGAAAAACACAATAATCTTTTTAACTCCGCTTTAGCTGATAAAAACTTGCATTTAAAAGTTACGGAAATAGCAGGTCTTAGAGTTGTTGGTTTAGGTGGGATTTTTCTAGGCAGAGTATGGTATCCGCCCCAACCACCAAAATGGCAAGGCAAAGAACATTATTTAAATAGTCAATCTATTAAAATTCAGCAATCTGAGATGGCTTTAAAATATAAATCGGCCATTTGGTATGATGAGTTTGAGGCATTAAAATCACTCAAAGCAGATGTGTTGGTATCACATGAGGCGCCTGGTTCTCATCGGCACGGTTTTCACGTTATTGGTGAATTGGCAGAAGCAATGGGCGTGCAGCATATCTTTCATGGCCATTTACATGAGAATTACGTCAGTTTTATTAAAAAAAATATTAAAGTCAGTGGAGTAGCCAATAGCGCTGTTGCTAATTTAATGGGGCATACCTTAAGTTAACTGACGTTCTGCTTCTGTTTTTGCGACCTTATCACGTAAATAAACGGGCATGGCTAGTTCAACCGCTACGGCAAGACCTAATTCAAAACCTCGTGCACCTAAACGAGCAATGGCTCGAGCTCTGGGTCGAATATCCACTTCATAATGCTTGACCTTTCCGGCTAAACGTAACATCAGTTCGTCCTCATAAACGCCCCAGCCAGAACCTAAACCTATGCCGTTTAAATCAGGGAATTCTATATCGTCAGCTAAAGTGACTGCCTCTTTGCCAATTAGCATTGCATAACCTAGTTCATCACGGTTATAAACGCCCCAGAATATTTCGCCCATACGAGCATCCATCGCTGTAAACGCAGTGTTTTTCTGTATATTGTCGTTGCTATCAAAATAATCTTGAGCAATAGCCGCTAAGCTTGAAACAGGGACTACCGGTAAATCTGCTCCAAAGGCAATGCCTTGAATAACGCCAGTGGCAATGCGAACACCGGTAAAAGAGCCTGGCCCACAACCAAAAGCCAGTGCATCCAACTGTTGCGGAAGTAATCCTGCCTCTGACATTAAATTGTCGATCATAGGCAATATGAGCTTAGTGTGTTCATTGGCCGTCAAAGAAAAACGTTCAGTGATTTCTCCATCTATATACAACGCTGCCGAACAAGCTTCGGTTGCAGTTTCTACCGCTAATAATTTCATAATGTGTTCTGAGCTAATAGATTATTTATAGGTTATATCGGGTGTGACATGTTTATTTAGGCTTAAAAAATGCCTGAACATCAGCAATATCACGGGTACGTTTCATGGCGGGTACGCTGTCCAAGAAAAGCTGCCCATAAGATTTTTTTAATAGGCGTGGATCACAAACCATCAGTACGCCTCGATCCGTCACATCTCGAATTAATCGACCTATGCCTTGTCTTAAAGCGATCACCGCAGTAGGTAATTGATATTCAAAAAAAGGATTTTTCCCTTGCTGAGACATAGCATCTAAGCGTGCTTTTAACACGGGATCGCCAGGAGATGAAAAAGGTAATTTGTCGATAATGACGCAGGATAAGGCTTCACCTCTGACATCTACGCCTTCCCAAAAGCTGGAGGTACCTAATAACACGGCATTATCCGTGGCTTTAAATTGTTCTAATAATAAAGCTTTGGGACGACTGCCTTGTATAAACAAAGGATATTTAATCTTTTTCTCTAATAATTCAGCGGCTTGATTGAGCGCGCGATGACTGGTAAATAAAAAGAAAGCTCTACCTTGACTGGCCTGTAAAACAGGTAAGGCAAAATCGATAATGGTCGCTATAAAGTTAGGGTCGTTAGGCTGTGGTAAGCCTCTGGGGTGATAAAACAAAGATTGGTTAGGATAATCAAAAGGGCTGTCCCAGCTCACTCGATTGGCCTCAGTAAGGCCTAAATTGTTAGCAAAATAATCGAAGCGGTTGGCTATGCTCAAGGTGGCTGAGGTAAAAATCCAAGCCGCTTTATGTTGCTGCATAAAGCCGTTAAATTCAGCGGCAATATCTAAGGGTGTTAGGCTTAAAGTGAATGTTTTTCTATGGATTTCATACCAGCGTATCCATTTACCACTACGATCATCTAAAATTAGATCGAGTTGCCCAGTGATTTCTTCGGCACGTTTATAGCAAGACTCTAGGGCTTTAGTTTTAACAGAGGCTAATTTTAATTGCTCGGTTAAGCGTTGTAATTGCTCTTTTACAGACTGTATGCCAGCCATCAGTTTTGGATTAGTAGCTATATCTTGCCAATCACCACGTTTAAGTTCCATGCCAAACGCTAAGCGCAGATCTTTAATTTCATGCTCCATGTCTTCACACGCGGTGCGTAAAGCTGGAATGTCGGTAGCATCTTTATAATATTCCATCAATGAATCTTGGGATAGATCATTGAGCTGTTTTGAGCCTAGGGTAATGCCTAAAAAATTAGAGGCGGTGTCGGCTAATTGATGCGCCTCATCTATAATCACTACTTCAGCATTGGGCAGTAATTCACCAAAGCCACCATCTCTCAGTGACCAATCCGCACATAATAAATGATGGTTAACCACTAAAATATCGGCTTCTTGGGCTTTTTTGCGCGCCTTGACTAGAAAACACTCCGCATAGTCAGAGCAGTCTTGCCCTAAACAATTATCTAAGGTTGAGGTGGCTTGATACCAAATCGGATTCGCCTCAGATACTTCTGACATTTCAGAGGTGTCGCCCGTTTTGGTTCGTTTCGCCCAAGAATTGATTTGCGCTAGGGCTTGAGCGTCTTCTTTACTAAAGCCTAGCGTTGAAGTCAGTGAGTTTTGCAATCGGTAAATACATAAATAATTACTTCTACCTTTTAATAAGGCCGCCATAAAAGGCGTTTTCATGGCCTTACGTATGACCGGCAAATCTTTGTTAAAGAGTTGATCTTGTAGGTTTTTAGTGCCGGTTGAAATAATAGTTTTTTTGCCTGAAAGTATAGCGGGTGCTAAATAGGCAAAAGTTTTACCCGTCCCTGTGCCTGCTTCGGCAATTAAGTTTTGTTTGCTTTCAATGGCATCGGCAATGGCATCAGCCATTTCTAGCTGCGCTGCCCGGGGTTGATATCCGGATATAACCGTAGCTAAGGGGCCTTCAGGGCTAAAAAAATGTTTTGTATCGGTCACGGGAAAGGATGCGGGTCTGGCTGTGCTAATAAATTATGGTAATGCGTCTATAATACTGATTTTTTGAAATCTTTTCGTATTATTAATCGTTTTGTTATGGCCTAGTGGCTTTGATTTATTATTTACCTAGTCTTGTATTGAACTTTGTGAGGTACAACGGCACATTTTTAGGATTGTCTTTATGCAAAACGGGCCTATCAATCTTTATCGCGCAGAGCAAGTCAGAGAACTAGAGCGCTTAGCGATTCGATATCAGGGGATAACAAGTTTTGACTTGATGACTAGAGCCAGCATGGCTGTTTTTGCCTGCATGAAACATCGATGGCCAAAAATGCATTCGGTTGCGCTTTTTTGCGGTGCTGGCAACAATGCCGGCGATGGCTATATGGTGGCAAGACTCGCCTTGTTAGCGGGTTTAAAGGTGATAGTTTATAGTCTAGTAGATCCTGAAAGTCTCAGTGGTGATGCCTTGTTGGCTTATAGGCAGTATCAAGAGGCACAAGGTGAAATCATTTTATTTCAGTCTGAGCAATTAATTGCTGCGGATGTGTTTGTAGATGCGCTATTTGGCATTGGTTTATCAAGGCCGATAACAGGACTTTATGCGCAAGCCATAGCCATGATTAATGCGGCAGCAGTTCAGGTCATTGCCATCGATATCCCGTCTGGCATTCATGCCGATACTGGTTGTGTAATGGCTTGTGCCGTAAAAGCACATTGTACTGTTAGCTTTGTCGCCTTAAAGCAGGGCTTATTAACAGGGCAGGCGGTTGATTATTGTGGTGATATTATTTATGACTCCTTAGCGGTGCCAGATGCGGTTTTTATAGAAATTAAGCCTGCTGCTGTTAGGATCACAAAAGCTCTGATGCCGCCTCGAGATCGGTATTCTCATAAAGGACGTTATGGGCATGTATTAATCATCGGTGGCGATCATGGCTATACTGGCGCAGCACGCCTAGCGGGCGAGGCGGCTTTAAGAGTGGGTGCCGGCTTAGTCAGTATCGCCACACGAGCAGAGCATGCGGCACTGATGAACATAAGTCGACCCGAATTGATGTGCCATGGCATAGAAAGCCCCGAGCAGTTAGCACTACTCTTAGAAAAAGCCAGTGTCGTGGTCATAGGTCCCGGTTTAGGCCAGAGTGACTGGGCCACGTCGCTGTTTAATAAAACAGTCAACACTGGCAAACCGATGATCATCGATGCGGATGCTTTAAATTTATTAGCAAAGATTCCTAGCGCCAATGAAAATTGGATCTTAACACCCCATCCGGGTGAGGCCGCTAGATTATTACATGCTACTAAGGCTGACATTGAACAAGATCGCTTTGCCTCGGTTACGGCAATTCAAAGTCAATATAACGGTATAGTTCTACTAAAAGGTGCAGGAACCTTAGTTGCCTCAGCTGATGACTGTGCTATTTCCACAACGGGTAATCCGGGTATGGCAACGGGGGGTATGGGTGATGTGTTGGCAGGGGTCATTGCTGGATTGCTTGCCCAAGGTTTATCTTTAAAAGAGGCAGCACAACAAGGCGCGTATCATCATGGCCTGGCTGCTGATAGGGCGGTGCAGAAAAAAGCTGAAAGAGGCTTGTTAGCCAGTGATTTAATGTCTTATTTAAGGCTATGGAGTTTGTAATGCAGGTTTATTTAGCTAATACCGAAGCAACAGAACAATTTGGCGCGAGCTTAAATAAAGTTCTGCCTAAAAAATGTGTGATTTATTTACAAGGTGACTTAGGTGCAGGAAAAACCACCTTCGTAAGAGGATTTCTTCGAGCTGCAGGCTATAACGGAACAGTTAAAAGTCCTACTTATAATCTAGTTGAAGAATATACCATCGCTCAACAAACAGTATTTCATTTTGATTTGTATCGGCTCTCTGTGCCTGAAGAACTAGAATGGATAGGTATTAATGATTACTTTGCTCAACAGAGTATTTGTTTTATCGAATGGCCAGATTTAGGCTTAGGTTTTTTACCACAACCCGATCTTATCATTGCGTTAATTCATCAAGAGCAGGGTAGATTATTGGTTATCACCGATAATACGCAAAATAAAATCACCAGTGCGCTTTAAAAACAAAGACATACTCGCTATAATTGGCGGACAGTTAGTTGTTTTGGAGTACTTCTTATGAGTAATTGCTGGAAAATATTTATTTTCATGGGATTACAGTTTTTATCAGTTTTAAGTTACGCGAAACAAATTGACATTACGGGCTTACATTACGTGGACAATGTTCAGAAAAGTCGACTCGTATTCGATTTGACGGCCCCGACGCAATATCGGGTCTTTGCTATGAAGAGTCCGTCACGCTTAATTATTGATATTAAAAATGCCCAGCTAAAGCAAGGTTTAACTCAACCAGTAGCAGCACAGTCTTTATTTGAGCGGGTACGTGCTGGATTAAAAAATGACACGGACTTACGCATCGTCGTCGATTTGAAGTTAGCTACAGATGCTGAGAATCTAGTCTTCAGCGCTAATCTTAAAGAGAGTCGACATTTAGTGATAGATTTATTTAATCAAGACGCTAATGTAGCTAGTAAAAACCAAACGCCTAATCCTTCTCAAGCTGACGACAGAAAAAAAAGTATAGATAAGTCGTCACTGTCTACTGCCACAAATCAAGCAATCATACCTAAAAGTAACAGTCACATCATTATCGCTATAGATGCTGGACATGGTGGTGAAGATCCTGGTGCTCGAGGCCCTAGTGGCACAGAAGAAAAAAGAATAACCTTCGCCATCGCAAAAAAATTGGAAGCCTTGATTAATGGTCAGCCAGGTATGAAGGCAATCATGGTGCGTAAAGATGATTATTATGTCGGCCTTAAAGATAGGGTTCGTATTGCTAGAGCCGCCAAAGCCAATTTATTGGTTTCTATACATGCCGATGCTGTTTTGAATGCCGACATAAAAGGTGCCTCCGTTTACACTTTATCAACAAGTGGTGCAAGCAGTGAGGCGGCGCGTTGGTTAGCAGATAGCGAAAATGCTTCAGATTTAGTTGATGTGAGTTTAAACGACAAAGAAGAAGTATTAGCGTCGGTATTGTTAGACTTAACGCAAACAGCGACTCAAGAAGCCAGTGTTAATATTGCTAATCAAGTGCTGAAGAACTTTGTTAATATTGCAGAGTTGCATAAGGATTCAGTACAAAAAGCTGGTTTTATGGTCTTAAAGTCACCTGATATTCCGTCCATATTAGTGGAGACAGCATTCATTTCCAATGCTTCAGAAGAAGTGAATTTATTAAGCGTTCAGTATCAAACTAAAATGGCCAATGCCATATTTAATGGCATACGCAGCTATTTTAAACAAGCCATGCCAAATGCTAATATAGCGGCTTTAGGTTTGTGAGTTGTAAAATCAAAAGCTCTTATATAAGGGCTACCAATTTAAGACGGGACACTAGCTTAATCGTTTGCTTTTAGACAGGGTTCTCCTAAGCGCAGACAAAGGGCGAACGATTAAACCTAATATCTGTAACGTCTTAAGTTGCTAGCCTATAAAATATAGTATAGTTATTATTTGTGGGAGTGAATCTCTGCCCAAGTATTGACTTATATCGTTCCAACACTCTGTGTCACGCAATGCTGTAGCGATGAAGTAGAATTTCAACACAGTTTTGGGGCTTTTTGTGTGTTGTGCTATGATCCAGCTAGGTTAAACTCAAATCGTTCTATTTTCTTCATGATTAGTAAATATTTCAATCCCTATACTGATTTTGGCTTCAAAAAACTTTTTGGTGAAGAAGGTAGCAAGGACCTGTTAATTGATTTTCTTAATCAGCTTTTGCCAGTCCATCACCAAATTGCCAAGCTTAGTTTTAAAAACCCCGAGAATTTGTCAACTACGCTTGAAGAACGCAAAGCCATTTTTGATATTTACTGTGAAAGTGCTAGCGGTGAGCGCTTTATCGTCGAAATGCAAAAAGCGAAAATGCGCTTTTTTAAAGATCGTTCCTTATTTTATTCGACATTCCCAATTCGTGAGCAAGGCCAAAAAGGCGTATGGGACTTTCGTCTATTGCCCGTGTACTTCATTGCCATTTTGGATTTTATTTACGATGAAAAAGAAGATGAGCGTAAATTTAGACGAGATGTCAGTTTAAAAGATCAAGACGGCGATATTTTCTACGATAAACTGCATTTTAAGTTTTTGCAGATGCCTTTGTTTAATAAAACAGAAAGTGAATTAGAAACTCATTTTGATAAGTGGGTGTACTTCTTAAAACATTTAGAAGATATGGATCATATCCCTGCTATTTTAAATGAACCCGTCTTTCAGAAAGGCTTTGATATTGCTGAGGTGTCGCATTTGAGTACTGAGCAATATGATGACTACTTAAAAAGTGTACTGTCCTACAATGAGGCGAAAGCAGTGACTGATACGGCGTTTGCTGATGGTAAGATTGAAGGCAAGATTGAGGGTAAGATTGAGGGTAAGATTGAGGGTAAGATCGAAGGTGAAAAAGCTAAAGCACTTGATGTTGCTAGAACCATGCTTGCAAAAGGGTTTGATGTTGACACTATTGCTGAAATATCAAAATTATCTGCTGAAGAAATCAAATTACTTTCGTTACAGGCTAGGTAGAGTTAAATCTACACCATGCATAGCACTAAGGCCATAATTCAATGGGCGATTGATTTCGGACAAATTACCTGTCTTCAATTGAGGGGTACATTACAACCTAATGATAATCCAACAAGATAATATCCTCACCTTCAATTGCAAATATTAAGCGCCAGTTTCCATTGCTAGAGATTATAAATCTTCTTACAAAACTATCGGTAAGCTAAGCTCTCCTATAGAATAAGGCTTTTTGTTTTAGGTTAACTCATGCGTATTCAGGCACTGCCCATTCAACTGGTTAATCAAATTGCTGCGGGTGAAGTGGTCGAAAGACCTTCATCTGTCGTTAAAGAACTGGTTGAAAATTGTTTTGATGCCGGGGCAGGGCAGATTACTATTGAAATCGAGATGGGCGGCACTAGGCTGATAAAAATCAGAGATGATGGCTGCGGCATCGTTAAAGAAGATTTAGCCTTAGCTTTATCAAGACATGCCACCAGTAAAATAGCAAGCTTACAAGATTTGGAGCAAGTCTCTAGCATGGGCTTTCGTGGCGAAGCCTTGCCTAGCATTAGTTCTGTGGCACGATTAACCTTAATTTCACGTACCGCTGACAGTCAGTGTGCTTGGAGGGTAACCGCAGATGGATCTGAACAAGACTTTGATCCACAACCCGATCCTCATCCTCAAGGCACGACGGTTGATGTGCGCGACTTGTTTTACAACACGCCTGCTAGACGTAAGTTTTTAAAAGCTGAAAAGACTGAATTCGCGCATATCGAAACGCTGATAAAAAGGATGGCCTTAAGTCAGTTTGAGATAGGCTTTAGCTTATCTCATAACCAAAAAGAAATTCTTAATTTAAAGCCAGCTCTGACTGAAGTATCTCAAGAACAGCGCGTCGCCAGTATTTGTGGCCCTGCTTTTATTGACAGCTCAGTAAAAATTGATTTTGCCGCCTCAGGCTTACAACTTTGTGGTTGGGTGGGTTTGCCGACTTTTTCTCGCAGTCAGCAGGACATGCAATTTTTTTATGTCAATGGTCGTTTAATTCGGGATAAGTTAGTTGCTCATGCTATTAAGCAAGCGTATCAAGATGTTTTGTATCATGGCCGGCATTCTGTTTTTGTTTTATATTTAACGCTAGATCCAACCTTAGTTGATGTTAATGCTCATCCAGCAAAGTTAGAGGTCAGGTTTAGAGAAGGACGCTTGGTTCATGACTTTTTATTTTCAGCGTTACATCGTTCCTTGGCAAATTTAAGGCCCGAACATAGTACAGCTGCGGCTGTTAATTGGCTTAATGAAAGTGTTGTTGATGAGACTACTGGATCCGAATCTCTAGCTACGCCGCCTAGTAATAAGGTTTTTGATGTTAAATCCACTTATCATGCGGGGCTAACACAGCAAACATCGCTACCCTTAACGATAGTCGAATCCATATCGGCTTATGCCTCCTTGTCACCCTATGCCGTGGCCGAACAAAAGCCACGCTTGCCAGTTTCAGAGGGACAAGATACCCATCCCTTAGGTTATGCCATCGCCCATATACACAATATTTATATCTTGGCTGAAACAGCTAAAGGAGTCATTTTAGTTGATGCTCATGCCGCTCATGAGCGTGTCACTTATGAGCGTCTAAAAGGCCAGTATCAACAAGGTTCTGTACCCAGCCAACCGTTATTATTACCTATTAAAATCACGGTGAGTTCAGCAGAAGCTGATTTAGCTGAACAAGAATATGGCTATTTTAGTCGTCTCGGTTTTGAACTTAATCGATCCGGGCCTGAAACCATTATCCTACGATCAACCCCAGCTTTATTGGGTAACGTTGATAAAGAGCTATTAATCCGTGATGTCTTGGCGGATATTAATGAGCATGGCATGAGTCAGCGCATACAAGAGCAATCGAATCGTTTATTAGCCACTATTGCCTGTCATGGTTCGGTCCGTGCTCGTCGCCGTTTGAGTATTGATGAGATGAATGCTTTGTTGCGTGATATGGAACAAACAGAACGTATAGGTCAATGTAATCATGGCAGACCTACGTGGATAGAGTTATCGACGCAAGAACTCGACAAGTTCTTTTTACGTGGACAATAAGTGCTTTGTGATTACAAGTAATGGAGTGCTGAGCTTCAGCTATTGCCTTTTAAAACAGCTGAAGCTGTTTTACTCCAA
>CAMDNJ010000016.1 GCA_945902915.1 Crenothrix polyspora | reverse complement strand
CAAAGATATTTTTCAGCATCAAGTAGTGGGACGCGATGATATGGAATTTTCTTGCATTGAGCCGTTTCAGGCTTACCAGCATCCAAAGGAGGAGTGTCTGAGATGGTGTCTCGAACCGTTACCCATTTCTCTGCAAAATGGCCATCTTTATTGTGGGTCTCTTGTAGAAAAAGTGAACCATGCGTTTTTATGTGCTGCTTCAGAACTTCATTTTTTGTAAAGATTGATATTAGTCTTCGCCTGCTCTGAGGAACGCCGTAATTTGCAAATTCAACAACACGAATGGAACTACTAAATTCTGGGCCAAGAGATTTTTTTATTAAAGCAATAATTCCAATTAGTTCGCCATCACCGTGAGGGTCTGGAATGAAAGTGTTCTCCATTTCTGGGACATTCTCCATTACTAGCGTATGTGCCCCACTTTTGATGAATATCTCGATTGTAGGTATAACCAAAAGGTTTCTCGGGTCTACCGCATCTTTAAGGCCCTGTCGAAATAAGCTCAAAAGTTTACCTCTTCCATTTTTCGACATGCCCTGGCAAGGAGGCGTTGCAAAAACAATATCCAATGAACTTCCGTTTAGGCGATCTTGCGTTACATTTAAGATTTCAGATGTTTTTTCCCATATATCCCCAATAACCATGTGAGCTTCTGGGTAGTTATGTTTGAATACTTCGGCGCGATCTTCGAGTAATTCATTGGCAACAATGACATCAAATCCAGAGTGTCGTAACCCTAGATCACCTATACCACCGCACGCAAAAAGACTGATTGCCTTCATATTTGTTTTGCTGCACATAATTAATGAGACTTATAGTCTACATCAATGCATGTGGTTTGGCAAGAGGAAATGTTGCGTCTGTAAGAGTGGCTAAGAGGCATAACGTAATATATACGACATAAATTGCCCAATAATCAGCTGGTATTGTCGTATAATCATGGCTAAAATAAAGTAACTTATCGTTTTATTAAGATAATTTATAACACAGGAGGACAGGCTGTGCAAACAAATACGACATCGGCGCAACCCAAAAAATTACTTGATCAAGTCCGTGACAAGATTCGTTTCAAACACTACAGCCTGAGTACGGAAAAAACCTATATCGCCTGGATTAAGCAGTTCATTTTGTATCATCACAAGCGACATCCCGTGGAAATGGGCTCACTTGAAGTAGAGGCATTTTTAACCTATCTAGCTACACAACGGCATGTGTCCAGTTCCACTCAGAATCAGGCGTTATCGGCGATTTTGTTTTTGTACCGCGAAGTGTTGGTAGTCAATTTACCGTGGCTGGATAACTTTGAACGCTCAAAAAAACCTCGGCGTTTACCCGTGGTGCTTACAATCACCGAAGTTCAGGCTTTGCTTCAGGCTACCTCCACAGCGCCGGAGCCGATTGGTTTAGTTATTAAGTTGCTGTACGGAACCGGCATGCGGTTGATGGAAGCGGTCCGGTTACGGGTAAAAGACGTAGAACTGGAACGCAGGGAAATTATTGTGCGTGATGGCAAAGGCGGCAAAGACCGGGTGACCATGTTGCCAGAGAGTCTGGCGGAAGCGATGCGCGTTCATTTGGCGTTGCGCCGAAACTGGCATGAACAGGACATTATTTTGGGCAAGGTTGATGTGTGGCTGCCGGATGCGTTGGCGATCAAGTCTCCCAATGCTTCAAAAGAGTGGGGCTGGCAATATGTATTTGCTGCCAAAAACTATTCAATCGATCCGCGCAACAACTCCGAACGGCGTCATCATATTGAAGAAAAGCAGGTGCAACGTTATGTCAAGCGAGCGGCGCAAGCTGCGGGCATTACCAAACCGACCTCGCCACATACCTTGAGACACAGCTTTGCGACACATATTTTACAAGCGGGTTATGACATCCGCACTGTCCAGGAATTGTTGGGGCATAGCGATGTGGCGACGACTATGATTTACACTCATGTATTAAACAAAGGCGGCAAGGGTGTGATCAGTCCGTTGGATCGGTTGTAGCAAGTAGCCTCGATGAAACGCAGAGGAATCGAGGGAGTCTGCTGTAAATTCTGATAGAACCAATATTTATCACCGCTCAAAAAAACCCTGTTAAATGATAATGTGTTGATTGATTAAATTAGTAAAATTACCAAGGAAAAGATTATGCAAGCCTATTTTGAAACAGAAGTTTTTTTACCTGTAAATCATCATTTAAATCTTAAGTAACCCGATTAAATTCCGTCAGGAAAGAAAGGGGTCTGACCCTGTGGTATCGGAAGTGGTTATAAAAACCCAGATGGCGAGGTTAAAATATGAGTGATTTACAACCGGTCGATTATCAACTTTGGCTAGGTGATCTTAAAGCTCAAATTCAGGTAGCTCAGCAACGGGCGGTGTTGGCCGTTAATCAGGAATTGCTCAAACTCTATTGGCAGATCGGCAATGATATTTTGCAACGTCAACAGCAACAAGGCTGGGGCAGTAAAGTTATTGACCAACTGTCTAACGTAATAGGGGACGTACCACGTTTATATTTTTAAAGATGATTAACCGGAAGTGTAGATTAATAATGGTGTTTTTATCTCTCAAGCGAGACGGGGTGTCTCAAACGTTTAATATTGCAACTATCGTTGAAAAGTAGCCTCGATAAAACGAAGTGGAATAAAGAGAGTGGGTGCTACCGCTCCGAATCTACTATAAGGCATTGATCTGCCTTAATGCCTCAATCATGGTACGTCCCCTATTAATTTTTAATGGGCGCTATGTTTAAACTGTATTTACATAACTTCATTTAACTGCCTATAATGCCTTTACGTTAATGGCTCAGAGGTATTGAAAATGAAACACGCAATCAACTTTAGACTTGATGAAGTCGTTTTGAAGACTATTGCTGCATTGGCTCAGGAATTACATACCAGCAAAACGGACATCGTCGAGCAATCCATTTTGCAATTTGCTGCTAAAGTTAATCATAAAAAAAATAACTTACTGCAGTTTGCCGGTACCTTGTCAGAAAATGATGCCGATGATTTATTAAAATCCATTCAACGTGACAAAACTACTAAGGATGTCGAATTTAGTTTATGAATGTTGTACTTGATAGTGATATTTTGATTTACTTTTTAAAGGGTAAGCCTGAAATTGTAGACAAATTAACTAGTTGTGCCATAGACATGTTGTTTACCACGCGCATAAATTACACTGAGCTTTTATATGGCGCTTATCATTCAGCCAAAATAGAACAAAACTTAGCCAAAGTAACGGGCTTGTTGTCTGCCATTTCGATTTTAGAATTTGATGAAAAAGCCAGTCAGATTTTTGCGCAAGACAAGGCAACACTAAAACGTCAAGGAACCATGATTGCGGATATGGATTTAATGATAGCAAGCATTACCAAAGCTCATCAATTCGCATTGGTTACAAATAATCACAAGCATTTTCAGCGCATTGAACACTTAAGTATTGAGTGCTGGATGTAATATGTCAATCAGCGTTGAAAAGTATCCACCTAACAGCGTCGAATAATGTCCAGCAACTTAATAAGGTTACTCCATCTTCAAGCTGGGGATTGGCTGTAAATGTTAATTAACTTAAAATCTTTTAGCGTTGACAGAAGTGCTAAAACATGAAAAGATCCATTCCCATATAAAACCTTATACTTTATGCGGACTATAGCTAGATTCATAACTTTTAGCTAAGCCTATCTTCTTTTTGTCAATCCCCTATTCACACAGATCAATACTAAGGTTTGACGGCATGAAAGGGATATTAATAATAGCATTTAAACTACTGGTCAACGACAAAGGCAAGTTTGCCGCTTTATTGATGGGCATTACCTTTGCGGTTTTTTTGATGGTGATGATGACCTCTATCTTTTCCGGTGTTTTGCGTAGCGCCTCATCGGTAGTCATTAACATCGGTGCCAAAATTTGGGTGATGGATCCAGCGGTAACGACCGTTGCCAATAGCATCCCTATGCCTGATTTCGTTCAAGATGCAGTTCGCAGCATAGACGGTGTTAAATATGCTGTACCTTTATATTCTGGTGCGGCTACGCTTAGGTTGTCTAATGGTGCTTATCAATCAGCCACTATTTTGGGTTTAGATGACACGTCATTATTAGGCCGCCCACAATTGTTGGAAGGCAAAATTGAGGATATTTTTGCCGAAAATGGCTTTCTGGTGGTCAAGGATTCTGAAATTAATAAACTCAATGACCCTCACATAGGCACGACCTTCGAACTTAATGAACATCGTGGCGTTATCGTGGGTATTGCCAAAGTTGCAGCCAACGGTTTGTTTGGTATGCCTACGCTTTATACAACTTACAATCGAGCCATACAATATATTCCCACTGCTCGTTTTACCACTTCCTATGTGCTCGTTGAACCTAAAAGCCCAGAGGCTGTGCAGCATATCAAGGATGAGGTTAAAAAAATGGGTTTTCTTGCGGTAACTAAGGAAGAGTTTCGTGAGAAAATTTCTACCTACTACAAATTTAAGACAGGTTTTGGTACTAATATCCTGATTATGACCATGATCAGTTTTATTGTGGGTCTGTCTATTTCTGGACAAACTTTTTATACCTTTATATTAGAGAACCTTGATAAATTTGGTGCTTTAAAAGCCATAGGTGCCAAGAGTCATGAATTAATTATTATGATTGTATTTCAAGCTGGTTTTACTGCTTTAACGGGCTACGGTTTAGGGGTGGGTTTATGCACCATCATGATAGGTTTGGCTAAAATGCGTTTGCCCAATTATGCCAGTGTCGTGACTTTTGGAAATTTAGGTATCGCTTTTATTATGGTACTGATTATCGCCATTTTTTCTAGTTTAATCGGTGTACGAAAAGTGCTAAAGATTGAGCCTTTTGATGTATTTAGAGGCTAAGCGATGGCTAAAACGGCGATTAGTGCCCAGCAAGTAGTTAAATGGTTTGGTGTAGGGGATGCCCGAACCAATGCGGTAAAAGCTGCTAGTTTTGAGGCCAGTTTTGGCGAAATATTTTATTTGGTAGGGCCATCTGGTAGCGGTAAAACCACGTTATTAAGCATGCTTTCCGGCATACTCAAACCTGATTCAGGTAGCGTATACATTGATAATGCCGATATTTGGACACTGAGTACTGATGAGTTAGCGGACTTTAGACTTAACAGAATTGGTTTTGTGTTTCAGGATTATCATTTATTTCCCCGCTTAACGACCTTGGAAAATGTTGCGATACCGTTGATACTAAAAAAATATGATTGGGATAAGGCGATGCAAGAAGCCCTAAAGTATCTGGATATAGTCGGACTTAAAAATCGCGCTCAACTGCCACCCTATAAACTAAGCGGCGGCGAACAACAGCGGGTAGCTATCGCTAGGGCTATTGTTAGTCAACCTGACATTCTTATTTTCGATGAACCCACTGCGTCTTTAGATGGCGATACCGGCAAAAAAATAATGTCCTTCATTAAGGACGATATTCTTAATGAACAACGCTGTGTGTTAGTCGTTACTCATGACAGTAGAATATTTGAATATGCAGATAAAATTATGAAAATGGAAGATGGCGTAGTTACTGCTATAGAAAATCACAGTGAGATGTAATGAATACTAAAATGATCTTTATTGCTTCTGGTATGGGTTTATTGATTGCAATGAGTGCCGCCTTTCTATCAGGTGCAGAAAAAAAAGTCCTAGAGCCTGCGTTTAATCCTGCGTTTAATCCTGCGTCGAATCCTTATGCCAATGGTATTTATGCTAACGGCATGATAGAAAGCGCTCTGCCTAGTGGTGAAAATATCAATATATATCCTGAGGTGGCCGGCGTTGTTACGCAAATATTAGTAACAGAAGGGCAGGGGGTGAAAAAAGGTGATGCTTTACTGGTGATGGATGATGCTGTGCAAAGAGCTACCGTTGAGCAATTAAAGGCACAAGCCACTGCGGCACAAGTCATCTTAGAAGAGCTTAAGCATCAACCTAGAGCTGAGGTTTTAGCCGTCGTTAAAGCACAGATGATTTCAGCGCAAGCAAGTTTACACAGCTTACAAGTACAATTGGATAAACAACAAAAGTCCTTTGATTTAGATCCGCAGTCAGTTAGTAAAGATACTTTAGATAACAGTATAAATTCGGTCAAGGTGGCCGCCGCTAATGCTGAAGTAGCCAAAAAACAATATGAATTAACTAAGGCGGGGGCTTGGAGCTATGACATTAATAATCAAGAGCAAGCTTATAAAGGCCAATATAATGCTTATCTTTCAGCGCAAGCTTTATTGGAGAAATATACGCTTAAAGCTAAATCTGACGGCGTAATGTTGACTATTATGTCAACGGTAGGTAGTTATCTTACACCTCAGGGTGTCTATGGTTCTTATACACAAGATATGAATCCAGTGTTAGTTATGGGCAGCGCTCAAACCCAGATGAATGTCAGAGCTTTTATTGATGAAATCTTAGTGCCTAGACTTCCTGCAGCTGAGAACATACACGCGAAAATGTTTATACGAGGCACCAATATTAGCGTTCCTTTAGAATTTGTGCGTGTGCAACCTTATATCTCTCCAAAAATTGAGTTGACTACTCAGCGTAGAGAGCGGATTGACGTTAGGGTATTGCCGGTTATATTTCGTTTTGATAAGCCTCATGATCTTAATGTGTATCCTGGACAAATTGTTGATATTTATGTGGGTGAAAAATGAACTGTTGTCCTTTAAAAGTAGGTCTAGTGCCTGCTTTTATAGTGTTAAGTAGTTGCATGGTAGGGCCTGATTTTGTAAAGCCTAAAGCACCGGCCGTTGAGCGCTATACTCAAGAAGCAGCTCCTAATAAGACGGTTGCTGCTGACGGCTGGACACAACATTTCGAGTTAGGTACAAAAGTGAATGCCGATTGGTGGCGACTTTTTAATTCGGCTAAACTTAATATCCTTATTAGCAAAGCACTCGCTAACAATCTCAATTTACAATCGGCTCAGGCGAGCTTGCGCCAGAGTCAGGCGAATCTTCAAGCGGGTTATGGCATTTTTTTTCCTCAAGTAGATGCAGGTTTTACGCCAGTAAGGCAGCAGTTTTCACCGGCACGTTTTGGTAGTAGTTCGGTCGGTTCTATTTTTAATTTATATACCTTTTCTACAACTGTCAGCTATACCTTGGATGTATTTGGGGGAGAGCGTCGCAATGTCGAAAGTCTGGAGGCACAAAATGACTTACAGGCTTATATAGCGCTAGGAACTTATCTCACGCTCACCGCTAATATCATTAATACTGTCATTGCCATAGCGGCTTATCATGCTGAAGTTGAGGCTACCGAGCAATGGCTAGCCTTGTTACAAAAACAAATCACTCTAACTGAAACTCAAGTCTATGCCGGTACTGTGCCTTATCAGACTGTCGTCACTTTGCGCAGTCAATTAGCGCTGCTTGCGGCGACTTTGCCAGCTTTAAAACAAAAACTGAATCAAACAGAACACTTACAAGCTAATTTAGTCGGCTTAACCCCCGCAGCTTGGCAGTCGCCTACTATTAATTTAGATGATTTAACGCTGCCATTAGCCATACCAGTGAGCTTGCCTTCTGAGTTGGTGCATCAACGTCCTGATATTCTGGCTGCAGAAGCACAATTACACAGTGATAGCGCTAAGATTGGTGTGGCCACGGCAGGTTTATTTCCCAATATTAGTTTAAGCGGGTCATTTGGTTACAATAACCAGTCGTTATTGGATTTGTTTATGAGTAAAGGTAATATCTGGAGTATGGCGGCTAATTTTGCTCAGCCCTTATTTCATGGTGGCACTTTATGGTATGGTCGCAAAGCCGCCATCGCCAGTTATCAAAAGTCCTTAGCCAGTTATCAACAAACCGTAGTAAGTGCTTTTTGCCAAGTTGCTGATGCTTTAAGCGCCTTGCAACATGATGCTGAATTAGTTACGGCACAACGGCAATCATTAGAGGCGATTGATGATGCCTTGCGCTTAGTCACAGCTAATTATCAAGCAGGATTAGTTAATTCGCAGCAAGTCATCATTATTGAAAGCCAACAACTACAGGCAAAGCTTGCTTATTTGTCAGCACTCGCGCAACGCTATCAAGATACGGTGGCTTTTTTTGTCGCATTAGGTGGTGGCTTACACACTGAGAAATAAGTTTCATTGGAATAAAACAGCTGAAGTTGTTGCATTCCTGTATATAAAAACACGCTTTTATTTTCATAACACACATCATGAAGGTACAAACTATGTTACATACTTATCTGCCTCGCACTTTACCAAAACAACTAGAGGTATTAATAGAGCTGGCTCTAGATTTACGTTGGACCTGGAGTCATGCCGGAGATGCCTTATGGCAAACCATAGCGCCAGAGATCTGGGAGCGTACTCAAAACCCCTGGATGCTGTTGCAAAATGTAAGTAAAGAACGCTTTGAACAATTGGTTAAAGATTCAGTATTCCTAGCTCAATTAGAGCAATTAAAGCTAGAGCGATCTCAATACTATCAGCAAGACGGTTGTTTTCAATGCGAAGATCCGTCTAGCCAATTAGGCACCATTGCTTATTTCAGTATGGAATACGGCTTAGGTGAAGCGCTGCCTATCTATGCCGGCGGTTTGGGTATTTTAGCGGGTGACTTATTAAAATCAGCGAGTGATCTTAATCTACCTTTAGTGGGTATAGGGTTGTTATATCAGCAAGGCTATTTTAGGCAATTAATTGATGCTCAAGGTGTACAGCAAGCATTTTATCCCTACAATGAGCCAGCCAGCTTACCGATTAGACCGGCATTAGATAAACAAGGTAATCGCTTAACCATTATGATGGGATTACCCGCGTGCGATTTGTATTTGCGAGTCTGGGAAGTTCAGGTAGGACGAGTGACCTTATATCTTTTAGATAGTAATGACTTGATGAACAGTCCTGTTGATCAGGCGATTACTTCTGAATTATACGGAGGCGGCCAAGAAATGCGCTTATTACAAGAGATGGTATTGGGTATAGGTGGTTGGCGCTTACTCGAGGCGTTGGATATCAAGCCTGATCTGTGTCACTTGAATGAAGGTCATGCTGCTTTTGTGGCCTTGGAGCGATTAGCGTCATTTCAGCGCTTGCATCAAGTATCCTTTGAAGTTGCGCTTTGGGCTACACGAGCCGGTAATGTGTTTACTACCCATACGCCAGTCAGTGCTGGTTTTGATTACTTTAGTCCTGCATTAATCTATCAATATTTGCATCATAGAGTAGAAGAGCTAGGCATATCCTTTAAGTTCTTTTTGTCTCTAGGACAATCATTAGAAAACAACGAAGCTGAGTTATTTAATATGACTTATTTTGCTTTGCGTACCTGTGCTTATGCCAATGGGGTCAGTCGTTTACATGGCCAAGTTAGTCAACAATTATTTCATCAACTCTACCCGCAGTGGCCAATTGATGAAATTCCTATAGGCTATGTGACTAATGGTATCCATGTTCCTACTTGGGATTCTAGTTTTACCGATGCCTTATGGACAGAGGTGTGTGGCAAAGGCCGCTGGGCAGGTAAAATACATACATTACGTAATAAAATAGAAACGATAGACGATGAAACCTTATGGACCTTTAGAGGTGAAAACCGCATCAAACTGGTTAGCTATATCCGTCATCGTATTAGTGAACAATTAAAGCTACGACAAGCACCTCAAGAAGAATTAGCCTTAACCCATAGTATTTTTGACCCTAACAGGCTGACATTAGGATTAGCTAGACGTTTTGCTGAATATAAACGTCCCAATTTACTGCTGCACGATCCAGAGCGTTTAATACGTATACTCAATAATGCACGTTACCCTGTGCAACTGGTCGTTGCCGGTAAAGCTCATCCTTCAGACTTACAAAGTCAAGGTTTGATACAAAACATGGCCTTGTTTGCGCGTAGGCCAGAAGTTCGTAGACATATGGTATTTCTCGCTGACTACGATATGGCCATGGCTGAGCATTTTGTGCAAGGTGTCGATGTCTGGATTAATACGCCACGTAGACCTTGGGAAGCTTGCGGAACTAGCGGCATGAAATTATTAGCGAATGGTGGGCTCAATGTTTCAGAACTTGATGGCTGGTGGGCAGAAGCTTATACCCCAGAAGTCGGCTGGGCTATAGGTGATGGACAAACTCATACAGAACCTGAATGGGATGCTGTCGAAGCCAATGAGCTTTATTGTTTATTAGAAGAACAGATCATACCTGAATTTTATCAAAGAGATGATCATGGTATTCCTAGAAAATGGGTATCACGCATACGTGCCAGCATGGCAACCTTGGCACCTCAGTTTAGTAGTAACCGAATGTTACATGATTATGTCGAACGCTATTATGTACCCGCCACTACTTTATATCGAAAACGACTCGCTAATAATGCAGAGATAGCAAAAGACTTAGCAGTTTGGCAACAGCAATTAGCTCAACATTGGGCTTCTATTTACATACAAAACTTTCAAGTAGAATTAACGGCATCAGGATATAAGTTAACATTACATGCTTATTTAGATGAATTAACGGTAGAGTTTGTTCGCTTAGAGATTTTTGCCGATAGCCATGAAAACTTGCCAGTCTTTTGTCAGGTCATGGCGCGTAAAGTCATGATACCTGGCGCTGTTAATGGTTATGTTTACGAAACCACAGTGCCTGCTGATCGCCCTGCTGAACACTATACACCGCGATTAGTTCCTAATCATGGACATGCCAATATCCCTTCTGAAGAAGCCCATATTACTTGGTATCGGTAAATAGCTTGGCCTGAAAGGCTAGATGCGCTGATTAAATTCAGCGCATAATTTATAAATAAGGCTACCAACTTAAGACGGGACAGTTTAGCTTAAACGCTCACGTTTAGACAGGGCTCTCCTAAATGCAGACAAAAGGCGAAAGGTTAAAGGCAAAGGGTTAAGCCTAGTATCTGCCACGGACTAAGTTGCTAGCCTCTTAGGCTTAATCTTTCGCCCTGTGCCTTTCGTCTGCGCTCAAGCTGTCCCGTCTTAAATTGTTAGCCGTGAATAATGTACCACCTGTCGTCGGAGTATACTACTCATATCCTCTCAACCATCAGTTAAAGTCGGCTATTAACTCTAATACCGACGACTCACAAGAACCACAACCAGAACACGCACCTGTTTTTCTGGATATTTCCTCTAGGTCAGTAATGTTGTTAGAAAGTAGCGTTTTAATGCTCTGTATAGTCGTTCCGCTACAGTGGCAAATTATCTCTTGGCTTTTGGGTGTGTGAATTTCATTCATTGAGCTTGATGTATCATTCTATCTTCGGTATAGCTTATTTTTTTCGGGTATCGTGTACTGACTTTTAAGTGAAGAACCGATGAGTTTAAAACATCAAGGTTTCGGGTAAGAAGCTAACTTCTCCTGTGGCTAGATTATAAATACCACCCACTATGCCAATTTGTTTAGCGGCTAACATATCTTGAATAATGTCGCTGCTGTGCATGATTTCATTGATTTGTACCTGCACGTTAAGCTCACAAACCTTATTTAAAAATACGGTATTTGAAGAGTTACGATGTTCTTCCGTGGTTTTTTCCATGCGTACGGCTGGACGAATTAAATTAATAATTTCACCAATGTGGCCTTCTCTAAAATCATCACAAGCCGCTTTTACTGCGCCGCAATCAGTATGTCCCAACACGACGATGAGTTTACTGCCTAAATACTTAGAGCTAAATTCGAGGCTGCCAATAACTTTATCTGAGGCTATATTGCCAGCTAAGCGCACACTAAACACATCACCTAAAGCTTGATCAAACAACATCTCAACGGGTGCGCGGGAATCACTACAACTTAAGACCGAAGTAAAGGGCTGCTGCTTATCTTTAGTCAACATCACAAGTTGAAGTAAATCCTTGCTTACCGATAAGTTATTGCTAAAACGGTGATTACCTTCAATTAAAATATCTAAAGCCTCTTGTGGAGACATGTTTTCACGATTAAGTAGCGGATGTTTATACATAAATTGTCATTGTTAAGAAATTTTGACGAATTATACAGCAAGCTGCATAGTAGGCTTTATCTTTGCTATTTGCTCATTAGAGTCGGCTATGATACATTCCGCCACATACTAAACTATACGGTACAGTTTATGACGGCTTTGATTACAGATACCACTAAAACATACGCGGCTACCGGGCGCCCCAAAGATGCTCTTAAACGAGAAAACATTCTTACTGCAGCGACTGCTTTGTTTATGAAACAAGGTTATGAATTAACCAGTGTTGAGGCTATTGCAAAAACAGCGGATGTTTCTAAGTTAACCATTTATAGTCATTTTACCAGTAAAACCGAACTATTTAGAATCGTCATTGAACAATGCTCCGACCAATTAGCTGCGCCAGAAAGCTTTATAGCCTATGCCAAGCTTCCTGTTAAACAGGGCTTGATGCAACTAGGTGGAAGTCTTGCTGCACTTATTTACAGCAACGATGCCATACATTTGCAGCGCATTATGCAGTCTGAATCTTTACAGCATGGACAAATTGTTAAGGTTTTTTATGAGGCAGGGCCTCAACGAGTCAAGCTTGCTTTTGCTGAGTTATTAAGCCAATGGCAACAGCAAAAGCAATTAGTCATCACCGATATTAACCTTGCCACCGAACAGTTTTTTAGTCTGTTAAAAGGTGAGGTTTATGTCAAAGCCATGCTACTACTTTCCCCCATCCCCACTGCCGATGAAATAGAACTGCATGTGCAAAGCACAGTGACTATGTTTCTAGCAGCTTATCAAGCAAAATCAATCATGGACCAACTATGAGTTTATCTAGCTCTAAAATAAAATTAATTACAACTGTAGTTATTGCAGGCATTGCCATTGCAACTTATATATGGCTGGAACGAGGCCTAGTGTCTACTGATGATGCAACACTTACCAGTCATACGGTAACACTGAGCCCTAAAGTACCCGGTTATGTAAAAGTCTTAACTATTAAAGATAACCAACGAGTTAAAGCCGGTGATGTATTACTGGAAATTGATCCTAGCGATTATTTAATTCGTAGAGACAAGGCACAAGCAGCTTTTGAAGCAGCAAAGGCGGCAGCTTCTGCGTCGCATAGTAATATGGAAACCACTAATATATCAGCACCCTCAAATCGTGATGCCGCACAAGCCCAGGTTGAGTCGACTACTGCGAACTGGGAAAAAGCTAAGCATGATCTGCAGCGTATGCAAATATTGTCTAATGAAGCGCGTAGTCAAGAACAGCTCGATTTAGCGATAGCTAACGAAAAAGCTAATCAATCGTCATTAGTTGATGCCCGTGCTAAATTGCGCACTGCCGAAACTGCACCCAAAGCAATGGCCGCTGCTCGCGCTATGAGTGAACAATTAAGCGCACAATTCAATCAAGCTAAGGCTGATTTAGCACAAGCTGATAATGATCTTGCTAATACTAAACTGCTGGCAGCGATAGATGGCATCATCACTAATCGCGGCGTAGAGCAGGGCAATTACGTGCAAGTCGGGCAGCAATTAGCGTCACTGGTTGGCACGGAGTTATGGATCACGGCGAATTATAAAGAAACCCAGCTAGAAAAGATAAGGATAGGGCAAGCCGTTACCGTGACTATTGATGCTTATCCAGAGCTCAGTTTAAAAGCTAAAGTCGATAGCATACAATCAGGCACCGGCGCTTACTTTTCAGCCTTTCCACCGCAAAATGCCACAGGAAACTTCGTTAAGATTGTTCAACGCGTGCCAGTAAAAATAGTCTTTGATACACAACCTGATGCGGCCTTGCCTTTAGGTCCAGGTATGTCGGTCATACCAACGATCTATACCGTTAAACACTAAATCTATGACTCAAGCGCCTAAGACTAGCCCTTATATTATTGCCCTAGTTGTCAGTCTAGCGGCTTTTATGGAAGTGCTAGACACCACCATAGTCAATGTGGCCTTATCACATGTTGGCGGTAGTTTTGGTGCGAGTCCTGATCAAAGCACGTGGGTGTTAACCTCTTATTTGGTCGCAAATGGCATCGTGCTGCCCTTGTCAGGATGGTTGGCTGACGTGATGGGTAGAAAAAACTATTTTTTATTATGTATAGTTGGCTTTACCGCGGCTTCATTAGCCTGTGGCTTATCGGTATCTTTACCCATGCTCATAGTGTTTCGCTTACTGCAAGGTATTGCAGGAGGTGGCTTACAGCCGATACAAATGTCTATCGTGATGGATGCTTTTCCGCCTGAAAAACGCAGCACTGCTTTTGCGCTTACCGGCATGACCATGATAGTTGCGCCCATTTTAGGCCCAACCTTAGGCGGTTTTATTACCGATAGTTTTGATTGGCGCTGGATTTTCTTTATGAATGTGCCGATTGGCATAGTGGCTTTTTTTCTAGCACAGCGTTTAGTAGAAGATCCCATACATGCTAAGGCTAAAGGTTTATTAAGCATCGATTACGTGGGCTTGAGTCTGGTGGTTTTAGGTCTGGGTGCTTTGCAAGTTGTCCTTGATAAAGGTCAGGAAGAAGATTGGTTTGATAGCCAATTTATTATTAATTTTAGCCTAATTAGTGCAGTTGCATTGCTCAGTGCTATTGCTTGGCTGCTACGACAAAAAGACCCTATTATAGATATAAGACTGCTCGCTAATCGTAGTTTTGGCATGTCTAGTCTTATGATGTTTTTTATAGGTTTTGTGCTTTATGGTTACAGCACCTTGTTACCACTACTTGTGCAAACACAGTTTGGCTATGATGCCACTTTGGCAGGGTTAGTACTATCTCCTAGTGGCATTGCTTTGATTGTTTTAATGCCTTTTGTGGGTAAATTAGCCACTAAGATTCAAGCACGCTATCAGATTGCCTTAGGCATGTTGATCGTCAGTATTGGTATGGAATTAACAGCCTTTATTACGCCGCAAACAGATTTTAATACCTTTATATTACTGCGTACTGCACAAGTAATAGGACTACCTTTATTGTTTGTGCCTAGCAGTGTCATGGCTTTTTCTACTATTCCTTCAGAAAAAAGTAGCAAAGCCTCAGCGCTGTATTCATTATTGCGTAATTTAGGGGGCAGTATGGGGATTTCTTTGTTACTGAGTGATATTGCTAGACATCAACAAAGCCATCAGTCCAATCTTGCAGAACATCTTACACCTAGCAATCCTGCTTTTACCTCCCTGTTAGCCCAATATACTCAAGCTCTCCTAAATACAGGACATACGCTGGTCGAAGCGGCACTGATGGCCAGCGCTAAAATATATGAGCAGCTCATTAATCAATCTTACATCTTGGCATATGCTGATGCTTTTAGATATTTAGCGGTTATCACCTTGGTATTGGCGTTCATTGCTTTATTGATGCCAGGCAATTTGTTGCGACCCAAAACTTCTGACTCCTCAGTTGCCATACACTAAAAAGACATTATGAATAGTTATCGTTATATAGGTCAGTCCTTAGCTTTTACATCAATACTAGGCAGTCTTTTGTTATTAGGTTGCATGGTTGGACCTGATTATAAGAAACCAGAGCTTCCAGTGCCTCAATCTTGGCAAGCAGCCCCCATTTCTAAAAATACCAATGAGCAATTATGGTGGCAACAATTTAATGATCCCATTTTAAATCATTTGCTTGAAAAAGCATGGCTAGGCAACTTGGATATTAAAACCGCCGAAGCGCGTATCATGGAAGCAAGAGCTTTACAGGCTTCAGCCACGGCTGCGCTGTTCCCAACGGGTGATCTAATGGCTGGTGCTAGTCGTCAGGGCAATACCATCGGTTTTCCTGGTGGTTCGTCGAACATAGCGCAACAAGTCAAACAGCCTTTTAATATGTTTAAAACAGGCTTTGACGTCAGTTGGGAGTTAGATTTATTTGGCGGTCATCGACGCTCTGCGGAAGCTGCAAAAGCTGAGTTTGAAGCGGCTAATGTAACACGCGATGATATTTTAATTAGCACCTTAGCTGAAATTGCCAAAACCTATGTTGAAATACGCCAGTATCAAAATCAACTGGCTATTGCTCAACAGATGGTCGATGCCGATACTAAAACGACTGAGTTAACTCAGCAGCGCGTCGATATTGGTAATAATGCAGGTATCGATGTCACTCGAACATTAGCAATACTTGAACATGATCAAAGTCAGCTCGCGTATTTTAAAAACATGTTGGCGCAAGCCGAATTCCGAATGGATGTGTTGTTGGGAGAAAAGCCAGGCTTAAGCCATACGCTAGTTAAAGCAGAAGCTAGCATACCCACTACCGACAAAGCACTTATTTTAGCGGCACCCGCTGTGGTTATGACCCATAGACCCGATATCCGACATGCAGAACGAATGCTGGCGGCTGCGACTGCCAAGCAAGGCGTAGCTACCGCTAAGTTTTATCCTGATATATCTCTAACGGGATTTATAGGCTTGTTTAATACTAATGCCGGTAATTTTTTAAATGTTTCTAGTAAATCATGATCGATGGGCGGCAATGTTTTATGGCCCATTTTAAGTTATGGTGGCTTATCTGCCAATCTTCATGCTGCTGATGCCAAACAACAAGCCGCTTTGAAGCAATATCAACAGGCTATGATTATAGCTTTTTCGGATGTAGAGCGTTCAGTGACGGCATATAACGAACAAGAAAAAGTATGGCAGTCTTTAGAAAAGTCAGGCAAAGCAAATAACCATGTTGTTCAAATAGCTCAGGAACGATATGTAGCAGGCATCAGTTCTTTATTAGAAGTGCTAGAGGCACAACGCAGTCTTTATAACACGCAAAACCAAGTCACTAGCGCCAAAGCACAAACCACAATTAACTTAATTAGCGTTTATAAAAGTTTAGGGGGTAGTTGGTAGCTTAAGTGAATCGGAATAGGGGTAAGCTTCAAGATTGTTATTAATTTTATGGCTTTTGTTTGGAGTAAAACAGCTTTAGCTGTTTTAAAAGGTTGAGCTGAAGCCGCGTAGATTGAATTGCATCTTTTTGCAAGCTAACGTATTCACGGCATTAATGTTGAGCTAACGGTAAATCCGCTAATCCAGCCTACGCGTTACTCAGTGGTTTTGATATTCGATTTAATACGAGTCCCCATTAGGTAGTCAAACCATGGAAAAGTTACGCACCAATTAGCAGCGTAGTTATCGACAAGATGATGTTCGTAATGCCAAAGCAAATGTCGCTTAGCCCAAACTGGGTCTAAGTGAGACTTCCGATGTTTATAGTAATATAGAAGTAATGATGCATATACTACGCAGGTAAACACTGAAAAAACCATAAGCAAAGGTATATGCAGCAATACAATAATTGCCAATACCGCTAACTCCTTAGTTTGGACATTCCATTTAGTTAATATCAAAGTTTGATAACCTGGATCGACCATTAAATTTTTAATGCAAACAGCGTGATGATGATGCAAATGATAAGCCCAAAAGCTATGTGGGTTTTTTCCAAGCCCATGCAAGATGTATTTATGCATTAGCCATTCACCGGCATTGGCATACATTAACCCTAAAATTAATTGAATAACGAAGTTACTCACGAAGCACCCCCCTAGCCATAATGCCATGATACTTCATGTAAGCGAATAAAAAACACCATCGTGACGACTAAATTATTTTTAGTTAGAAAAGTCGATCGTGTTATTTTTGAAACCTTTGAAAAAATAATTTATCGATCGAAGAATATAAAGAATTGGTGTAATTAAGAAGAACTTCGTTTTGGTTAGTTATTAACGAATTTATGTTACCTCAATATTCTTTGGTATCTGTTCGTTTATCATGACTACACCTTATAATAAGAAGAAAAATACCAATCAATTTTTCAGATTGGTATCAGTGTAGGTTTAAACCATTAATAGACTTAAACCTACTTAGGTGAGGTTACATTAAGCAGTTATAGCTACATAATGCATAGTTAGATATACCATCAAAAAAACAATTATCAAGTATTTAAGAACATTTACTAATAATCAATCTGCCAAATAGATATAGCTAGTTGCTTGGATTAATCGCAGTGGAATCCAGCGTATTCCGAGCAATGGCGACTATCCATGATAAACCGACGCCTCCTAGGGTAAGTTATGCCAATAAATCAGTGAACTCTTTTGCTCTAAAAGCAATATGAAACTCATCTAAGTTTATATTTTCTAGTTGGCTAAGTTCGTCTTCTAATTCAATGTTCATTAACATAACGGTTTTCGCATCGGCTTTTACTAAGGTCCATAAATATAATTCATCGTTTATGTCTTCAAGTGCATACTCAGTCAGGCCAACTTTATTATTTAAACTAATGGCTTCTTGTATAGATGCGATTACAGGATACATATTAAAAGGTAACGGTGCCTTCCTGACGATGGTGTTAACATCATCAAAGTATTGCTGTACCTGTGGAGGAATACTTATGCCTTTATTTATAAGCATGTCTTCGCAAGATTGAATACTTTCATATTTACCGGCATTAATCGCTATCATCAAATAAATAGGGATAGCAAATCCAGGATCAGGTAATAAATTCATCGCGTTATCAATCAAACGAAAAGACTCAGCATTAAATCCAAGTGTCTTCATTGAAATAGCGTAGTTAAGATTTAAAATCGGATCCTTGCCCAGTTTAAGTGATAGCGTATGCTGCTTAATGCATTCCTCAACATCCCCTTCTACTGAAGCAATTAAACCTAAGGCCATTGCCGTCAAAGACGGATTAACGTGTATCAGCTTTTTAGCGTCATTTTTGAGACGCTGTGACGTGAGTTCATCCAGTTTAGTTTGAGATAAGGCATACTTTTCGGTGGTATCGATTATGTTATTTAAAACGGCAGTGAGTTCTTCAGACATTGATGGATTCTCGTATTGATTGATTAGGTGTGCGGATAGTCGAAAAACTATGGGCTAATATGTTAATACCTGTCATGGTCGTTAATCACTTTATAGAGCTCTACATATTGCACTTCAGGTCTAGGCACTTCTGTTCTAAAACCAGCATGAAAATTTTGTAAATTAAAAGACGTTAATGTAGCCATGCCATTCGCTACTTGCTCATTTATTAAGCTTAGCGTTTGTTCATCTTTTATTATCTCTAACCAAAAATATAACTGGTCTCCAATTAACTCAACTACGGTATTAGGATCTTTTATGTTATTGATTTTTTGTAGTGACTTTAAGAGTAAGGTTGTAAAAGGAAATGCTTCAAGGTCAATGTTTGAGTTTATTATTAAGGTACTAAAATAAACACTTATGAGTGCCTGGGTAGTGATGCTGCCTTGAATACGAACTAATTCATCATAAAAAGCTATAACTTCTTTATGATGGCCAGTATCAAAAGCTAAAATTATTTCGGAGTTAAGTAAGTCAATTGGTTTAGGCATTACTTTCATTATGCTTTGCATTAATCGATAAGATTCTGCGTGTTTTCCTAATGTTTTCATCGATATAGCACGGTACATAATGTAATGCGGTTTACGACTTAACTTAATGGCGATTGCATGTTGAGACTCTGATTCTTCTAAATCACCTTCAACTGCTGCGATAAGGCCATACGCAGATGCACCTAGGGCTAGGTTTTCAGCTATTATTTTTTTAGCCTCTTTTTTCATGCGTATAACTGTAAAAGCATCTGGATGTGTTTCGTTTAATGAATAAACTGACAGTTGATCTATTAATTTTTGAAAATTAGTGAGTTTAACTTTTGACATTTAATTTTCCCTATCAAGACTTAGATAACCAAGGATTTGGTCTTGAGCTTGACCTAGCGTTAACGTAATTAGAATTAGTATATATGTTAGAAGCTATTATAGTCAATGGGCTTATATGATAATATTTAAAACTTTAAATACTAGGGCAATTATCACGACTGCAGTCTTATTACTGCTTTTCAGAACTTTATATTCCATGAATCATTGGACGAAAATTAAACAACAATAGCCCAGTTGGAACATTAATTTTGTCAGCGTCTTTTTAAAATAAATTTTTATAGATGGAAATAAGTATCAGACCCATTCGGACTCTACGCCCATGCTGTCATTTAGCACTACAGTAGCCGATTATTTTGAAAATGCAATATAGCGCCGATAAGGTGAATCATTCTTCCAGGTAAAGGCTTCGGTGTAATAATGTATTAAGGCAAGATAGCCGAGTAAACCTAAAGTGATAACCTTGTTTATGCTGGCGCCAAAGAAAAATTCGCTAAGGCAACTAATGATGCCATCACCATAGGCTTGTAATAAAAAGGCTAAGGCAAATGAGCTCAGTGGTAAAACGATTAATAATGGAATGTGGCAAAGTGCGGCAGCACGATATAGGAAGTTACTGGGTTGAATGAGATGCCGATTGTAATCATGCGTGACATAAAAAGTATAGGCGGTGGCATCATGCACTAAGCGCGGCACTAAAATGGCCAAAAAATAATATTGTTGCAGATAAAGATAAAAGCTACTGAGCACTAAAAAGATATTGGCCCATAAGAAACATTGTCCAAAAAAGTTGCTCACATATCGATGGCAATATAAACCAAATAGGATGATGCTGATACACAGGAGTCCTGCACTTTGCTTTATCCATAAGATTTGTTGAACATCTAAGCTATTTTTTAAAAAAATACCTACATAAATGATTAAGCCTGCGCTTACGCTAAGCCATAATAAAACATAAAAAGCCCAGTTAGGTAATCGATAGACACTCCGCGCCACGCCATGTTGTTGCTTAATGACATGGTAGACCGTCCACGCCGCGACTAATACATAGAAGACTTTATAAGGTATAAACAAACTACCTACACCAAAGACTATGGCTATAGCGAAGGTCATAAGTAGGAGTTTACGACTGTAGTTTTTGAGATAGTCGCTATTACTGGTCAATACCAAGGTACTGGCTATAATATGAGGCGTTCCAAATAGAATTTGAAAAACTATAAAATGATTAGGGCTGCTGGGTAAATGGCTTTGTAAGTAGCCTTGCCAAACATTTGCGTCAATCAGTTGTAAGGCTAAGCACAGTGGAATAATGGCATACAAGGCAAGCAACCATTTAAAGGAGATGCTTAACTTAAGCTCATCGGCTAAGCGTGTAGCATTAATGAGTGATGATGGCATGTAATTCCCTGTTTTTATTATTATTGTTATAGTGGAAACCAATCACTAAATTACACCCGATATTTACTCATTTTCAAACATTTATTTTTATTTATTTATGAAGAGCTCACCATTTCAGTTACACGAACACTTACAAAAAGATTGCATCGCTATCGGTCGCTTTAGTTTATGCCAGTTATTGATGATGAATGATAGTCAATTTCCTTGGTTTATCTTGGTGCCTGAAAGGGCCGATATTAAGGAAATCTATCAGCTAACGGTAGCTGATCGTCAGTTATTAAGCGAAGAATCCTGCTTTCTTGCAGAAAATATGGCAGAGCTTTTTAAAGCCGATAAGATGAATATGGCGGCGATTGGTAATATGGTGTCCCAGTTACATATACATCATATAGTGCGTTATCAATCCGATAAAGCTTGGCCAGCACCGGTTTGGGGTAAATTTTCAGCTCAGCCTTATACTGAGCAACAAATTATTGAGCTTACTGATAAAGTAAGGGCTCAGTTAAAGATGTAAGGGTTATATGTTTACTTGGAGTAAAACAGCTTCAGCTGTTTTATTAGCTACAGCTGAAGCTGTTGCACTCCAGTCCTTTTAATTAACTTAATGTAGTTAGTTAGTTAGCGAGCTATTTATTAGCTCGGTGTTTGATTATGTCCTCTACCACCGCTGGATCGGCTAGGGTGGATATATCACCTAGATTATCTAATTCATTGGCGGCTATTTTACGCAGAATACGGCGCATTATTTTGCCGGAGCGCGTTTTGGGTAAGCCAGGCGCCCATTGAATAATGTCGGGATTGGCGATAGCACCAATTTCAGTTCTTACTAGCGCAATTAGTTCTTTGCGTAGCTCTTCTGTAGGGATTACACCATTATTCAATGTAACGTAAGCATATATACCTTGGCCTTTAATGTCATGCGGATATCCGACTACTGCGGCTTCTGCAACCTGAGGATGTAATACTAAGGCATTCTCTACTTCTGCAGTTCCCATGCGATGCCCCGAAACATTAATGACATCATCAACACGTCCGGTAATCCAAAAATAACCATCCGCATCACGGTTGGCACCATCGCCTGCAAAATAATAACCTGGGTAATTCTTAAAATAAGTTTCGACAAAGCGTTGATGATCGCCATACAGCGACCTTGCTTGTCCCGGCCAAGGGCGACTAATTACCAGTACGCCTTCAGCTACACCTTCCATGATATGGCCTTGTTGATCCATGATTTCGGGTATGATGCCGAAAAAGGGCAGGGTGGCTGAGCCGGGTTTTAAAGGTGTGACTCCGGGCAAGGGCGTAATTAAAATGCCACCGGTTTCTGTTTGCCACCAAGTGTCCATAATAGGGCAGCGATCATTGCCTACCACATGGTAATACCATTCCCAAGCTTCAGGATTAATCGGCTCTCCTACACTGCCTAGTATGCGCAAACTGCTACGATCAGTACGAATAACAAAATCATCACCTTGTGCCATTAAGGCGCGGATGGCTGTAGGTGCGGTATAAAAAATATTAACTTGATGTTTGTCGATGATGCGCCAAAATCGATCGGCTTCAGGATAAGTGGGTACACCTTCAAATAACAAGGTCGTTGCACCATTACATAAAGGGCCGTAGATCATATAAGAATGGCCTGTGACCCAACCGATATCGGCAGTACACCAATAAATATCACCGTCGTGATAATCGAAAACATATTTATGGGTCATGGCGGCATATAACAAATAACCGCCAGTGCTATGAAGTATGCCTTTAGGTTTTCCTGTGGAGCCTGAGGTGTAAAGTATGAATAAAGGATCTTCTGCATCCATTTCTTCAGGGGGGCAAATACTTGAGGCCTCTACCATAGCTTGTTGATACCAAAGGTCACGCGGCTCATGCCAAGCTACCGGATTGCCTGTATTCTTAATGACGATGACTTTTTTAAGCTCTGGACAAGATGTAGCGGCTAGATCGACATTGGCTTTAATTGCAATCGTTTTACCACCCCGATAACCTTCATCTGCACAAACAACATAGTGACAATCAGAATCTAATAGTCGGTCTTTTAAGGCTTCAGCCGAAAAACCACCAAAAACAACAGAATGTACCGCGCCTATACGCGTGCAAGCTAACATTACACTAGCCGCCTCGCTGATCATAGGTAAATAAATACACACCCGATCGCCTTTTTTAACACCTTGAGCTTTTAGGACATTGGCAAATTTACATACGTCTTCGTGCAATTGACGGTAAGTGATTTTTTTATCTTGAGTGGGATCATCACCTTCCCAAATAATAGCCACTTGCTCAGCACGCGTTTCGAGATGTCTATCAATACAGTTGACACTAACGTTAAGCGTAGCGCCTTCAAACCAGCGGATAAAACCAGTCGGATAGTCGTAGTTCATGACTGTATGCCAGGGCTTATTCCAAGTTAGAAATTGCAGTGCTTGCTCCGCCCAAAATAGCTCAGGTTGTTCTACGGACTGTTTGTAAAGTGTTCGATAGCTTTCGGCGTTTATGTGCGCTGATACAGCTATCTCAGGTTTTACATCATAAACTTTAACGTTTGACATGCGTTAATCCTGTATTGGACTTAGTGATGGGGCTGATGGGCGTATATTACCCTATAACTATTAAGCTTAAAACTATTCTTGTAATCGTGTAATCCACGGATCCTTAGCATAAGGATCAACATGAAAAGCCAGTGATTCAGGTTTATGTAACAAACCATCGACACCCGAGGCATTAGGATTTAACTGCCTCTTTTCAACAAAATCTACTAAGCGTCTAGCATTGTAAATGACCAGCACACGATTGCCTGTACTACTATGATAGATTTGAAAGGCGACGTTAGTTTCTGAGAAAAATGGATTTCTATTGATCAGTTCATTGAGTTTTGCGTGATCATTTTCAGCTAAATGACTTAAGATAGAGTCCTTATGGTTTCTTATCAACAATTCAAGATAAGGTTTTAAAGTGCCTGATAGTTGCTGCTGTTGCAGTATACGAACCTCTTGATCAGACAATGAAAAGCTTTCTGCTACTAAATAGTGATGATCTTTTTCGCCATCATTAGCAAACAAGGAAAGTTTGTCTAACTGTTGATGCTCTAGGGCATAAAAAAAGGATCGAGGTGCACGTATGTGTTTATCAACCGTCACTACCCAAGGTAATGCTCGCCCTGTTGTTTCATAACGCTCTTTAACACTATCAATCACACTAGAGCGTATCAGCTCATATTCACGATCTTTAGGTTTAACAATAAAGGCATCAACTGCGGTTATTTGGGTGTGAAAACCAGCCTCTGCAAATTGTTCGATAATAGTTGAATAACGGGGTTGATAAGGAATGCCGGTGCCATCATAAAGTAGATTTATATGGTTTATTTTGGCATGTTCGGCAACGGCGTCTCTTAATCGATTAGCAAAAGGTTCAACATAGACATAATCGTCACTGTGATGACTTGCTGCCGTCAGTACTTGATAAAGATCACTCTTTTTTCTAAATTCATCTAATGAGGCGATAACAAAATTATCATTACAATGAGCTTTAGCAATGTCTTCTACCGCTGTTTTTCCAGCACCTGCTCCACCCATAGACATAAATAACATGGGGTTAGTGACGGGATATTTATCTTTGAAAAGTTGTTCTTTTTCGACCTCTAGTTTATTAATGATTTTACTTAAGCGTTCATGCGCAATCTCAACGGCTCGCTCCAGTCTACTATCATTATTAGCAGAGCTAATTAATAGTTCTTTAAGTTTGGGAATTTTTACTAAATCAAATATGCTTGCCTTATTGCCTTGGCATTGCTTAAGCAATTCTACTAATTCTGTGTGTGCCGGAGTGCGTAGCCCTGTTAGCATGTTAATATCTAAACAAAATAAAGGCGAAGCTCCATCTTCAGCAATGCTGATGCCATCGATTTCATAACAACCTGTCTTCCTAATATCTTCGGTGCCGGCTAAATAACCAATCATTTTTTCAAGAGTGCATAGCGGGTAATCGGCTAAATGCTTGCCAGCGATGAAAAGATCTTGCTTAATATTATCTAAGGGCACTAAACCGCCATTGACAGCAACTATGCAACTTATACCATCTTTGGTGGTATGTGATAAAAAAGGAATGCCGGAAATGAAATGTTTGTTTTCTGGCCACTTACCGTAAGCATTGGCTTGATTTTGTAAGCTTTTACTGCGCGTAGGATCTAATGCATGTTCAAAGGCTAAAGTAATTTCTCTTAGTGTACTGTTAGCATTATGTAATGCAACGGCATCACTGGTATCGATACGCCTGAAATCAATACCTTGTTCGTAAACGCTTTTGATAGCGGGCAACTTACCTAGCATGGTGATAAAAAAATCCAACGTTAAGCGATTACCAAAACTAAAAGGTCGCACTGCGCGCATTGTTTGATAAAAACTACCCAGTCTTTCAGCTATATTGTCAACTCTTATGACAAAGCCATTGTTATCAAAAATAGCCGTGTCATCATTGTCATCCTCATCATCTAATACCAAGCGCTCTATGGTTTCTCGAAAGGTTTTGCGTTTATCAGGATCGGTCATAGTACCAGGGCGATGACTGACAGTAGGCTGCTCCTTCCAGTCTTGATAAATTTCACGATGGATACGAGAGAATAGGGCGGTTAAATAGGTAACTCGTTTAGTTTGGTCATGCGAAACTGTACCTTCAGCTTCTTGCTGTAAGGTCGATAATAATTTAGAGCCCTGTGATATAGCTAATGCAGTACGCAGTTTTTTAAGCTGTCTATATCCAGAAACGCTAGGAATATTTATTTTATTCATCATACTAGCCATATAATGTAAAGTATAAAGTTGTATTGCAGCTCATAATATTTGTTATCCTACACGACTTATCAAGTTAATATCCAATATCAACAAAACGCTACCCATAAGAGTACTGCATGAATTCCATGGAAGATTATATCTATTATAGTTATTTAACAGCCTCAGTAGCCAATTTGTTTTTATTGTTTTTTTCTTTAAGAGATTTTAAAAAGAATCAATTATTGCTCCCTTTGCTGTTGGCCATCAGTTTGTCGCTGCTGTGGTCGGGTTATATAGCTTATGCTGTTTATCATGATGATTTATTAACCTCCGCGACTTTGCCGCTAGAGACTTTACGCGATGTAGCTTGGTTTTTGTTATTAAGGACATTAATCTTAAAACAGCAAGACAAGTTTCTCTTTACGACATCAACTAACAAAGTATTTGCTTTAATGATAGGCTTTGTTTTTATCCTAGAAATCTTTAGTGACTTTCGTTATCAGGTCCAAATGTTATTAGGTCAAGATATTCGGATTTTTGCCCATGTCATTTTTTCAATTGTAGGCTTAATTTTAGTAGAACAGCTTTTTCGAAATTCGACACCCGATCAACATTGGACGATCAAGTTCTTATGTTTAGGGTTAGGGGCATTATTTGGGGTCGATTTTATTGTTTACACTAAGTCTCTATTATTTGCACATATCGATTTTATGCTATGGAACTCACGAGGCTTTCTTAATGCTTTAATTGTCCCCTTATTAGCTATCTCAATACGCCGCTTGCAGACCAATAGTGCAAATTACATTATAGCGCCACGAAAAACTATATTTCATACTACAGTATTAATAGGAACAGGTGCATATCTGTTACTAATGTCATTTGCTGGATTTTATATTAGAGATTATGACGGTAGTTGGGGTGGTGTTGCCCAAATAATATTTGTTTTTATAGCGATCATGACCCTACTCATATTATTAGTATCTGGCAAAGTCAGATCTATGACTAAGGTGTATTTTAATCAGCACTTTTTTAACTACCGCTATGATTATCGTGATATCTGGATAGAACTAAGTAAAACGATTGCACAACTTGACTCTGTGAATGAGTTATCAGCCGTTATTATTAAGACACTGATGAAATTAACCGAAACTTCGGGAGGCGCTTTATGGTTAAGCAATGATCAAGATGATTTTTATTTAGCAGAAGAAATTAACCTAAATATGCATGCACCTCAGACCATAAAGAAGAATAATTCCTTAATTAGGTTTATGAAGAACAAGCAGTGGATGATTGATTTTGTTGAGTTTGCAAATACACCCTATGTTTATAATGAAGTAGATTTATCAGCGTGGCTTGCTAAAGATCAACGTATTAGTTTAATCATACCGTTATTTCGAAAACATAAATTAGTTGCCTTTGTCGTATTAGCTAAAGCCAAAATAAACAGACAACTCATGTGGGAAGATCATGATCTATTAAAAACGGTGGGAATGCAATTAACCAATGCCCTAGCTCTAAGTCATACTAATGAAGCTTTATTTAGATCACGTCAGTTTGAAGCCTATAACCAGCTTTCTGCTTTTTTGGTTCATGATCTTAAAAACCTAGTAGCTCAAGTATCATTAATTGTTAAAAACTCCGTAAAACATCGCTATAAGCCTGAGTTTATAGATGATTCAATTGAGACCTTGGAAAATGTAGTTAATAAAATAGTCTCAATATTAGGGCAACTTAATAAAGGTTGGGTAAAAACTGATTCTATAAGCCTGCTTAATCTTAATGAGGTGATTGAGGACGTAAAAATACAGCAGCAGGGTCATAAACCGGCAATACACATCATCATGAATGTAGATAAATGTGAAGTTTTAGGTGAAAAAGAAAAGCTCACGGCCATACTTGGGCATTTAGTGCAAAATGCACAAGAAGCCACTGAACATCATGGTACCGTGCAGTTGATATTGAGTAAGGATGAGCGCTATGCCATTATTAAAATCATCGATAACGGTGTTGGCATGGATGCTAAGTTTATTGCTGAACGCTTGTTTAAGCCCTTTGATACTACAAAAGGTAATGCAGGTATGGGAATTGGAGTTTATGAGGCACGCGACACCATCTTAAAGTATGAGGGGTTATGTGATGTTGAAAGCAATCTCGGAGTAGGCACTACTTTTACCATTAAATTGCCCTTAGCTAACTGATAGCTTATTATAATTTATATACTTAAATAATGGCTTTTCAAAGCGACTTTAACGCTTTTACTCTGTGCAATATATTTTCTATAAACTCTTGCCCTTCCATATGGTATATAATCTAAATTATCCCCAGCAATAAAAAGTAGTTGTTAGTCTCTCATCGTCGGAACACCTGTATTTTATCTTTACCCTTTTATCTTTATTCTTTTGAGGAATTGTTTATGTATAAAAAAAACTTAATCGCCCTAGTGGCATTAACTAGCTTAGGTCTTTTTTCGTCTGCTAAGGCTGATGATACTGTAGATAAGCGTTGGTACGTCTCACCTTTTGGCACTTTTGTTCAACCTGGCGGCGACCGTAATACCGATAGTGGATGGGGAGGTGGTATGGGGATTGGTAAAATCCTTAATGAGCATTTTAATGTCGAATTAAAAAGCTTTTATCAAGGCTATGACAGTGAAAACAAAAATGGTCGCTGGGATATTACCGGTGGCACGGCAGATATTCAATATTATATTTCACGAGGTGCTTTTTCACCTTACACCGTTATCGGTTTAGGTGCCATAAACTCTAGCCACAACGGCAAAAGTGGCACCGGTTTTGTTGGTGAAGCAGGCGCAGGTTTAACTTACGAAATATCCGATAACTTTTTAGTGCGTAGTGATGTACGCTATCGTTACAATAATAATGCAGGTGCAAACCTGCAGCAAGGCACTAATGAGTTTAATGACTTAGTTGTTAACATGGGTTTTGTCGTTCCTTTTGGCGCTAAACCAAAACATGTCGTTGCGCAAAGTCCTGCAGCAACTCCTGCAGTTACGCCGATCGTTCAAGCTCGTACTACTGATTGCTCAACCTTAGACAGTGACCATGATGGTGTTAATGACTGTGTTGATCAATGCCCTAATACACCTGCTGGTGCACATGTTGCCATCAATGGTTGCTGGACTGTAGACGTTAAATTTGACAATGACAAAGCCATAATCAAACATCAATATTTTAATAACCTTGATAATGCCGCTAATATCATTAAAAATAATCCTGATTTAATTATTGAAGTTCAAGGTCATACCAGCAAAACCGGTTCCTTAAAACATAATATCAAATTGTCAGAAAATCGTGCTATAGCGGTTAAAAAGTATTTGGTTCACGACACACACTCACCACATTTGACTACACAAGGATATGGTTGGGCTCGTCCTATAGATACTAATGATACTGAACAGGGTCGTAGTAATAACCGTCGCGTACAATTAGAAATCAATGGTAGTCAAACTAAATAACTAATGGGTAGTTTGGCTTGATGATTTTTCAACCCAACGATCATGCTTGGTAATGTTGGGTTGAAAATGATATAGACTGGTAGGGTGCAATAGGCGTTAGTCATATTGCACCTCATCTGGGTATATAAAATACCTGTATTGAGTTCATCAGGCTTAGTCCATCGGATTAATGCCTAGCTTCATATCGAGAAGAAATATTCACAACCATGTTGAAAATAGTCCTGTTTAATCAGATTTCTAGGGTAATTCCGAATGTATGCAGCATAATCAGCGTCATTACTTAGCCCATAATTCTAAGAACAGCATCGCCAGACAGCCAGTTGGCTTCTAAATTTTGGTTGTTGTCATGTTGATTTTGCTCTTCATAACTGCCTGCACCCGGCAACCTAGGCGGCTGTCCGAGAATAGAAAACCTACTGCGGAAAAGCCATTTGGCAAGATTCCCCGCTCATTTCGTTAAATTGAACAACTATTCGCCTCAAATGATCAAAAAATATGACCAAATTAGGACAGTCTCCAAGAAATATTAATTTCAAAGCGGCTAATTTTTGCGCTAAGTCCAAGGCGAAAATCATAATAGATAGGCTTGAATTGCTTGGCTTGGCCTGGACTGCTTACTGAAGACGAGAACTTATGCCTAGTGTTATTATCCAAAGGGCGAAACGCTACATATCATGGGGTAAATCCATGTCGGAATAACCTGAAGTAGATATTAATATTGTTTTAGAACAGATGCTATTAGTAGATATAAGGCGCTGAACTTATAAAAGTAGTCTAGGTTAAATCAATAAAAAAACACTAATAGGTTAGATAACATAAGCTTAATACTCGGGTTTTTGTTGACGACCCAATAAGTTATGTACGGCAGTAAGTGGCGCTAAGCCTTCATAGAGTACTTTATAGGTTTGCTCGATAATGGGCATGTCGATTGCGTACTTTTTGGCTAATAAAAAGGTTTCTTTAGCAGCAGAAATACCTTCTATTTCTTGACCTATTTCGTTCATTGCTGTTGCTTGATCTTTACCTAGCCCTAATGCTAAGCCAAAACGTCGGTTTCTAGATTGGTTATCCGTACAGGTTAAAATAAGATCACCTAAGCCTGCTAGACCCATAAAGGTTTCTCTGCTACCACCTAAAGTAGTACCTAAACGAATAATCTCATTAAGTCCTCGTGTAATTAATGCAGCACGCGTATTAGCACCAAAACCTAAGCCATCTGCGACACCTGCAGCAATAGCAAGTACATTTTTGACAGCACCGCCTACTTCAACACCTATAACATCAGAACTGGTATAAGTTCTAAAAAGATCGCTATGTAAAATAGTTGATAATTCTTTAGCAAATGACGGTTTAGTAGCTGCAATAGTAATTGCTGTTGGTAAATTACTGGCCACTTCAAGCGCAAAAGTAGGGCCTGAAAGTATGGCCGAAGGCGTGTCTGCTGAAAAAACTTCGGCAACTATTTGATGTAGTAATCGACCATCGTATGGATTAAAACCTTTAGTGGCCCAAGCAATTTTTACTGGATTAGTTATGTGTGATTTAAGATGAATCAAGGTATCTTTAAAAGCATGACTGGGTACGCAAACCAACATTAAATCACTAAATGCACTTACCACAGCCAGATCAGCTGTAACATTTAGGTTTACAGGGAAATAATGGCCTGGTAAATAACGTTGGTTTTGTTGTTGCTTAGCTAGTATAGCTATCTGTTCTTTATTATGACCCCATAATAAAACTTGGCAGCCATTTCTGGCTGCCAATAGTGAAAGAGCAGTGCCCCATGAACCAGCACCTAAGATAGCTATTTTATTCATCAATGCACATTAATTGATAGTTTCAGAACCAGGAACTTGTTGTTGGGCATACTGTAATTGTTGAGCATATAAAGCATCGAAATTAACGGGTGCTAACAATAATTGAGGGAAACCACCTTTTGCCACTAAATCAGATACGGCTTCGCGTGCATATGGAAAAAGGATATTAGGGCAGAAACTACCTAGCATAGGCCCCATTTCTTCTTCAGTAAAACCACTCAGGGTAAAAATCCCCGCTTGATTAACTTCTACCAAATAAGCAATAGAGTCAGCACTTTTTACTGTGATAGTAATGGTAAGGGCCACTTCATATAAAGATTGTTCTAAAGATTGTATTTGTGTGCTGAGATTAAGTTCTACAGTAGGCTCCCATTTTTCAGTAAATATTTTTGGTGAACCGGGTGTCTCAAACGACAGATCTTTAGTATATATTTTTTGTATAGAAAATTGTTTTTCAGGTACTTGTTGTTCTTCGGTCATAATATATTGTGTGGATTAGTAGTTAATTAAAAGGTTATTTAGGTACAACGATGACGTTGTTGGTATTTGTTTTTACTTGTTTTTTGCTACTATTCTTTATAGGTAATTTGTAGTCATTTTCCCAAGCTTGCATGCCACCGATAATAACAAAAACGTGCTCAAAACCAGCTTTAGTTAAAATTTTACCTGCAGACGCTGATCGTGTTCCATTTAAACAAGCAATCAGTACCGGTTTATGTTTATGCTCAGTTATTTTAGAAATATCTTCTATTAATTTACCTAAAGGCATATTAATGGCTTGCTCAATGTGGTTAGAAGAAAATTCTGTCGCATCGCGTACATCAATAACCAGCGTTTCGCTATCATTCATTTTGGCGACAGCTAATAATGGCGATATTCCTGAATATTTCTTAAAAGCGGTATCTAACAACTCT
>CAMDNJ010000015.1 GCA_945902915.1 Crenothrix polyspora | reverse complement strand
GTTGTGGTCAAATATAACCTCTTGGTAGAGGTCTCGTAAATCATCAAACATTAGCCAAATACCTCAATTAAAGATGTTATGCCGTTCATTAATACATCAATTTCTGCTTTGGTATTATACATGGCAAATGATGCTCTGGCTGTTGCTGGAACCTCATAAAAATCCATGACCGGCATCGCGCAATGATGTCCTGCGCGTATGGCGATACCTAAACTATCAAGCAACGTACCTATATCGTGTGGATGAATCTTATCGAGCACAAAAGAAAGGATAGCGCCTTTATGCTCGGCTTCACCTATAATGCGCAGACCTTTAATGGCTAAGGCCTTCTCTGTGGCATAGCTAAGTAATTCAGCTTCATAAGCGGCAATGTTGTCCATGCCGATGGTGGTCAAGTAATCAATTGCAGCGCCCAAGGCGATGACACCCGATATATCGGGTGTGCCAGCTTCAAACTTATAGGGCAGGGTATTGTATTCGGTTTCTGCAAAAGTGACTTTGCGAATCATATCACCGCCACCTTGGTAAGGCGGCATGGCTTCAAGGTGCGCTTGTTTGCCATAAAGTACACCAACACCGGTAGGGCCATACAACTTATGTCCTGAAAAAACATAAAAGTCACAATCCAGTTCTTGCACATCCACGGTCATGTGTGGAATGGCTTGAGCACCGTCTAGTAATACGGGAATATTTCTACTGTGAGCGGCGGCAATAATCTGTTTAACCGGATTAATGGTGCCTAAGGCATTCGACATATGTACGACAGAAACCAGTTTGGTTTTATCGTTTAACAGCTTTTCGAATTCTTCATAGATGAGTTCACCTTGCAGATTAATAGGTGCAATTTTTAAAATGGCGCCCGTTTGTTCGCATAACATCTGCCAAGGCACGATATTAGAGTGATGCTCCATGGCAGTAATGATTATTTCATCACCGCTGTGGATGTTGGCTTTACCGTAGGTTTGGGCAACTAAATTAATGGCTTCGGTAGCGCCTTTAACAAAAATAATCTCTTTATCGCTGCGGGCATTGATAAAGTCTTTTACTTTGCTGCGAGCACTCTCAAAAAGATCGGTAGAACGTACACTTAGCGTATGAACGCCACGATGCACATTGGCATAATCATGGCTGTATAAATGCACGATGCTGTCGATGACCGCTTGTGGTTTGTGACAAGTGGCGGCATTATCTAAATACACTAGAGGCTTATTACGTATTTTTTCAGCAAGAATAGGGAAGTCTTGTCGAATTTTGTCTACATCAAATCCTGTCATAACCATTCCTTATTGATGCCTGCTTGAGGAAAGCGAATTAAAACTTGTTCTAGCGCTTGATCATGCAAACTTTTGATCTTGATCTTGTCGACCATTTCATTGGCGAATGCGAAGGTCAGCATATTACGCGCAGTTTCTTCATCGATACAACGCGATTGTAGATAAAAAATAGATTTCTCATCGAGTTGCCCGACCGTAACGCCATGTGCGCATTTGACATCATCGGCATAAATTTCTAATTGTGGCTTGGTATCGGCTTCCGCATCGTTGGATAACAGTAAATTACGGTTATTCATTTGTGAATCAGTTTTTTGCGCATCTTCAGCGACGATAACGCGCCCTTGAAATACGCCTCTGGCTCTATTGTCTAATACACCTTTGTAAAGTTCGCGACTGATGCCATGAGGCTTTAAGTGATTGATACGAGTATGGTTGTCGATATGCTGGCGATTGATGCCTAAATATAAACCGTTTAATTCACATTCGGATGCTAAATCCAGATCAGTATGTATATCACAGCGTGCTAGCAAAGCTCCAAAGGCGAAATTATGATGAGTAAAGCGTGCGTCTTTGGCTTGTTTTACGTAAATGCCACCGAAATGATAGGCTTTATCTGATTCACATTGCATCTTATACAAGATGACATCGGCATTAAGACCCACAAAAACCTCTGTGACTGCAGCGGACAAATAGGCGACATCTAAACCGACAAACGTTTCTATGACTTTAATGTCTGCCATAGCTTCGGCGACTATCACTGTACGTGTACTGGCGAGTAAATCGCCTTGAGTGCTCAAGTGCAAAACTTGCACAGGTTTTTCTAAAACTAGCTTAGCAGGCACATGAACAAATAAACCATCAGTAAACCATGCGCTATTAAAAGCGACAAAGTTATGCTCATCGTTATTAACCGCTTGGTTAATATAGTGTTCTAGGTTATCCGGCTGTTGTGCCAAGGCTTCAGCCATACTCATGACAGTAACCGTTTCTGGTAGACCTTCTAATACGGAGAGCTCTGCACAAAAGTGACCATCAATCAGCACAACAGACCAGGCATCGGCTAATTGATATTTTGATATGAGTTCTTTAGAGACGGTTTCTTGCACTTGTCCGATGGCTGACGGCGCAAACAGTTTCTTTTCAATAGCCGAAACATTGGTATAGCGCCATTCTTCTTCACGTAGCGAGGGAAAACCTTGTGCTGAGAATTTGCTTAAGGCCTCTTGTCTTAAGGTCGTTAACCAAGCTAAGTTTTGTCCTGGCAAGGTGGGTGCAATGCTTGAATATTCTGCCGTATATCGGCTTGCTATGGCCGTTGTCATTAAATCGCTGCCTTGCTATCTTCAACCCAGCTATAGCCTTTTTCTTCTAGTTCAAGAGCCAGCTCAGCTCCGCCGGATTTAACAATTTGACCATGCGCTAAGACATGTACAAAATCAGGTTTAATATAATCCAGTAAGCGTTGGTAGTGAGTGACCATGACAAATGAACGGTCAGCCGCACGCAAAGAATTAACACCTTCGGCGACTACTTTTAAGGCATCGATATCTAAGCCGGAATCGGTTTCATCTAAGATACATAATTTGGGTTCTAATATAGCCATTTGCAGGATTTCATTACGTTTCTTTTCGCCACCAGAAAAACCTTCATTGACAGCGCGATACAAAAACTTCTCATCCATTTCCAGTAAACGCACTTTATCTTTAACCAAGGTTAAAAAATCCATGGCATCGACTTCGGGCTGACCGTGATGTTTGCGTATTGAGTTGAGTGCAGCTTTTAATAAATAAATATTGCTGACGCCAGGAATTTCTACAGGGTATTGAAAGGCAAGAAACACACCTTCACGCGCTCTGATTTCTGGCGCCATTTCTAGTAAATCTTTGCCTTGATAAGTGACCGAACCACCGGTTACGGTATAACCCGCTTTACCTGACAAGATATGTGACAAGGTACTTTTTCCAGAGCCATTAGGCCCCATAATGGCGTGAATTTCGCCCGGTTTAATCTCAAGGTTAATGCCTTTAAGAATCTGTTTGTCATTGACGTTAACGGTTAAATTTTTAATACTGAGCATGAATGTTCCAATGGTTTTTGAGTGGCCTAGACTTTGTGAATGTTGATGTTAGGCATAAAATTAAAATCTTTGAGGTTATAGGTATAAAGCGGAATGTTGGTATCACACAAAATCATTATTCTAATTTCGAACGTTGCCAAGCTTGTTTTCTAATATCAGCTATATTCCTAGGCTGTGCAGCCCATAACCCAAACAAATCGGAGGGATTAACGTTTTTGTCGCCGTGGGTTATGTCGGGTTGACGCTTATTTTCTACAGATTGATAACGTGTTTTTATAAAATCAATAAAGTCTTCTATTTGATGCTGCGCTTCAGGCGGCAACTGCTCTAAGTCATTTAAAAGTTGTGCTGTGTTCATTGTTATTACCTAAATGCGTTCAATGTGCCTAGCTTAATTCGGTGGATTATAATTATTGATTAAGCTTGCCTTTCGTTTTCATGCCAAAGTTTCACTGCTTGTATGACGATGTTTTTTAACTTAATACCAGTGACCTGTAGGTCGGATAAATAACGCGCATCCGGTATCAATGGTGGATGCGCGTTGCTTATCCACCCTACATAACTTCGTTACGCTATGGATTAAGCATACAACAATCGCCCTTTAGGCTCAGGAATAAATCGGCCGAGATCTATGGCAGTTTCTATCCATTCAGTAATGACCTGTTCCGCATTTTTAACAGCTTCCTGATAACTGCTACCATCCGCCATGCAGCCCGCTAATTCTGGAACTTCTGCGATAAAGAGTTGATCTTCTTCATTCCAGTAAATAATCATTTCATATTTAGTCATTGAGACTAGCTGTTGTATATCCAAAATCTTGTCGTATTTGCCAACTAACCAACCGAACCTTCCAAACTCAAGCCCAACAATGCCTGCGCTTCCACAGCAAACTCCATCGGCAATTCTTTAAACACTTCTTTACAAAAACCGTTAACGATCATAGATACAGCATCTTCTGCTGAAAGTCCGCGTTGCTGACAAAAGAATAACTGGTCTTCGCTGATCTTAGACGTGGTTGCTTCGTGTTCGACTTGCGCAGATGGTTGTTTGACTTCGATGTACGGAAACGTATGTGCACCGCACTGATCGCCGACTAGCAAGGAATCGCATTGCGTGTAATTACGTGCATTTTCAGCGCTTTTCAAGACCTTGACCAAGCCTCTATAAGTGTTTTGTGCCTTGCCTGCTGAAATGCCTTTAGACACGATGGTGCTGCGCGTGTTTTTGCCGATATGAATCATCTTGGTGCCGGTGTCGGCTTGTTGATAATTATTGGTCAAGGCGACTGAATAAAACTCACCGACAGCATTGTCGCCGGTTAACACGCAGCTAGGATATTTCCAAGTAATCGCTGAGCCGGTTTCTACTTGAGTCCATGATACTTTAGAATTATCACCACGGCATTCCGCGCGTTTAGTGACGAAGTTGTATATGCCGCCTAAGCCATTCTTATCGCCGGGATACCAGTTTTGCACGGTGGAATATTTAATGGTGGCATCTTTCATGACAACCAATTCAACCACGGCTGCATGTAACTGATTTTCATCACGCATCGGTGCCGTGCAGCCTTCAAGGTAAGAGACATGGCTACCTTCATCGGCAATAATTAACGTTCGTTCAAATTGTCCGGTATTAGCCGCGTTAATTCTAAAATAAGTGGATAACTCCATCGGGCAGCGCACGCCTTTGGGGATATAAACAAATGAGCCATCCGTAAAAACGGCAGCATTCAAGGCCGCAAAATAATTGTCGGTATGAGGTACGACTGAACCTAGATATTGTTTGATTAATTCAGGATGTTCTCGCAAGGCTTCAGAAATAGGGCAGAAAATAACGCCCGCATCTTTAAGCTTACCTTTAAAGGTGGTCGCTACTGAGACGCTGTCAAAAACCGCATCAATGGCGATTCCGGCTAAGCGCTCTTGTTCATCTAAAGGGATGCCTAGCTTTTTATAGGCTTCTAATACTTGTGGATCGATTTCATCTAAGCTCTTAGGGCCGTCTTCTTTACGTTTAGGCGCAGAATAATAGCTGATGGCCTGATAGTCTATGGGATCAAACTTGACGAATGCCCACTCTGGTGACTTCATGGTTTGCCAATGCCGAAACGCTTTTAAGCGATATTCCAACATAAACTCAGGTTCATTTTTGACTTTAGATAGCTTATGAATAACGTCTTCATCTAGCCCAATAGGAAAGGTATCGGTTTCTAACTCAGTAACAAAACCTTGTTTGTATTCCTGGTTGATCAGGTTATTTATTTCTTGGGTGCTTGCTGACATAAATTTCTCTATCTAACGATATAAACTGGCGACGGGAATCAGGATTTCTTGCTTCCAAGCGAGATCTTGAGAGCGAGCTGGGCGCACCATGTCCGCCAAGGTTACTGATTCCAGGGCATTATGAATGGTCTGATTAATTAAATTCCAGTTGCCTCTAATTTCACAGCCGGATGCTTGTTCACAGCCTTGTTGAGATATACTGCATTCGGTGAGTGCAATAGGACCTTCTAAGGCGCTGATGACCGCAGCGATACTTATTTCTGCGGGTGCTCTGGCGAGTTCATAACCACCTTTAGCGCCCCGAGTCGAAATCAGTATCTTGGCGTTGACCAGTAATTTCAAGATTTTACTCACGGTAGGTAAGGCAATGCCGGTAATAGAGGCTATTTCCATCGCTGCATGCATCTGATCAGTATCTCTGGCCATAAAGCTTAAGATAACTGTTGCATAGTCCGTTAATTTACTTAACCGTAACATACCCTCTCCAAAATCATTGAGGACTATTCTAGTCCTATTTAATTCCAGAGTAAAGTTCTTGGTTATTGTAATGTGAGGCAAGCAACTTAAGGCGCGACAGTTTAGGTTGACCGTTCAATTTTAGAAAGGGCTCTCCTGAACGCAGACTAAGGGCTCAAGGCAAAAGGGTTAATCCTAGCTTTGTCGCGTCTTAAGTTGGTAGCCTAAAGTGAATAAGGGGTTTGCTATTGTTGTTTTTTACTTAAGCAGAGACAAGTTACAGTAACAGATCAAAGCAACACAATTTGTTTTGGGATACACTTTCAAGCCAACTAGCATAACGTCTTTGATGCAGACGTTATTCAACTTCAACATATAACCGAGTTATTAGCCATGTTGATTAACTATACTATGCTTAGGCATGCCAATAATGATCTTACTACCATAGATAGTTTCGTAGTTAGATTTGAATTCACAGAAGATTATTTACATTTACAGTATGAAGTGACGGGTGAGTTAAGCGCATTAAATATACCTACTGTGCAAGCACCTTGCGCTGTCGATGGCCTATGGCAACACACTTGTTTTGAGGCGTTTATTGCTGTCAATGGCGAGGAAGGTTATTATGAATTCAATTTTTCGCCTTCGAGTGCCTGGGTAGCTTATGCTTTTAGTGCTTACAGAAAGCGCAGTGCTTGGACGATTAACAATGCACCCATTATCAGATGCACCCAAACTAAAGAGTCGCTATTGCTGGATGTTTTGATTGGCGCTGATGATTTGCCTTTGAAGCGAGCTGAGCAATCTTTTCAGCTAGGCATAACAGCCGTCATTGAAACGAATGAAGGAGAGCTTTCTTACTGGGCTTTACAGCATTCTGATAGTGAACCTGACTTTCACCAGCGCAACGATTTTATTTTGTCATTTAATCCGAATAATCCACAACAACTATGAAATTTGGTATAGATCGTTTACTTGAAGAATCTGCTTTACGAGCGCCTTTGCAGGGACAGCGTTTGGCCTTGCTGGCTCATCCAGCCTCAGTAACACAGAATTTAACGCATAGCTTGGATGCTTTGGCACGTTTGCCTGATATTAAGCTCACTGCGGCTTTTGGCCCACAGCATGGTCTGCGAGGTGATAAGCAAGATAATATGATTGAATCACCCGATTATATCGATCCTGTTTTAGGTATTCCCGTATTTAGTCTTTACGGTGAGGTTCGTAGACCGACTGATAGCATGATGGAGTCATTTGACGTGTTATTGGTGGATTTACAAGATCTGGGTTGTCGTATTTATACCTTTATTACGACCTTGCGCTATGTGTTAGAAGCGGCCGCTAAGCATCAAAAATCAGTATGGATATTGGATAGACCCAATCCTGCCGGGCGTCCCGTAGAAGGTTTGACCTTAAGGCCGGATTGGGAAAGTTTTGTAGGGGCAGGGGCGTTGCCTATGCGCCATGGCTTGACCATGGGGGAGTTAGCAGGTTGGTTTGTCCAAAAGTTGGCATTGGCTGTGGATTGCAAAGTCATTGAAATGCAAGGCTGGCATCCTAAGTTAGCACCCGGTTATGGTTGGCCGCAAGCAGAGCGCGCCTGGATTAATCCTAGCCCCAATGCGCCAAACCTATCAATGACGCGCTGTTATGCGGGTACCGTGCTTTTAGAAGGCACAACGCTATCAGAAGGAAGAGGCACCACGCGTCCCCTAGAACTATTTGGCGCGCCAGATATAAATGCCTCACTACTTATAAAAAATATGCACGACATCGCACCACAATGGCTCAGAGGCTGTAGCTTACGAGAGTGTTGGTTTGAGCCTACTTTTCACAAACATGCTGAAAAACTCTGTGCGGGCGTACAGATTCATGTGGATGAATTTATTTACGATCATGAAGCTTTCAAGCCCTGGCGTTTGCAAGCTCTGGCTTTTAAAGCTTTACGTTTACAGCAGTCTGATTACCCTTTATGGCGTGATTTTCCTTATGAATACGAGTTGGATAAATTAGCGATAGATGTTATTAATGGCTCACCGTTGTTACGAGAGTGGGTGGATGATGCAAATGCACACCCCGAGGACTTAGAGTTTCTAGCGAGCGCCGATGAGTTGGCTTGGGAAGATGAACGATCCGCTTTTTTGTTGTATTGAGCCTAGTAGGTTGGGCTGCGTGCTTTTCGCAACCCAACATAATCATGGTGCAATGTTGGGTTAACGATAGAGCCGTTAGCCCAACCTACGGGGCTTAACTCGAAAGACCTAAAACATCCTGCATATCATAAAGACCGTTGGGCTGGTCTTTTAACCAGATCGCGGCTCTGACCGCACCATTAGCAAAGGTCATGCGGCTAGTGGCTTTGTGAGTGATTTCTAAGCGTTCGCCTTCGTCGGCGAACATAACCGTATGATCACCGACAATATCACCGGCGCGTATGGTAGAAAAGCCAATGGTTTTTCTATCGCGTTCGCCGGTAATACCTTCGCGGCCATATATAGCGCAGTCTTTTAAATCCTGACCTAAAGCATCTGCTATAACTTCACCCATGCGTAAGGCCGTGCCAGAAGGCGCATCCACTTTATGGCGATGATGCGCTTCAATGATTTCTATATCGGTATAGTCACCCATCACTTTTGCCGCTAATGCCAGCAAATTGAGTGCTAAATTCACACCTACACTCATATTGGGTGCCAATACAATGGCGATGTCTTTAGCCGCCTCAGCAATCACTAATTTTTGTGCATCACTGTAACCTGTGGTGCCTATGACTATTTGTTTACCGGCTAGGCGACATTGCTCGATGAAGACCATAGAGGCATCGGGGCGAGTAAAGTCTATCAATACCTCAAAGTCATTGATAACTGCACTTAAGTCATCAACGACCATGATACCTAGACTACCAATGCCGGTTAATTCGCCGACATCTTTACCGATTGCAAGACTATTAGGTCTAGAAATAGCCGCCGCTAATGTGGTTTCCTTAGTGTGCTCGGCTGCTTTGCAGAGCACGGTGCCCATGCGACCTGATACGCCGACTATAGCAATACGTATCATGAGGTTAGTTTATCAAAAAAGTTTTTTACACCATCAATCCAGGTATGTTCTTGAGGGCTGTGCTGCTTACCACCACTTGATAAGGATTCGCGTAATTTTTCTATGAGCGCTTTTTGATCTTTAGTGAGTTGCACTGGCGTTTCAATACGCACTTTGCATAACAAATCGCCAATAGCGCCGCCTCTAACCTGTTTAACACCTTTGCCACGGAGACGGAATGATTTTCCGGTTTGAGTTTCAGGTGGAATAGTAAGCTTAACTTCACCATCTAAAGTGGGTACTTGAATGGCATCACCTAAGCAAGCCGTAGCAAAGCTAATGGGTAATTCACAATATAAGTTTGCGCCATCACGAGTAAATATGGCGTGCTCTTTGACTTGAATCTCGATGTACAAATCACCCGATGGCCCACCGCGCTCTCCTGCTTCGCCTTCGCCGGCTAAACGTATACGATCACCGGTATCAACGCCTGCGGGTATTTTTGCAGACAGGGTTTTGTTTTCTTGAACACGGCCTTGACCATGACATTCATTACAAGGATCTTTAATTTGCTTGCCAGTTCCTCGGCAAGTAGGGCAGGCCTGTTGTACAGAAAAGAAGCCTTGTTGCATTCTGACTTGGCCATGACCATGACAGGTGGTACAAATAACGGGGCTAGAGCCTTTTTTGGCTCCAGAACCTTTACATTCACCACAGCCCACTAGTACAGGTATGCGTATTTTGGTTTCTGTTCCGGCAACCGCTTCTTCTAAAGTTAATTCTAAGTTGTAGCGTAAATCAGAGCCGCGTTGTACGTTGCTACGTTGTCTGCCATTGCCCGCACCACCGAATATATCACCGAAGACATCGCCAAAAATATCGCTGAAACCTTCGCCGCCACTAAAGCCGCCAGGTCTTCCGCCCATCGATTGATCAATGCCAGCATGACCGAATTGATCATAGGCTGAGCGTTTTTTGGGGTCTGATAAGACTTCGTAAGCTTCTTTAATTTGTTTGAATTTAACTTCAGCCGCTTGGGGATTGTCAGCATTTCTATCGGGATGAAATTTCATCGCCAAACTACGATAGCTTTTCTTGATCTCTGCATCGCTAGCGTTTCTATCGATGTTGAGCAGTTTATAAAAATCTTCTTTGGTGGCCATGGTTCAATCCGCTCCTGATGATTATTCAGAAGATAAAGCATTGCTGCAATGTTATAAAGATACCGCCTCAGATAAACGAGTGCGGGATGATGTTGTAACTATTTACCTCCCCCTTTAAAAAAGGGGGATTGAGGGGGATTTATCTAATAAAATCTCCCCTAACCCCTCTTTTCAAAGAGGGGGATTGAATGATTACTTTATATTTATTCCTAGAGTCTTTCCGTAAAAAGACTAAAGCCGCACAGCAAATAGGGATCACATTAACCCGCATTTGCTGTGCAGCTTTAAATCCAGCATTCTTGAGGTTCTCAAAAATGCTGGGCTATATTAAGCTAACTTATTTTTTATCGTCGTCTTTTATTTCTTCAAACTCAGCATCAACAATACCGTCATCTTCTGCATGATGCGCGGAAGAAGCGCCGGCATGATGTTCTTCACCAGCTTCAGACCCTGATTTTTGTGCATAGACACGTTCAGCTAGTTTGCCCGATAACTCAGTTAAGGCATTGGTTTTAGTTTCAATATCGTCTTTGTCATCAGTCTTAACCGCTTCTTTTAGAGCGGCAATTGCGCTTTCAATGCTGGTCTTTTCATCATCGCCGACTTGCTCAGCTAATTCTTTTAAAGACTTTTCAGTGGCATGAATCATCCCGTCCGCATGATTGCGAGCATGGACTAATTCAGTCAATTTACGATCTTCATCAGCATGAGCTTCGGCATCTTTAATCATGCGCTCCACTTCGTCGGACGACAAGCCGCTGGATGCTTTAATCACGATGGATTGCTTTTTACCGGTCGCCTTGTCTTTAGCCGAGACGCTCAAAATACCATTAGCATCAATATCAAAAGACACTTCAATTTGTGGTACGCCGCGAGATGCTGGTGGAATGTCCGCTAAATCAAAACGTCCTAATGATTTATTCGCAGCCGCTTTTTCACGTTCACCTTGCAACACATGAATAGTCACAGCTGTTTGATTGTCATCAGCAGTAGAAAATACTTGAGAAGCATTGGTTGGAATCGTGGTATTTTTCTCGATTAACTTCGTTAAGATGCCGCCCATGGTTTCGATACCTAACGATAATGGAATGACGTCTAATAATAAGACATCTTTAACATCGCCTGATAAAACACCCGCTTGAATCGCAGCACCTAAAGCAACCGCTTCGTCTGGGTTAACGTCTTTACGAGGATCTTGACCAAAAATGCTCTTAACCATTTCTTGTACTTTCGGCATACGGGTTTGACCGCCTACCAAAATAACATCATTGATTTCAGAAGCTTTAAGGCCCGCATCTTTAAGCGCCATTTCACAAGGGCCTTTAGTACGGTTAATCAGTTCTTCAACCAAAGACTCTAGTTTTGCGCGAGTCAATTTAACATTTAAATGCTTAGGGCCTGAGGCATCAGCAGTAATGTACGGTAAATTAACGTCAGTTTGTTGGCTAGATGATAATTCAATCTTAGCTTTTTCTGCGGCTTCTTTTAAACGTTGCAATGCTAAAGGATCGTTATGAACATCGACGCCACTGTCTTTTTTAAATTCGGCAGCAAGAAACTCAATAACTCTTGAGTCAAAATCTTCACCACCTAAGAAGGTATCACCATTAGTTGATAACACTTCAAATTGATGTTCGCCATCAATTTCAGCGATTTCGATAATAGAAATATCAAATGTACCGCCACCTAAATCATAAACAGCAATTTTGGTGTCGCCTTTAGGCTTATTCATACCGAATGCTAAGGCAGAAGCCGTAGGTTCGTTAATAATACGTCTAACTTCTAAACCAGCAATACGACCGGCATCTTTAGTGGCTTGACGTTGTGAGTCATTAAAATAAGCAGGAACGGTAATAACCGCTTCAGTGACTTCTTCACCTAGATACGCTTCGGCATCTTTTTTCAACTTCATTAGAATACGCGCTGAAATTTCTGGTGAAGCCATTTTCTTGCCATGAACTTCTACCCAAGCATCGCCGTTTTCTGCTTCAACGATGGCATAAGGCACCATTTTAATGTCTTTTTGTACCACATCATCTTTAAAGCGACGACCTATCAAACGCTTAATAGCGAACAGGGTGTTTTTTGGGTTAGTGACCGCTTGACGTTTTGCTGATTGACCTACTAGCACTTCATCATCACTGCTAAAGGCAATAATAGAAGGCGTGGTTCTTGCGCCTTCACTGTTTTCAATTACTTTAGCGACGCCGTTTTCTAATACGGCCACACATGAGTTAGTTGTTCCTAAATCTATACCAATTATTTTAGCCATTGAATGCTCCAGACCTGAATTGTTTAAGTTGTTAAAGTTGTTTTTGAATGTGGGGGCTGTTTTATATTATTCAAGCCTGTATATCTATTTCAGGTGATTTTTCTGCTGGTTTTGCAACCACCACCATGGCTGGGCGTAATAAGCGACCATTTAATAAATAACCTTTTTGGAATACATTGATAACCGTATTGGGGACTGCATTTTCCAGTTCTTGCATCATCATCGCTTGATGTTGCTCAGGGTTAAAAACTTCGCCCAAGGGATCAACCGCTTCGATTTTAAATTTAGTAAATAATGCTTCAAATTGTTTGATAGTCAGTTCACTGCCTTCACGAAATTTTTGTACCTCTTCGCTATCGCCGGTCGCTGCTTGCAAACCTAAGACTAAGCTATCAAATACCGGTAATATTTCTTTGGCAAAATTAGTTAAAGCAAACTTATGGGCATCTTCTAAGTCTTTTTGAGTTCTTCTTTTCAGATTTTCCATTTCAGCTTGGGTACGTATCGCTTTGTCCCAATTTTCGTGTACTTTTTCCTGAGCTTTGATCAACTCTACTTTAAGTTCTTCAAGCGTATATTCATGCTCGGCCACTTCGGTATGTGGATGCTCATCATTAATCGCAGTGTCTTCTAATTCAGCGTCAAGCTGCGATTCAGGTGTTTCCTGATCAATACTCATTTGTATAATTCCTTAAATAGTGTGTAAAGGTATAAATAAACCAAAATAACAGCTACCTATGATGGGGTCGTTGTTTTAGGATTCAAGGCGGCGCCTAATAATTTTGCCGTCACGTCGACAAAGGGAATGATCTTTTCGTAGGCCATTCTAGTGGGGCCAATAACGCCTAGTACACCGACGACCTCGTTATTAACAGAATAGGAAGAGGTTACTAGACTGCATTGTTCAAAGACTTGATAGCCAGATTCTTCGCCAATAAAAATTTGTACGCCATCGGCTTTCATCGATTGGTCTAATAAATGAATAATGTCCTGCTTCTGACTAAAGGCATCAAAGATTTGCTTTAAATGATTTCTGCCTGAAAGCTCTGAAAAGCCCATCAAATTAGTTTCACCGGTTAGCACATAATCATCTTTGTTGTCATCGGTTTCAAAGGCAAGTTGCGCCATTTTTATGGCGTCCAGCATGGCTTGATTCATGCGTTCTTGATCGACTTGCAGTTCTTTCAAGACAGCACTTCGAACGGCATCTAAACTTTGTCCGCAATAAATTGAATTAAGATAGGCGCCCGCTTGTTGTAATTCTGAGGCGCTAAGATTTTTTTCAGAATAGATAACTTTGTTATGAACTTCCTGTTCATTCGTTACAAAAATAACCAGTACGCGTTGATGTGATAAAGGTAAAAATTCTATATGGCGTAAACAGGTTAATTCTCTTCTGGGTAGGGTAACAATTCCCGCCATTTGAGTTATTTCAGCCAATAAGCGTGAGGCAACGCCTATCATTTGATTATCATCATCCTTAGCGGATAAATTATGATGTAAGCGTGATAATTCTTGATTATCTAATGGTTTAACCGTTAATAAGCTGTCAACAAACAAACGATAACCGCTGGAAGTCGGAATGCGTCCAGCAGAAGTATGGGGTGAATGCACTAATCCCAAGTCTTCAAGATCAGCCATCACATTACGAATAGTGGCAGGGCTTAAATTTAAAGCGGAGTCTTTTGATAGCGATCTAGAACCCACAGGTTGGCCATCACTAATATAGCGTTCGACCAGTGTTTTTAATAACTGCAACGACCGATCATTTAAATCCAGAGTATTATTAGCCACGCATGCCTCTAAAAACAAAAATTAGCACTCCATTAAGTAGAGTGCTAGCAAGGCAAAATATCAGACTCACTAGCATTTTGTCAATATTCGTAATGTTTTTTGCTTTATTGTCTTAATGACAATCACAAAGGTTGGATGTCAAAATGCTCAGGTCTGTCTGGGTTTGAGAGGCTATGTAAGGCTTGATTGACGGGCTGGGATTGTATATAAGGCATAGTTATCGTCTACATTATGCGTAGGCTGGGATGAGGTAAGAATCCCAGCATTTAGAGCCGGGTAGAATGGGTAGAGGCGAAACCCGAAACCCGAAACCCGAAACCCATCATAAACATCCTACGTGGTTAATATGTTTTGTTATTTCATCATCCTGATGGGTTTCGCTTTCGCTCTACCCATGCTACGAACTGGCAAGCATAGATACCTACTCATGTATTCTGTGTGCTTGGAGTAAAACAGTTTCGGCTGTTTTAAAACGCTGAGCTGAAGCTCAGCACTCCACACAAACTGTTTTCGCTTAACTGTGGATAGTGTTAGTAGGCTGGATAAGCAACGCGCATCCGAACATATTTTGGTGGATGCGCGTTGCTTATTCAGCCGAGCTTATTCTCTCAAATGACCATTTCCATAAACTACCCACTTGTAGGTGGTTAGCTCATCTGGGCCTACTGGGCCTCGGGCATGAAGTTTATCGGTACTGATGCCGATCACCGAACCCAAGCCATAATCACCACCGCCTGATAATCTTGTTGAGGCGTTAATTAATACCGAGGCCGAATCAACTTGCTGCTCAAATTGTCTAGCCATGGCTAAGCTTTGGGTGACGATGCCATCGGTATGTCCCGAGCCATAGTGATTGATGTGGGCTATCGCATCGTCTATACCGTTAACTATTTTTATGGACAGTATCGGTGCTAAATATTCGCTATGCCAATCGTCTTCTGTGGCAGGATAAATGTCCGGTAAGTGCTTTTGTGTCTGTGCACAGCCGCGTAATTCGATATGCTTTGCAGCCAAGGCTGTTTTAAGTAAAGGTAGTAGATACTTCGCACAGTTTTTATCGACTAATAGCGTTTCTAGGGCATTACAAACCTGAATACTTTGGCATTTAGAATTAATGACGAGTTCGATGGCTTGTGCTGGGTCGGCATCTTGTGCCAGATAAAGATGGCAGATGCCATCATAATGTTTAATGACAGGAATGCGTGTGCCTTCGGCAATACGCTTAATCAAGTCTTTACCGCCGCGCGGAATCAAGACATCGATATAGTCATCCATGGCGAGTAGCTCATTAACCGCTTCATGGCCGGGTGTGCGAATGATTTGTATGGCGTGTTGTGGAAGTCCTGCCTGTACAGCCCCTTCAATCATCGCATCAGCTAACAGGATATTGGTTTGTAGCGCTTCTGATCCGCCTCGCAAAATAACAGCATTACCACTTTTTATACAGACGGCAGCGGCATCGCTCGTGACATTAGGCCTAGACTCATAAATGATGCCGATAACACCTAGCGGTACTGATTTTTTGTAGACTTGTAGGCCATTCGGGTTGGTATGTCCAGATAGCACTCGATTCAGTGGATCTGGATATTGCGCTACTTTTCTGAGCCTAGAGATCATGTATTTGAATACTTTATCGTCTATGGTCAAGCGTTTGATGAGCGCATCTGATTGGCCATTTTGCCTAGCTTTGAGTACTTCTTGAACATTAATCTCAAGAACCTGTTGCTTAACGGACTCCAGCGAGTCAGCCATTTTCGAAAGACCAAGATTGCGCTGGCTTTCAGATGTTGATGAAAGTTGGTTTGCTGCAAGTTTACTTTGTTTGGCAAGGACTTGAACGTGAGGGGTATTCATAGGCTTAATAGTTGGTTTTTTGAATAAGGTAAGCTATCAGCGAGCTATTATACGTTGAGCTGTCCTCCATGCAGCAAATGAATAGTTCACGTCATCCCTCCATGCCTGAATAAGCTTGTGCCTGTTTTTGCGTGTTTAAGGCCTCTGTTTATCGGCTCGTCTATATTTTTAGCCGCTATAAGTCACATAGAGCTGTTTTTAGGTTAGGCAAAAAATGCCGAAATCTTCTGCTTATCCGTATTACTACTAATTGTACTAGTGCTTTTATTACATTATTCTGTCCGTCCTTGAAAGCGAATATGAAAGTTTTAGCTTATGTTGTTGGTCATGATCTGGTTAATGACTAGATGGATTAAGCTATCTGTCAGTGTAAACTAGGGCTTTTTATGAGCTTTTAAGGAATAGCTGCAGAGCTATATCGGACTATGAAGATAAAAACTATTAGGCGTTATGCAAGGATTTTTGGTGTGGTATTGCTGGCAATGTCGTTGACCGGCTGTATGTATTGGGTGCGAGCGTATCAAACTTATCTGCAAATGGATGAATTTGATCGTTACTTTTCGGTGCTGAGCGCAGATGATTTTACCTTGCAGTTTAAAAAACCTATTTTATATAGTAAAGATTTTGTGTCTTTATCTAGGTTGTATGCCAGTGAGGATATGCTTACTCAAGACGGTCGGCGATGGCGGTATTGGTTTCGTAAGGTTGATGGCAATAATAATTTGATAGCGCCTGAAATTAGCTTTTATTCGGATTTAAATTTTAATCAAGAAGGTAAGCTGACTGCTTGGTCCTTTTCATCGTTATTTTTAAAGATTGCACCACCCAAATTTCTTGAGGTGTCTTTGCGTTCTATTGGTGGTGCTGAGATTGATAAAGAGAAGCAACAATTACGAGCTAATAGCGAGTTATTAACTAAGATTTCTGATCAATTACCTAAAAAAGCGTCGGTGATTGCGCAATTAGGGGAGCCGATGGATATTACCGATGAAGGTGACATGGAAGTGTATCGATATCATTTTTTACTGGAAACGCATCATATAGAAAAAGGTTATGAAGATAGGGCGCTTAATGAGATCAAGATTCGTTTTGATAAAAAAACTCAGGAGTTAATTGGCATGAGTGGTCGATTTGCTGGTCTTAAGGTGTCTATTGATTATCGAAACTTTCTGAATGCATCTAGTAAAGAGTTATAGGCGTTTAGGATTGCATAAGCGTAAACCAATATGGATAGGCCATTGTCATGACAGTGGCTTTAGTTAACAAATCTCCCCTAACCCCTCTTTTTTAAGGAGGGGGGCTGAATAAATGAAACATGAATTTAATTGATTTATATTTTTTAAAAATTAATAAGGGAAGGTGTTTATGATAAAAGTATTGCTTGCCGATGATCATGAATTGGTCCGTACTGGTATTGAAGCTTTGCTGGTTGCTTGCGAAGATATTGTTGTTGTGGGTGTGGCCAAATCAGGTGAAGAAGCTATAGCGAAAGTGTCTACTTTGTTGGTGGATGTGGTGTTGATGGATCTAGATATGTCGGGTATTGGTGCTATAGGCGCTTGTAATCAGATCTTGCAGAAAAATGCTCAGGCGAAAATTATCGTGGTTGCTGCCAATAATGATAGCCTTATTCCACCGCCATTATTTAAATTGGGGGTGTTAGGTTTTATTTCAAAAGATTCGCCGATTGATGAGATGCTCAATGCTATTCGTAAAGTTATGATGGGCGATCATTATATGAGTATAGATATTGTTTATAATCTCGCTAGTCGCAACCTTCCGGACTATTATGACTCACCTTTTTTAAAGCTTTCCCGAAGAGAATCTGAAGTAGTGACTTTAATTCTTCAGGGTAAATCCATTAAAGAAATGTCTGATATGTTGATATTGAGCGATAAAACTGTAAATACCTATCGTTACCGGCTTTACGATAAGCTTAAAATTAAAAATGATGTGGAGCTAACACGATTAGCTTATAAATTAGGCTATTTTGAAACCGCTTTAATTTAGTAAAGAGGCTCGTTGTATGGTCTTAAAACTGTTAAAATCTGGCTACTTTTAATTTATCCTATAAGTACGATGACTACAAAACCAACTAAAGATTTAGAAACCTTTGTTAATCCACAGCCTGATCGTGATTACACCATACGCATTGATATTCCAGAGTTTACTTGTTTATGTCCAAAAACAGGGCAACCTGATTTTGCAACTATTCAAATTGAATACGTGCCAGGCGCCTTGTGTGTGGAATTAAAGGCATTGAAATTATATATGTGGGCATTTCGTGAGCAAGGCGCTTTTCATGAGGCGGTGACTAATGAAATTCTTAATGACATCGTTGCCGCGATTGCCCCCAACTTTATGCGTATACGCGCAGAGTTTAATGTTCGTGGTGGTATTTACACGACCGTCGTTGTTGAGCATAAAGATAAGCACTGGCAAGCTCCAGAGTTAGTTAATCTGCCTTAATCTATACTCTTTGTTGCCTATGTAGGGACAGGTCGCGACCTGTCCCTACTTATTTTATTGAATATTGATTACTTATGACTTTTAAAGACGCTTTAACAACACTGCCACAGTACATTTTACCGCATCATGCTTTATCTAGAATGATGAGCAAGTTAACCCATTGTGAAAATAAGCCTTGGAAAAATCTGTTTATCAAACAGATCATCAGGCATTACGGGGTTAATATGGATGAGGCAAAACAACCCGATATTAATGCCTATAAAAGTTTTAATGATTTTTTTACCCGTGACTTAAAGCCTAGTGTTAGGCAGTTAACGACAGAAGTTAATACGATTGCCTGTCCTGCCGATGGTGCTGTTAGCCAAGTCGGTGCTATTGCTGAGGGTGAAATATTTCAAGCTAAAGGGAAAAGTTATACCGCGCTAGATTTGCTAGGTGGTTGTGAAGAGCGTGCTAAAGCTTTCAATAATGGCGTGTTTACGACTATTTATTTGTCACCCAAAGATTATCATCGTTTGCATATGCCTGTAACGGGTACGCTGCGAGAAATGGTACATGTGCCTGGTCGCTTATTCAGCGTTAATACTGCTACTACTCGGTCTGTGCCTAGATTATTCGCTAGGAATGAGCGTGTCGTTGCTATTTTTGATACTGAAGTCGGCCCTATGGCTTTAGTCTTAGTGGGCGCTATCTTTGTGTCTAGTATAGAAACAGTATGGCATGGCGTTGTTACGCCACCTAGTGTTAACTCAGTGAAAACTTGGCATTATAAGGAAAACGCGCCTACACTCAAAATGGGTGAAGAAATGGGGCGTTTTAATATGGGCTCTACGATTATTGTGTTATTTGCAAACAATAAAGTGCAATGGGATAGTGAGTTTGTAGCAGATAAGCTAGTTAAGCTCGGAGCAATGATAGGTAAGCGCATAGCTTAATGGGCTGCCATCTTAAGCATAGGTATCTACATAAGTAATTGTTATCATTCCCACGCAAGAACGATAACATTGAACTTTCGATGTTGGGCGTATGCAATAAGCCCCGTGGTGTTTTTTATCATCCCACGCCGATAGGAAACTTATGTAGATACCTATGTATCTTAAGAAGCGACTATTGCAACTAATGTATTTTGCTCTGTGAAGCACAGCAACAATGCTGGCTGTTCCTTATCCTAATTTTACGCCCTGCATAGCATGAGCATTTAAGAACGCCTGAGTGTTCATGCGCTTTCCGCCGGGTAGTTGTATTTCTAGTAAGCGTAAGAGGCCATTTCCAGTGCTTACGTCCAAGGTTTTATTGGTGCAACAGACCGTGCCTGGACTTAATGCTAAGGAATGCTGATCAGTTGCTTCTATGACCTCGCTAGTCCAGATGCGTAGTACTTTATCTTGATAGAGCGTTTGTGCGACTGGCCAAGCATTGAGGCCTCTTACTTTTAGTGCTATTTCATGAGCTGATTGTTGCCAATCTATTACGGCTTCACTTTTGCTGAGTTTTTCTGCATAAGTGACTAAGCTTTCATCTTGAACTTCGGCCTGAATTAACCCAGATTCTATCTGCGTGAGTACTTTAGCTAAGCCTATTGCGCCCAAGGTGGCTAGCGTGTCATGTAGGCTGCTGGCGGTATCATTAGGAGTGATGGTGTATTCTTCTTTGTGTAACATATCACCGGCATCGAGCTTGCGGACGATTTGCATAATGGTCACACCGGTTTTAGTATCATCTGCCATCAATGCCCGTTGAATTGGAGCGGCGCCACGCCAACGTGGTAATAATGAGCCGTGCACGTTAATGCAACCCAATTTAGGCGTTTCTAATGCAGCTTGGGTTAAGATCATGCCGTAGGCGACGACCACCATCAAATCGGCATTGAACGACTGCAGTTTCTGTAGGTCTTCAGCAGTTTTAAAGCTGAGCGGTTGAAAAACAGGAATAGCGTGAGTTAAAGCGAGTGCTTTAACGGGGCTAACATGTAATTGCTGGCCTCTACCCGCTGGTCGGTCGGGTTGAGTGTAAATGGCGCAGACTTCATGTTTAGAATCGAGCAGTGTTTGTAAGCTGGGTACCGCAAAGTCTGGGGTGCCAGCAAAAATAATCTTCATGATTAGATTGTTTCCAGTTGATGGGATTTCTAAGTGGTTCTTAATCGTCGCTCTTCGAATGTCGAATACAGCGCAGAAATTTTAACTGAATTCATATAAACTTTAAATCGTTAAGGCTAAAAAGCCTCCTAGGAATCGTTATGACTAAGAGAATATTGTTTGGGTTAATGCTTGTTTTCATCAGCGTTATTAACGTTCATGCAGATGAAATAGCTTTAACCCCAACTCACCCTGACCAATATATTGTTGTAAAGCATGATACTTTATGGGGAATTGCTGAGAAGTTTTTAAAGCATCCTTGGCAATGGCCTGAACTTTGGAAGGCTAATGATAAAATTAAGCAGCCTAATCTTATTTATCCTGGTGATATTATTCATTTGACTATGATCAATGGCAAGCCACAAATTAGCTTGTTAGAAAGAAAGCCGCTAGTTCAAGATAATACTCAGTCCGTGTGTATTCTTAAAGATGAAGGTGCTAAAAAAGGCCGGTCTGGTTTTTCTGTTTCAAAAGAAGGTAAATTATTGCCCTGTATTCGCGAAGTCGCTGTTAAACAGGCGATAGCATTAATCCCCTATGAGAAGATAGCAGCATTTATAAACGCCTCTAAGGTGGTGTCTGAACATAACGTAAGTCAAGCTCCTTATGTTATTGATATTGCCGGAGAGCATCTGATTGCCGGTGTTGGCGATAGATTGTATGTTCATGGTTTAACGGAGCCAGACAGGCATACTTATAGCATCTATCGTAAGGGCGATAGCTATATCAGTCCTGATAATGGGGACGTGTTAGGATATGATCTAAACTATATTGCCGATGCCACATTGCAACAGTTTGCTGATCCTGCAACCTTAATGATTACTCACTCGAACCGTGAGATTCTTCATGGTGATTGGGTTATGCCAAAGACGGATGAAGAATTTACCTTAAATTATTTTCCAAAGCCGCCGGTAATAAAGATCAACGCTAATATTATCCGTGTTTTTGGAGGACTTTCACAAGTAGGGCCTTTAGGGGTGGTTGCTATTGATAAAGGTATTCAAGATGGACTTTCCGAAGGCCACGTTTTAACTATTTTTGAAAATGGTCAGCAGATTAAAGACCCTTATCAGGTTGATAACAAGGATATGATTAAGCTTCCCGATGAACAGGTTGGAACGTTGATGGTTTTTCGTACTTTTGAGCGTGTAAGCTATGCTTTAGTCATGAGTGCTACACAAGATATACATTTATTGGATAAAGCTAAGACACCTTGAATATTGCCACAGACTCAATTTATGAAAATTTAAAGTACTGGTTAGTATTGTCTCGTGTGCAGGGTTTTGGCATTCGAACCTTTCTTAATCTTCTGCAACAATATACTCCTGAACAGTTATATGCGGAATCAACCGCTGCATTGTCGGCTTTAGGGTTAAAAAGTGCTATTATCCAAGCCATTAAGAATCCGGATTGGCAAAGTATAGCTTATGATCTGGAATGGTTGGCGCTAGAAAATAATGGAGTTATCACTTTTAATGATGCCCATTATCCTAGTCAATTAAAGGAAATTTCCGATCCGCCGCCGCTATTATTTGTACGAGGTAATCCAGAATTATTGGCCTTGCCTCAAATTGCTATTGTAGGCAGTCGCAATCCTTCTTCGGTAGGTATGGAAACGGCGTTCAATTTTGCCAAGCAACTCTCTCAATACGGCTTTGTTATTACCAGTGGCTTGGCTTTAGGTATCGATGGCGCGAGTCATCGAGGTGCATTAGCTGTAGAAGGTTATACTATTGCCGTTGCTGGAACGGGTTTGGATCGTGTTTATCCTGCTAGGCATAAAGATTTAGCGATTGAAATTGTTGAGACGGGGCTGATGGTTTCAGAGTTTCCTCCAGGTACTATTGCGAAATCAAATCACTTTCCTAGACGAAATCGTATCATTAGTGGCTTGTGCCAAGGTTTGCTAGTGGTTGAGGCAGCTATACAAAGTGGTTCATTAATTACCGCTAAAATGGCCTTAGATCAAAATCGTGAGGTATTTGCTATTCCAGGCTCTATTCATAATCCTTTGGCAAGAGGATGTAATGCATTGATCCGCGAAGGTGCAAAACTTGTTGAAACAACGCAAGATATTCTTGAGGAATTAAATGTTGTTTATCAACAAGATAAAGAAACGCTGCCGATTGCTATGCAATCAACGCTTGACCTAGAGCAACAAACATTATTGAATCGTGTCATGTTTAGCCCAACTTCGATTGATAATTTAGTTGAAAATAGTGATTTATCTATTGAATCTATCTCCTCAATGCTTTTGATTTTGGAGCTGCAAGGTTACCTAGAAGCAATCGCTGGCGGTTGTTATATGAGAATAAAATAAATTAAGTAGTAAGCCTATTATGAAAGAAAATATTTTTGATGTTTTGATGTATTTATTTGAGAACTATATGGAAGATGAAATAGAGATGTTTCCTGATAGTGATGTCATTAGAACAGAGTTGTTGGAAGCCGGTTTTGAATCTTGTGAGGTTAATAAGGCTTTTGATTGGCTTGACTCGCTAAGTCAACAACAAACTTTAAAATCAAGCATTACTGCTACATTTCGTATTTTTTGTGCTCAGGAAATTGCAAAGCTTGATCTGGAATGTCGTAACCTTATTATGTTTCTTGAACAAAATGGCATTTTAAATTCCGTAAATCGAGAAATTGTTATAGATAGGGCCATGGCTTTAGAAAATGAAGAAATTTCTATGGAAAAGCTGAAATGGATAGTGCTGATGATTTTATTGAGTCAACCTGACGAAGAAATTGCTTTTTCCAGAATGGAAGATATTGTCTACGACTTGCTCCCTACCTATTTACATTAAAACATCAGGCGTAAGGAAAAAGACTAAAGGCAAAAAAGAATGTACATTTTCGCCTTTAGCCTTTAGCCTTTAGCCATTAACCTTTCGTCTTTAGCCCTTTTAATTAAATGAGTAAAAACCTTGTCATTGTAGAATCGCCTGCAAAAGCCAAAACTATTGAAAAATACTTGGGGAAAGATTTTCATGTATTAGCTTCTTATGGACATGTTCGCGATCTTGTTCCTAAAGAAGGCGCTGTTGATCCCAGCAATGATTTTGCAATGAAATACGAAATCATTGAGCGTAACCAGCGTCACGTTCAGGCTATTAGTAAAGCCCTTAAGTCCGCAGATACTTTATATCTGGCAACCGATCCTGATAGAGAGGGGGAGGCGATTTCTTGGCATTTGTATGAATTACTGAAAGAAAAGAAAATACTCAAAGATAAACCAGTCTTTCGCGTTGTGTTTCATGAAATCACCAAAAAAGCGGTTACTGAAGCGATCGCTAATCCAGCTCAATTAGCCATTAATTTAATTAATGCTCAGCAAGCAAGGCGGGCTTTAGATTATTTAGTCGGCTTTAAGCTATCACCTTTATTGTGGAAAAAAATCCGTAGGGGCTTGTCAGCAGGTCGTGTACAAAGCCCTGCGTTACGTATGATAGTTGAGCGGGAACTAGAAATAGAAGCCTTTAAAACCCGTGAATATTGGTCTATAGATGCCTTATTAACCGCACATGAGCAAAACTTTAAAGCCAAGCTAACTCAGTTTGATAATGAAAAACTGACTCAATTTAGTATTACTGATGAAGAGCTGGCAGAAAAAACCAAACAAGCCTTACTTTCTGCTGCCGATGGTCAGTTATTAGTATCTAAATTAGAAAAGAAACAGCAGAAACGTAATCCAGCGCCGCCTTTTATAACCTCTACCCTGCAGCAAGAAGCGTCTCGTAAATTAGGCTTTACTACCAAACGTACTATGATAGTTGCCCAGCAACTGTATGAAGGTATCGATATAGGTGGAGAAACCGAAGGTCTGATTACCTATATGCGTACCGACTCGGTCAACTTATCGGTTGAAGCGGTTGAGGATATGCGTGCACTGATTGCGGAAAAATACGGCGCTGAAAATATACCCAAAGAACCTCGATTATTTAAGACCAAATCAAAAAATGCCCAGGAAGCTCATGAGGCGATACGCCCTACTTATCCTAGACATTTACCTAGCCAGATAAAAGATCACCTTAGTATTGAACAATACAAGCTGTACGATTTAATCTGGAAACGCACTATAGCCTGCCAGATGATTCATGCAACCCTTAATATGGTGGCTGTAGATTTAAGCTGTGGCGATGGCAAGCATGTGTTTAGAGCAACAGGTTCCACCATTGCCACGCCTGGCTTTATGGCAGTTTACTTGGAAGGTAAAGATGACAGTAAAGAGAGTGACGATAAAGAAAGCTTTTTGCCGCCCTTAGAAGAAGGCCGTCCAATTCCTCTCAATGATATTATTGCCGGACAGCACTTTACTGATCCACCGCCTCGTTATGGTGAAGCCAGTTTAGTTAAGTCCTTAGAAGAGCATGGCATAGGAAGACCATCAACGTATGCGTCTATTATCTCTACTCTGCAAAATCGTGAATATGTGACCTTGGACAATAAACGTTTTTATCCTACCGATGTAGGTAGAATCGTTAATAAGTTTCTGACGGAACATTTTACCAAATATGTGGATTACGATTTTACGGCTAATTTAGAAGATGAATTGGATGCTGTCTCCCGTGGAGAAAAGGAATGGATTCCCTTAATGCATGAATTCTGGCAGCCTTTTAATGACATGATTCAAGAAAAGGATGCTAGCGTACAACGTAAAGATGTGACTCAAGAAGCGCTTGACGAAAAATGTCCAGAGTGCCAAAGTCCTTTATCGATTCGCTTGGGCCGAAATGGTCGATTTATTGGCTGTACTCATTATCCAGAGTGTTCCTATACAAGAAATTTGAATGATGACGCTAATGCAACTGAAGAATCTGAAACCGTTGAGGGTAGAGTCTGCCCAGAATGTGAATCGCCTTTAGTTTTTAAAATGGGTCGTTATGGTAAATTTATTGGTTGCAGTGCTTATCCAAGTTGTCGTCATATAGAGCCCTTAGAAAAACCTGCCGATACCGGTGTTGAATGTCCTGAGTGTAAAAAAGGCGTCATTTTAAAGCGGAAATCTCGTAATGGAAAAATATTTTATTCTTGTTCGGTTTATCCAAAATGCAAGTATGCACTCTGGAATGCGCCACTAAAAGAAAGTTGCCCCAATTGTCAGTGGCCCATTTTAACCATTAAAGAAACTAAGCGACGGGGGGTCGAAAAAGTTTGCCCTCAGAAAGATTGTAGTTACATCACGCCTTATGAAGGTGATCCTTTGGATGTACTGGGCCCTAAAGAAACTCCGGCTTAACGCCTTTATGGGCTGTTAATCAAGCCATTATTTATTGGGTAGCGAGGGCTAAGTAAGTTTTATCTCTGTTATTTAATGAATTATTATCAGCACAAAGTGTATTCAACGTTACAATGAAACCATGAATACACATTTAACGCCCTTTTCAGCTTTAACCCCCGACTTTATTTTTAATGCCATGACAAGCGTAGGCTTGTCTGGTGATGGTCGCTTGTTAGCGCTTAATAGCTATGAGAACCGTGTTTATCAGGTCGGCTTAGAAAACGCACAGACGGTGGTCACCAAATTTTACCGACCTCAGCGCTGGTCCGATGATGCCATCTTAGAAGAACACAGTTTTGTTCAGGAATTGGCCGACAATGAAATACCGGTAGTACCACCTTTAAGCTTGATCGGAACTCAGACGCTTAATCAGCTTGAGGGTTTCAGATTTTCGGTCTTTCCTAAGCAAGGCGGACGTGTTCCTGAAATAGATAGTCGCGAAAAGCTAGAATGGATGGGGCGCTTTATCGGCCGCATCCATGCCGTAGGTGCGACAAAACCTTTTAAGGCGCGCCCAAGCTTAAGTGTGCTTAATTTTGGTGATGAGCCTAGAGATTATCTGCTTAAGCATGATTTTATTCCTGCTGATCTAATAAGCGCCTACAGCAGCACTAGTGCTCATGCCTTGGATGCGGTAAAGCGCTGCTTTGAACGTGCGGGTAAACTAAAAAGTTTAAGGCTGCATGGTGATTGTTATCCCGGCAATATTTTATGGACGGATGACGGCCCTCATTTCGTGGATTTTGATGATAGTCGTATGGGCCCTGCCATTCAAGATCTTTGGATGTTACTGTCAGGTGATCGTGAGGAGATGAGTTTTCAGCTTAAATATCTACTCGATGGCTATAAAGTATTCTATGATTTTAATGTCATGGAATTGCATCTATTGGAAGCTTTACGTACTTTACGCTTGCTGCATTATTCGGCGTGGATTGCCAAACGCTGGGATGATCCTGCCTTTCCTATGGCCTTCCCTTGGTTTGACAACCCTCGCTATTGGCAAGATAGAATCATTGAGTTGCGTGAGCAAATTGCCTTAATGGATGAGTTACCGATTGGTCTTTAGTGATTCTGGCTACCAATTTAAGACGGGACACAAGCTTAATCGTTCACTTTTAGACAGGTCTCTCCTAAGCGCAGACAAAGGGCGAAAGACTAAGTCTAGTATCTGTCACGCCTTAAGTTGCTAAACTCCTAGGCTTAGTCTTTCGCCTAGGCTCAAACTGTCCCGTATTAAGTTGGTAGCCCGTTTATCAACCCTACAAAACGGCAAACTATTGCGCACTTTTATCAGTCTCTTTGTTGGCTTAGTATGGTTCTTAAAGGATTAAAGGATTTTCTGTGTATGTCTAAAAAACCGAATTCTACTATTTCTGCTAAATGTAGCTTAGTTCCGTAGCCTTGATGCAAATGGAAGGAATAATTGGGGTGTTGCTGATGATAAGCAAGCATCAGGCGGTCACGCTCAACTTTTGCAATAATTGAGGCGGCACTAATAGCGGGTATCTTACTATCGCCTTTAATAATGGCTAGGGCTGGTATCAATAGCTTAGGGATTTGCTTGCCATCGACTAAGACTTCATCCGGCTGTATAGGCAGTCCATAGACGGCTCGTTGCATAGCCAGTAAGGTTGCTTGCAGTATATTAAACTCATCAATTTCTTCGACACTGGCAATAGCTATAGACCAGCTTAGAGCCTGTGCTTTAATGAGTTTAGCAAGGTGTTCTCGTTTAAGTTTACTCAATATTTTTGAGTCAGCTAAGCCAGCAATAGGCTGTTTGGGGTCAAGAATAACAGCCGCCGCTACTACGGGCCCTGCTAGTGGCCCTCGCCCTGCTTCATCTATGCCGGCCATTAAGTTATTTATAATTATTTACCTGTGCCATTGAAATATAATTATCTACACAAGCCTTACCGTTTCTAGGTCGCAGCATAAAAGAGGCGTGGGAATGATAAATTAGGTATTGAGGTGATGGCTGGTAGGGGCGTATTGCATAAGCCCTTACGAAAGCATAACTGTGGTCAGGAACATCGGAACGATAAAAATCTTAGCGCAATATGCCTCTACGTACATTACGTAAAAAACTAATCATATTTAACAGTTCACTGCTGTCTCCCGCCAGTTCTTCCATTTGCACAATGGCATCTTCTAAGCGCAAATTCATCTTATAGATTATTTTGTAAGCATTTCTAATTAATCTAATATTTTCTGTGGAAATACCATTACGTTCCATGCCGACAGAATTGATACCATGAGGCCTAGTTGGCTTACCACCGACCATAATAAAAGGCGGGATGTCTTGAGTGATGGCACTGCCCATGGCCGCAAAACTAAACTGGCCTATTTGAGTGAATTGATGAACCAAAGTAAAGCCGCCCAAAATAGCATGGTTATTAAGTTGTACATGGCCAGCTAATGAGGCTCCATTCGCCATAATCACATGGTTGCCAATCATACAATCATGTGCAACATGGGTGTAGGCCATGAATAAATTATCATGACCTATTTTAGTCACGCCCTGGTCTTGAAGAGTACCTCTATGCATAGAGGTAAATTCGCGAATAGTATTTCTATCGCCAATTTCAAGTCGGGTGATTTCTGAGGCATACTTTTTATCTTGCGGATCTTCACCGATAGAGGTGAATTGATAGATACGATTATCTTTACCAATGGAAGTAGGTCCTTTTATGACAACATGAGGACCTATCACCGTACCGGATTCAATTTTTACATCAGCGCCTATGACTGAAAAAGCACCGATAGTGACATCTTCGGCTAATTCGGCATGGCTATCAATGAGGGCTGATGGATGTATCAAAGTCAATTTACCACTGCCGCACATCTGATTTCTGCGCTAGCAACAAACTCACCGTCAACTTCTGCACGGCATTCAAAAGCCCAAATATTACGTTTACTTTTGATGAATTTCGCTTCCAGCATGAGTTGGTCACCAGGCACTACGGGGCGTTTAAATTTGGCCTTATCTATACCGACTAAGTAATAGATCATGCCCATTAATTCATCGCCAGCTGTTTCAGAAGCAAGAAGCCCCGTTGATTGAGCTAAGGCTTCTAATATCAGTACGCCCGGCATAATAGGCTTTTGTGGAAAATGCCCCTGGAAAAAAGGTTCGTTATAAGTGACATTTTTCACTCCTAACAACCTTACTCCAGGTTCGCACTCTATCACCTTGTCAATCAATAGAAAGGGATATCGATGAGGCAAGAATGCTTGTATTTGTAAAATATCTAAGGTTATAGACATGAATAGAGTGCTTCTTATCGGTTATGTTATAGATCTAAAGGGAACGAGTACTGTTATTCAGGGATAGTAGATAGTTTTTTTACAACTTGAGTGGTGATATCAAATTGTTCTTTTTTATAAACAACAACATCAGATAAAAGAAGCAAGTCGTATTCTTCTTCTTTAGCTATACTGCTAGCCACTTCACCGATTTTACGTTGTAATTTACCTAGTTCTTCATTACGGTTAGCATTGATGTCTTCTTTAAATTCTTGTTCAGTTTTCTTAAAATCTCTAACTTTGTTTTGAAAGTCTTTGCCGGCTTTTTGTTTTTCAGCTTCGCTCATCACAGAAGCATCTTTGTTTAGCTTTTCTTCTAGCGTTTGTAGTTCTTTTTGTTGAGATTCCAGTATTTTACCTCTAGGACCAAACTTTTGATCAAAACGTTTTTTAGCTTTTTCCATTTGAGGCGCTTGTTCCAATACCAAATTCATATTGATAACGCCCACTTTTAAGTCCGCAAAACTTACATTAGTTGCACACATTAAGCCTAGAAATAGAGCAGTTTTTGTTTTCATGGTTAGATGGATCTCCGATTACAGTTAAATAAAAAAATAATAATAATAAAAAGCTTAGGGTATGTCGTTAAATTATAAAATTTTAATTCTTTTAAACCAAACTACTGCTTAGAAATTTTGGCCAAAATTAAATTGAAAAAGCTGCGTTTGATCTTTTAAGGGGGTGGGATCGCTTCCAACGGTATAATGGCCTGGATTAAGTGGGTAGGCAGCGCTCACTGATAAAGCACCAAAGGGCGACAGCCATTCGCCAGAAACACCGGCAGAATATTTTAGGTTATTTGCTGAAATACCATCGCTAATCTGTCCTGCATCAAAAAAAGTGCCCATACGAACCGACTTAGTTTCTGATAAGAACGGTACCGGAAAAAATACTTCCGCATTACCAATGAGTTTGGTGTCACCACCGATAGGAAAGCCATTAGAATCTCTAGGTCCTAATGAGTTATTTCTATAGCCGCGTACTGAGCCATTACCGCCGCCAAAATAGTTATCAAAGAACGGTAAACCATTAGTGCCCATGTAGCCCCCACCATAGCCTATTTCACCATTTAATTTAAAAACAAAATCTCTAGCAAGTGGATAATAACGTTGCTGGCGGTAACCAATCTTGTAATAAGTAATATCACTGCCCGGAATCATGCCGACACCCGAGATGCGATGTTGTATACCTTGAGTAGGGAATATGGCTTTATTAAGGGTATTATGGGTCCAGTTAACACCTTGGCTGTAGGTCATAAAATCACTACCTACGCCATTGATAAAATTAGTGATTTGAGAGGATGAATAGGTAGTTGCCGCCAATCCAGTATGTTTCACTTCCGTGGTAAACAGCAAGTAATCCGTTTCATTAATCGGTAAACCAAAACTAGTGCTGGCATTAGCAATGCTAGAATTATAATTGGCAACATTGATAGCGCCGGAGTTTCTTGTCGTGTAACCAAGGTTATAACCTTGGCTGACGCCATCGGTTGTAAAGTAAGGATTATTAAAGCCAAACTGATAGCTACTCATAAAGGTACTATTATTAAAGGCAATATTGACGCGCTTACCAGAACCGAAGATATTATCTTGAGCAATGTTAGCATTCAACACGATACCTTGTACCTGTGAATAACCGACACCAGCCGACAAATTACCCGAGGATTTTTCTTCGACTTTATAATTCACATCAATTTGGTCAGGCGTGCCGATAACAGGCGGGGTTTCAACGTTAACAGTTTGAAAGTAACCTAAGCGTTCGAGTCGAGTCTTAGAGTGCTCAATTTTAGAGCTTGAAGCCCAGCTCGCTTCCATTTGACGCATTTCTCGGCGCAATACTTCATCGCGAGTTTTAGAGTTGCCGCGAAAATTAATACGATGCACATAAACTCGTTTGCCCGGATCGACAAAGAAAGTCATCTCGACAGTTTTATGAGCTTCGTTGATTTCAGGAACCATGTTCACGTTGGCAAAGGCATAGCCTTCATCGCCTAAACGATCTTGTATGGCTTTTGAGGTTTCCGTGGCATTTTTTCTGGAGAAAATTTCTTGGGGGCCGACGCTGACTAATTTAATGAGTTGTTCCGACGGCACGACTAAGTTACCTGCAAGTTTTACCTTAGACAGTTTGTAAATATCGCCTTCTTTAACGTTAATAGTGACATAAATGTCTTTTTTGTCAGGGGTGATAGCCACCTGTGTCGATTCAATTGAAAAGTTGATATAACCGCGATCTAAATAATAAGATCTTAGCGATTCTAAATCGCCTTGTAGCTTCTGCTTAGAATACTGGTCATCTTTAGTATAAAACGATATTAAGTTAGAGGTACTTAGCTCAAAGTTTTTCATCAGCTTTTTATCGTCAAAGGCCGTATTGCCGACGATATTAATCTGCTTTATTTTAGTGACTCTACCTTCAGAAATTTTAATATCAATATTAACGCGGTTTCGCGATAGATTGGTAACTTCCGTTGTTATTCTTAAGCTATATTTACCATGGCTAAGATATTGCCTAGATAATTCTTGTTCAACCTTATCCAAAATTTGTCGATCAAAGGTTTTGCCTTCGGCTAAACCAATTTTAGATAAGGCTTTAGTTAAGTCGTCTTTACTAAGATCTTTATTGCCTTCAAAGACAATTTTAGCAATGGAAGGGCGCTCTACAACATTAATGATTAAGGTAGAGCCTTCTCTTTCTATGGAGACGTCTTTGAAAAAGCCGGTTTTAAATAAGGCCTTAACCGAAGGGGCAACGTTGTCTAAAGAGAATTTTGTGCCGACATTGACAGGAAGATAGTTAAAAACGGTCCCCAAAGAGATGCGTTGTAGGCCTTTAACTTTAATATCCTTTACAACGAATTCTTCATCAGCTTTAGCTGCATTTGCAGCAAGTAGGCCTAGCAATAATAAACAAGTAACAAATTTTTGATTCATGTAGGCGGCTAAAAGTAAAACAGCAAGAATTAAAAGATAAAAACAAAAAAATTATAACACAACAAAAGTTGAATTAACTTAAGAACGTAGTATAGGAAAAGGAATTACATCGTCGATGCTATTACTTTTAGTTAAAACCATCAATAGTCTATCTAAGCCTATGGCAATACCTGAGCATTCAGGTAGTCCTGATTGTAGTGCGGCAATAAGCTGTTTATTTTTAACGAGAGTAGCTTTGTTATTTTGTTTTCTAAGGCGTATTTCTTCGTCAAAGCGTTGATTTTGCTCTTGTGCATCCGTCAATTCATAATAGCCATTACCTAATTCAATGCCGTTAATAAAAAGTTCAACACGATCGGTTATCAGCGGATTATCTTTATTAATACGTGCTAAAGAAGACTGGCAAGCAGGGTAACCATAAACCATGCATAAAGCATTTTCACCTAAATATGGCTGAATAAAATGGCTGAAAATAAAATCCAACCAAGCATTATGATCAGTCTTGCATAGTTCTATGGCTTCAGGCGACCCCGACTTTAGAGCGTAAGCACAGTAAGCATCATAATTAAACTGTAACGGATCTAGTCCAGTGTTCTTATAAAATAGCGATTGATAACTGATTCGTTGCGTAGCCTTGAGTTGATAGCGATCTTTAAACAATGCCGCTATCAACTCAGCGATTTCATCCATTAATTGCCTTAAGGTAAAGTCAACTCTGTACCATTCCAGTATAGAAAACTCAGGATTATGAGTGCGTCCAGATTCGCCATTCCGAAAGGCTTTGCAGATTTGATAAATAGAACCACTACCGGCAGCTAGCAAACGCTTCATGGCAAACTCTGGTGAGGTTTGCAAATATAGCGTTTGTTGCAGAGGATGAGCGTGATAATCAGCGCTAAAAAAATCTAATTGTGGGTCTGTTCCACTGCTATAGCTGAGTATCGGTGTTTCAACTTCAAGCACTGCTCGAGCTAAAAAAAAGCGTCTTATTTCTGCTAGAATTTGGGCTCTTAAATGCAGTAGCTCTATAGAACAACTGGGTTGCCAGTCAGCTTGCACTATTCTTTAACGCGTGAAATATATTCGCCAGTGCGGGTATCTACTTTAATCACTTCGCCAAGTTGTACAAATAACGGAACTCTAACAACGGCGCCTGTTTCTAAGACTGCAGGTTTTCCGCCGCCGCCAGAGGTGTCGCCGCGAACGCCTGGATCGGTTTCAACGATGGCTAATTCAACAAAGTTACCCGGAGTGACCAATAAAGGCGAATCATTCCATAAGGTGACGGTGCACATGTCTTGGTCTTTAAGCCATTTGCTGGCATCACTGACGGCTTTTTCATTGCATTGATATTGCTCAAAGGAATCGGGCACCATAAAATGTCTAAAATCACCGTCGTTATACAGATATTGCATGGCAACATCAACGACATCAGCAGCCTCAAGAGAGTCACCTGATTTAAAGGTGCGTTCAATCACTCGACCTGTTTTAAGGTTGCGTATTTTTACCCGATTAAAGGCTTGGCCCTTACCTGGCTTAACAAATTCATTTTCGATAATGGCACAGGGGTCAGCATCTAGCATGACTTTTAACCCGGCTTTAAATTCATTGGTACTGTAACTAGCCATTTTTACCCTCAAGATTACAAACAATACAAAACTTGAGCATTATAATAGAGGCTACTATCGATAGACACTTTAAAATAAACAACTCATGTCAGAACTACCTAATGAAAACCCAACCATTGCTAAAAATTGGCAACAACAATTGGCCGGTGCTTTTAGTAATATTGAGGACTTATGCCTTTATCTGAGCCTATCGTATAAAGACTTACCGGTTTCTGTGGCAGCAACCAAAAATTTTCCGTTACGGGTTCCTGTAGGCTTTGCTGACTGCATGGAAAAAGGCAATCCAAATGACCCCTTATTACGGCAAGTCTTGCCGATTAATGAGGAGTTAGTCACATATCCTGGCTTTAATAATGATCCTGTAGGCGATTTAGCCTCAGCTCCATTGACCGGTGTTTTACATAAATATCATGGCCGCGTTTTACTGATCAATACCGGTAGCTGCGCCATTAATTGCCGCTATTGTTTTCGCCGTAATTTTCCCTATGCCGACTTGCAACTCAGTAAACAAGCAGAAAGTGAGGCTATCGCCTATATTCAAGAACATACTGATATTACCGAGGTCATCTTAAGTGGTGGTGATCCTCTGCTACTCAGCGATGAGCGCTTAGGCAAATTATTACAGCAACTCAATGCTATCGAGCATATAAAACGTATCCGTATTCATAGTCGCTTACCAATAGTCTTGCCGGCACGTATCAGCACAGACTTTATTAATACCTTAAAACTAAGCACTAAAACCATGGTATTAGTCGTGCATTGTAATCATGCTAATGAAATTAGTGCTGAGGTCATTTCTGCCTTTTTGAGCCTTAGAGCCAACGGCATCACGGTCTTTAATCAATCGGTATTATTACAAGGCGTTAATGATAATGCTGCCGTCTTATGTGCTTTGAGTGAAAAACTGTTTAGCCATGGCGTGATTCCCTATTATTTACATCTGTTAGATAAAGCTACCGGCACAGGACATTTTGAGGTGTCAGAATTGGCTGCCATAGCACTTATTGCACAGGTTCAAGCCTTATTGCCAGGTTATTTAGTACCTAAATTAGTCAAAGAACTGGCGGGTGGTGTGTCTAAGCAAGCGAGTTAGCTGATTTGCACGATAACGGTGCGTACATAGGTTATTTTGCTCACTAATAGAGCGTATTTGAGCATTGCCATGAGCTCAATACGCCATCTTTGCTCAGTAAATAAAGGCTTTTTAACTATTGGCATAACAACTGCTATCTATTATTGTGATGGTTCTCTCCGTCGTCACCCCTCAAAAGGCGCTTAAGTTAGATTAAGCGCCTTTTTTTTCTTGCAGATACCGGCAACTCTTAGTCTGAAGAGAGCGGATCGATTTCATCAATAGCAAGGCCGGCTTGCTCGGTGATACTTTTGGGTAGCGTTTTCTTAACTTTGACACCTAAATCTACAAAGCTGGAAGCTTGGCGAATTAAGTTACCATTGCCTAAGGTTAACTTATTCATCACACCGTCATAGGTCGCATGGACCGTACTTAATTGCTTACCTAATTTTTCTAAGTCTTCTACAAAGCCACGAATTTTGTCATAAACAATCCCAGCTTTATCGGCAATGGCGCGAGCATTTTCGTTTTGGCGTTCATAACGCCAAATGTTTTCAATGGTCCGTAAGGTTGCTAATAAGGTGGTAGGTGTCACCACGATGATTTTATGTTCAAAAGCATCAGAAAATAAGCGTTCATCAGCTTGGAAGGCCGCAATAAAAGCGGCTTCTATGGGCATGAATAACAAGACAAAATCCAGTGAACGTAAACCTTTAAGCCCCGAGTAATCTTTCTCACTCAGGCTCTTAATGTGAGTACGCACGGCTTCGGTATGGAGTTTTAAGGCGGCGATGCGTTCCTCATCATCGTCACTAGAGCAATAACGCTCATAGGCAACTAAGGAGACTTTAGAGTCGATAATAATATCTTTATCTTCAGGTAAGCGCACGATGACATCTGGCTTAAAGAGTTTATTGCTTTCATCGCGAAATGCACCTTGGGTTTCGTATTCTATGCCTTTACGTAAGCCTGATTTTTCCAAGACAGTTTCTAAGATCATTTCTCCCCAGTTGCCTTGGGTTTTTTTATCACCTTTTAAGGCGCGGGTCAGATTAAGCGCATCTTGATTCATTTGCGCGGTATCGCGTCTTAACGAGACAATTTCTTCGCGCAATGAAATACGGTCTTTGTTTTCATTGTCATAAACCGTTTCTATGCGCTGCTTAAATTCACCTAGCTGTTCGCGCAAGGGCTTAACGATATGGTCTAAGCTGGTTTTGTTGTGTTCGGTAAATTGCTTATTGCGTTCATCGAAGATCTTACTGGCCAGCTGTTCAAATTGATTAATTAGTCTAAGTTCTGCGTCTTTCAATAAGTTTAATTTTTCTTCAGCATGTTTTAACTGTTCAGCGGTACGTGACTCTATTTCGGCTATTTGGCTTTTGGCCTCCAGATAATGTTGTTGCAATTGTTTAAATTCAGTTTCTTTGTTCTGAAACTGCGTTAATCTCTCTGACAACACTGCAAGATCGGTGGCTAGTTTGCTAATAGTCGCTTTGTCTTTACCGTTTGCTAGGCGCATTAATAATGCGCCTAGCAAACAACCGATAAAAACCAAAGCTAAGGGTGGTAAGGTATTGATGAAATCCATATTTATTATAAACGCTTAAATATGGCCGCCGCTGTCGCTAGCGTTTCATCCAAGTCAGCTTCGCTATGCGCGGCGGAAACAAAACCGGCCTCAAAGGCGGAGGGTGCTAAATAGATACCATTTTCAAGCATGGCATGAAAAAAAGCTTTGAAGCGCTCTTGATCGCATTGCATCACTTTAGCGAAACTATCGACTTGCGTATCTGTACTGAAAAATAAACCAAACATGGCGCCGACACTATTGGTAGTGAACGGAATGCCAGCTTGATGGGCGAGTGCGGTTAAGCCAGTGGTCAATTTTTCGGTTTTTGCACTGACTGATTCATAAAAGTCCGCTTGAGAAATAAGTTCCAAGGTTTTCAAGCCAGCAGCCATAGCAATCGGATTACCTGATAAGGTTCCGGCTTGATAAACAGGACCTAAAGGCGCAAGGTATTCCATGATTTTACGCTGCCCACCAAAGGCACCCACAGGCATACCGCCCCCTAAGATTTTACCCAGCGTGGTTAAATCGGGCTTAATGTTATAAAGGCCTTGCGCACCATTTTTCGCCACTCTAAAGCCGGTCATAACTTCATCAAAAATTAACACACTTTGATAACGATCACAGACTAGGCGTAAGGTTTCCAGAAAGCCTGGGGCAGGGGGTATGCAGTTCATATTGCCA
>CAMDNJ010000014.1 GCA_945902915.1 Crenothrix polyspora | reverse complement strand
CAAGGCCGCACCAAGCATACCACGGTGACCGGTGATCCAAACTTTTTTACCTGAAAAGGAGAAGTGGTTATTCACTTCATTTATCTCAATCATAGGATATATCTCTGCATTAAATTATTATATAAATGCGTTTGCAGTAACCTACGAACAACTGACTTCCAAAATAATTAATGGATAAATAGATGCTAATCATAAAAACTGCACTCATTACCGGGATAGGTGGCCAAGATGGTGCTTATCTTGCGCAACTATTGCTTACTAAGGGCTATGTTGTTTTTGGTACTTCACGCGATGCGGGTGCATCAAGTTTTAGCTCGTTGACACGACTAGGTGTTCTCGATCAGGTTAAGGTGTTATCGATGGCACTGCATGATTTTAAAAGCACGCTCATGGTGATAGCAAAAGTTAAGCCCGATGAGATTTATCATTTGGCCGGACAAACCTCAGTAGGCCTCTCATTTGAACAACCTTCAGAAACTATCGAGAGCATTACCATTGGTACGCTTAATATTCTTGAAGCGCTTAGATTTTTAAAATTGCCTGCCAAGTTTTATCATGCCAGTTCTAGTGAATGTTTTGGCGACACTCATGGTGCACCCGCCGATGAGCATACGCCTTTTAATCCAGTAAGCCCTTATGCCGTAGCAAAAGCCGCCGCGCACTGGATGGTTAGAAATTATCGTGAAGCGCATAAGATGTTTGCAGTCAACGGTATTTTATTTAACCATGAGTCCGAATTACGTCCCGAGCGTTTTGTCACGCAAAAAGTAGTGCGCGCCGCTTACCGAATCTCCAAAGGCTCTACAGAAATATTAACTCTAGGTGATTTAAGCATTTCTCGTGATTGGGGCTGGGCACCTGAATATGTAGAGGCTATGTGGCTGATGCTTCAAGCAGAGCTTGCCGATGATTTTGTCATTGCCACAGGCCAAACACACTCACTTAAGGACTTTGTGGCTCAAGCTTTTGCTTGTTATGGTTTAGATTGGACTCAATACGTGGTACATGACGATCAATTGATGCGACCTAATGAAAATGCGTGGAGCCAAGGTATTCCCGATAAAGCCCAACGATTACTAGGCTGGCAGGCTAAAAAGCATATGGGCGATGTGATTAAGATACTTTGTGATGCACAGAGCGATGAAAAGAATGATCAAAAAGGACTGTTGTAATGAAAGGCATGCTAATCGCCGCATGGCGTTATCGATTTTTTATAATCTCATCCATTAAAACCGAGTTATACAGCAAGTTTGTGCGTAGCAGTTTGGGCGGTTTGTGGATGATTTTAAATCCATTATCACAGGTGCTCATTTTTGCTTTTGTGCTTTCATCGGTGCTTGCCGCTAAATTGCCCGGTATTACTAATCAATACGCTTATGCTATTTATCTGATGGCAGGTACTTTGGGTTGGTCACTGTTTGCCGAAATCGTTAACCGCTGCCTGACTTTGTTTATTGATAGTGGCAACATTCTTAAAAAATTGGTCTTCCCAAGAATTGCCTTACCAATCATTGTCACAGGCAGTGCCTTGGTAAACAATGTGTTGCTGTTTGTGGCCATTTTGGCGATTTTTGGTGTGCTGGGGCATCTGCCCAGTATGGCGCTGATCTGGTTGCCGGTACTCATGGTTATTAATATCGCCTTGGCATTGGGAATAGGCTTGGGTTTAGGCGTACTTAATGTTTTTATGCGCGACATCGGCCAAATTGTGCCGGTATTAATGCAGTTTTTATATTGGTTTACCCCAATTGTTTATATGGGCAATATAATTCCAGAACAATATCGACAATGGTTAGCCTTTAACCCTATGATTCCAATTATTAACGGTTATCAAAATATACTGTTGTATAACAAGGAGCCAGAATGGACTGGCATGGGAATTGTTGCCCTTGCTGCGATAACATTACTGGCTTTTTCTTTACTGCTGTTTCGCAAAGCCAGCCCAGAAATGGTGGATCAACTATGAGCTGCCAACTGTACGTACAAAATTTAGGCAAATCTTATCGCCAATGGGGCAGCGAATCACGGCGTGTGGCTTCGTGGTTTTTGCCTTTTATTAAGCCGCGTGAAGAACATTGGGTGCTTAAAAACGTAAGCTTTTCTATCAATCCTGGTGAGGCCGTCGGCATTGTTGGCCAAAATGGTGCGGGCAAAAGTACCCTGCTTAAACTAATTACTGGCACTACTTACCCCACGCTAGGTGAGGTGCAATTACACGGACGCGTGGCAGCTATTTTAGAATTGGGTATGGGTTTTAATCCTGACCTGACTGGTCGGCAAAATGCTGTTCATTCTGCAGGACTTATGGGTTATAGCCAGGCTGATATTGAGCGCACCATGCCGGAGATTGAAGCCTTTGCAGAAGTGGGTGACTATTTTGATCAACCTACACGGACTTATTCCAGCGGTATGCAAATGCGGGTGGCCTTTAGTGTGGCCACAGCCTTTAAACCAGACCTGCTTATTGTTGATGAAGCACTCTCAGTGGGTGATAGTTACTTTCAACATAAAAGTTTTGATCGCATACGTCAATTTAGGGATGAAGGCGTATCAATCTTATTTGTAACGCATAGCATGGCTGATATTCGTAGCTTATGTGACCGTGTTATTTTGCTAGATCAAGGCTTGGTGCTTAAAGACGGCTTACCTGATGAAGTTGTGGACTATTACAACGCCTTAATAGCCGACAAAGAAAACGCCAAGATGACCACTGAGCAACGTCGAGGTAAAGATGGCTGGTTACAGACTAAAAGTGGTACTGGCGAAGCGGTTATTAAATCGCTGCTTTTAGTCGATGCTCAATCAGATCAGGAACTGGCTGTTGCGCAAGTAGGGCAAGCGGTAGAGTTAAGACTTGAAGCGACAATACACGCTGACATACCACAGTTGGTGTTGGGATATATGATTCGCGACAAACAAGGCCATGTCGTGTGGGGCACCAATACTTGGCATACGCGTCAAATACAAGAACATGTAAAATCAGGTGATAATCTTATTTTTAAGCTGCCTTTTACTTGCACATTGGGTCCGGGTTCTTACTCTATAACCTGTGCCTTGTCTAGTACTGACACTCACTTAATTGATAATTATGAATGGGTTGATAATCTCCTCGTATTTGATGTAATTAATGTGGATCGTGATTTTTTTATGGGTAGTAACTGGCTGGATGCACAATTTATGATTGCTAAAGTGTGACAACTTAATGAAATCGAATAAGAAGATTACAAAAGTCAAGCAAACACAGCCTAAAAAAACAGATTTTTATCGAGACTTTGAGGAACGTTTTCGTGGCACTAGAGCTGATATAACATCAAGATTACAAGTCTATTTGCCTTTTGTTGAGCCCTTAAAAACGATATATGCCGCTCCAATTGCTTTAGATTTAGGATGCGGGCGGGGAGAATGGCTAGAACTTTTACAAAACAACGGATTTAAAGCTAAAGGCGTTGATCTTGATGAAGGTATGTTATCGGCTTGCCATGAACTTAATTTGGATGTACAGCTAGGCGATGCTCTTGATTATCTTCGAGGGCTGGAAGCAGATAGTCTCAGTGTGGTTTCAGCTTTTCATGTGGTTGAGCACATTGCTTTTGAAACGCTACGCGAATTAACCACTGAAGCCTATCGAGTCCTTAAGCCAGGTGGCTTATTGATCTTAGAAACACCGAACTCTGAAAATTTAATGGTGGGTACCTCGAGCTTTTATTTGGATCCTACTCATCAAAGACCCTTGCCTGCACAGTTATTAAGCTTTGTCGTAGAGTATTCAGGCTTTAATCGTGTAAAAACCCTCTATCTACAAGACTCCTCTGAGCTAACGACTGCACAGCAAACCTCTTTAGTTAATGTCTTGGGCGGAGCAAGCCCCGACTATGCGATTGTGGCTCAAAAAAACACCAGTCCAGCGATGGCTGCGTTATTTAATGCGCCTTTTGAACAGGTTTACGGTCTTCGCTTAGACGTCTTGGCTGAACGCTATGATCAACAAACCTTAAGTCATACCCAGTGGTTAAAGCGCGAATGGGATGCTGCCAAATTACGAATTGAACAACTCAGTAAAAGTACTGGGTTGTTAGAAGCCCATAGTCAATGGTTGCAACAGGAGTTGGATGCGGCTAATGCCAAAGTTAATGAGCTTGTGCAAGAACGAAAAAGCCTCTATGCCAGTAGTTCATGGCGAATTACTAAACCAATGCGATTATTGTCTTTAGGTGTCACTAAACTCTTTAACGCACTGCTTTATATGCCCAAAACAATCTGGTGGGGATGTAAATGGCCTTTTAAATCAATGTTAACAGCTTTTATCCGCTATGCTATCAAACACCCAACAATCAAATCAGGTATACGTGCTAGTCTAACAAAACATCCCAAGTTGTACGCACACGCACTACTCTTTGCAAGGGCGCGGGGTATTAATATTGGTGTACTGGCATCATCAATCACCATAAATAAAAACCAAAATACTCAAAAAAATAAAGCGCAAGCACTATCAAGGATAGTTTCGGCAGATAATACTACAGATTTAACAAGTCTATCACCACGGGCTCGTCGTATTTATCTGGATCTTAAAGAAGCAATGGATAGCAATATTAAGGAGAACAGTTAATGCGTATTGTAATTGACATGCAAGGTTCGCAGGCTGACAACCAGCAATGCGGCTTTGGCCGTTACACGTTTTCACTGGCTCAGGCAATTGTCCGCAACCGTGGTACACATGAAGTGTTTCTTGCCCTTAACGGGTTATTTCCAGAAACAATTCAAGTCATTCGTGCTGCTTTTGACGATCTGCTACCTCAAGAAAATATACGAGTCTGGTATGCGCAGGGCCCTTTGCGAGCTTGCGAAACCGATAATAGCTGGCGACATGACGTAGCTGAGCGAGTTCGGGAAGGATTCCTCGCCAGCTTACAGCCAGACATTGTTTATATATCAAGTATGGATGACGGTTATGACAATGATACGGTCATGAGTATAGGGGTATTTGCCTCACATTTATTGACTGTGGTTGCGCTGCACGATTCTCTAATGAATCCAAATCACGACGCCCCTCATACTATCCGCTTCCATTTACGGAAAAAAGAATACTTGAAGCGGGCACAGTTTTATCATCTGATATCGCCATTGAGCGCAGCAGAGGGAGCGCGACATCTTAATGTTTGCGCAGATGACATGCTCGAATCAAAATTTGGTATTGCGGCTTTTGCAACAGAGAAGGAATTTGATGCTGAAGCCCATCAATTACTCAAGCAATTCGAGGCGCTTATTGAGAATAATAATCCAGTCACGGTTACGGTAAATCCGGTGCAACACAAGCGGCCAAGGTTGGCTTACGTGTCGCCTCTTCCGCCAGAACGCACGGGTATTGCCGATTACAGTGCTGAATTACTTCCAGAGCTTGCGCGTTATTATGATATTGATGTTATCGTTGTTCAAGAGCAGATAAGCGATCAGTGGATACTTGCTAACTGCGCTATTCGTTCAGTGGATTGGTTTCGAGCAAATGCCTATGTATTTGATCGTGTACTTTATCATTTCGGCAACTCGTATTTTCACCAGCACATGTGCAGTTTGCTGGAAGAGATTCCAGGTATAGTGGTGTTGCATGATTTCTTTCTTTCCGGGATGATTGCAGATAGGGAGGTAAATGGCCTAGATCCAGGTAGTTGGTCTACTGAACTTTATCATGCACATGGTTATGCGGCAGTGCAACAGCGATTTCATGTTAAAGATTTAGGCGATGTGGTTTGGGAATATCCTTGTAATTTGTCTATTTTACAATATGCACAAGGCGTAATAATTCATGCAGAAGCTTCGCGTCGACTTGCTAGACATTGGTATGAAGAAAAAGTCAGTAAGGATTGGGACGTCATTCAGCTTTTACGAGTTCCTGTTGATAATTTTGATCGTAAGCAATCCCGAAAAATGCTTAAGCTCAATGATGAAGATTTTGTTGTTTGTAGTTTTGGTATGCTCGGGCTAAGCAAGCTGAATCAACGGTTGTTGGATTGTTGGTTAGCTTCTGATCTTGTAAAAGATAAAAATTGTGTTTTGGTTTTTGTTGGCGAAAATGAAGCTGGGGAGTATGGTCAGCATTTGTTAGATAAAATCCATAAAAGCGGAGTCCAAAAACGGATCCGAATTACTGGTTGGGCTGATTCAAGCATTTTTCGGCATTATTTGGCAGTTGCGGATGTTGCCGTACAGTTGCGCACGCTTTCTCGGGGCGAAACATCAGCAGCAGTCCTGGACTGTATGAATTATGCTATCCCCACTATTGTTAACGCCAATGGTAGCATGGCAGACCTTCCTGATGATTGTGTTTGGAAAATGCCTGATGTATTTCAAGATATTGAGCTTGTTGATGCGCTTGAACAATTGTGGACAGATAGTTCACGTCGAAAGAAGCTTGGCCAAAGAGCGCGTGAAAATATATTAATTGAAAATAATCCACAGCACTGCGCCTATCAATACGCAGAGTCTATAGAAAGATTCAGCGCGACAGCACAAAGCGATACAGCTGCTTTACTTAAAAAGCTTGCAAATTTAGATAATCATAAATTTTCATCAGCTGAATATGTTTCCTTGGCGCAATCGATAGCTAGGTCTATCCCAGCTAAATATACTACACGGACACTAATGCTTGATATTAGCGCGACCTGCCTCAACGACCTTAAGACGGGTATCGAACGCGTCGCTCGAGCCTTAATAGTGGCGCTGATTGAGTCTCCACCACCCGGCTTCCGAGTTGAACCCGTCTATTTGTGTAATGAAGAGGGGCAGTGGCATTATCGATATGCGCGTCAATATATTTTAGAGTTACTGGGTTGCCCAAAAGATGCATTATTAGATGAAATCGCGGAACCGATAGCGGGCGATATGATTCTAGGCTTGGATTTCTCGGGTGAAATGCTTGTAGAGGCTCATAGATCAGGATTGTTTGATCAGCTTAGGGATTCAGGGGTTTCCGTTTTCTTTATGGTCTTTGATCTTCTTCCTATATTAATGCCAGAAATGTTTCCGCCCGGCAGTGATTCGAGTTTTATTAAATGGTTAAAGACAATTAGTCTATTTGATGGTGTTTTTTGTATATCGCGCACAGTAGCTAAGGATTTAGTTACCTGGTTAGCTAGTCAAGGCCAGGAACGTAAGCGTAGTTTTAGTATTAAATGGATTCATCTTGGTGCCGATATAGCAAATTCTGCTCCGTCACTTGGCATTCCATCTGATGCAAAGAAAGTGCTGGAAAAATTAGCGGCGCAGCCCAGTTTCATGATGGTTGGCACAATTGAACCGCGTAAGGGTTACTTGCAAGTACTGGAGGCATTTACAAAGCTATGGCATGATGGTGTTGACATCAACTTGGTTATCGTTGGTAAGGAGGGATGGCAAGGTTTACCTGATAACCAACGTCGAGTGATCCCAGAAATTATTCAAAGGTTGCGAACACATCCAGAGCTTGGAAAGCATTTGTTTTGGTTGGAAGCAATCAGTGATCAGTATCTGGAAAAGATATATGGTGTGAGTACTTGTTTGATAGCTGCCTCTGAAGGTGAAGGTTTCGGTTTGCCCCTGATAGAAGCTGCACAGTATAAAATCCCAATTATAGCGCGTGATATTCCTATATTCCGTGAGGTTGCAGGAGAGCATGCTTTTTATTTTTTAGGTGATACTCCTGAAAGTTTGGCAACTGATGTAATTCGATGGATGAGAATGCACCAAGAGGACGATTGTCCAAAATCAGAAACAATGCCGTGGTTAAGTTGGAAAGAAAGTGCGTTTCAACTTGGGATGTTGCTGGGAGATGCCGCCTATGAAAATATAGGCTACCAGGCAGCTGAGCTATTGATTTTGAAGCCAAAAAGAAGATTATATATAGATATTTCGGTTGTTTATCGTAACGACTTTAAGACAGGCATTCAAAGAGTAGTCAGAGCGGTATTGTCTGAGTTTATTACAAATCCGCCAGAAGATTACATCATTTTCCCGGTTTACTTGTCTGACTCATCTGGGGTATGGGATTATTATCCTGTTCCTTCTTATTCTCCTGAGAGCAAAGATTCTCCAATTTCTCCTAGTTGTGGAGATGTGCTTCTGGGGTTGGATTTGGCAGGCGGTTTTGTTGTTGCAGCTTTTCGGGAAGGCTTGTATCAAAAATTTATGAGTTCTGGTGTGCTTGTTTATTTTGTTGTTTATGATCTGCTACCCGTGCTTGCTCCTCAATTTTTTAGTGTTGAAGCCTCTCAAGGCCATGAACAATGGTTGAGATGTGTAGCACAGAGCGATGGTGTCATCGGTATATCAAAATCAGTTGCGGATGAATTTTCAGAATGGACACACACATTTAATGTAGAGTTGTCAGATCATTTTTCAGTCAAGTATTTTCATTTAGGGGCTGATATAAATGCATCAGATCCATCGAGTGGTTTACCGGATGATGCGGAATCTATCTTAAATTTATTATGCTTGCACCCAAGTTTTTTAATGGTGGGCACGGTTGAACCTCGTAAGGGACACAAACAAACGTTAGTCGCATTCGAAAAACTATGGGAGCAAGGTGTTGAGGCAAATTTGGTCGTCGTCGGTAACCAAGGTTGGAAGATGGAATCATTGGCAGATCGCATGCGTCATCACCCAGAACAAGGCAAACGCTTGTTTTGGCTTGAAGGAATCAGTGACGAATATCTGGAAAAGATATACGCAGTAAGTACCAGCCTGATTGCAGCAAGTGAAGGAGAGGGCTTTGGTTTACCGCTCATTGAAGCTGCACAACATAAGAAACCAATTATTGCACGGGACATACCAGTATTTCGGGAGGTTGCCGGTGTACATGCTTATTATTTCAATGGCCTTGATCCTGAATCACTTGCGCTGTGCATTAAAGATTGGCTTACACTTCATGCTGAGGGTAAAGCTCCACGTTCAGATAATATGCCTAGCCTGACGTGGCAACAAAGTGCGAAACAGCTATTATCCAAAATTTTGCGAGTGTAAACAGACAAATAAACCAATCCAAATAAGTCTAATTCACAGATTTCAAAATAACTCCAGTACGCAGATAGTGAATATTTAGCGTAGACAAATTGATGAGAGCTTATAATTAACAAATGAAAATGATACGTACTAGAATATTTTTCAGCACGCTTAGATCGGTGCTAACAGATCATTTTAATGAAGTAGGCGCAACAAACCTTTTTTTGCTGTTTATACTGGCAATCATAACGTTTTATCCAATGTTTTTTGGTGGATTTACTACCCACGATGATGCCTATATGGGGATCATCTGTTGGAATGGTATTACTTGGGAAATAATCCATAGCCAAAGCGTGGAACAAGGTAGGTTTATGTTTTTCTGGGGCATCCCATTTTCTGCTTTGCCATTTGTTACTGATAATAGGATTTGGTACCTGACCATTAAATTTGGATCTTTTTTTCTATTACTCAGCGCGCTTTATTATGCGATTTTCCAGTCATTCAGATCGAAGTGGATTGCACTGGCATCACTCGGTTTTTTTCTGAGTATTATACAAAATGGCTGGGAACACAATGCGCTCACTTCGTACGCTTTTGTTTTCAATGCTTATGCTACACTTTTTTTGGTATCGCTAGGCCTGTTCGCTACAGCGATTGATCGGAAGAATTTAGTACTTGCAGGATTTTCGGGTGGATTATATTTCTTTGCGCTAGGAACTGAATTATTTGTTCTTTTTTTTCCATTCTATATTGCAGTACTCTTATCGCGCGCAGCAACTAACGAGCCTATATTAATACGACTTAAAGCAGGCAGAAATTATATTTTTGCAATCGTTGTGCCGTTGATAGCTTACTTAACAATTTATCTGGTTTGGCGGCACATCTACCCATCAAATTATGAAGGTAACAGCTTAAATAGGTTTAACCTGTTGGCTGCCGCCAAGGTAGTAGCTACTTATAGTCTGACAGCTTTTCCTCTGGCATCACTACATCTTTATACTGCTCCTGGTGATCCCTTGCCATTTAGGAATGCTGTGGGTTTGCATGCAATTTTATCGGAGTTGAATGTTGCACATCTCATCAAGCCGGTAGTAGTAGGGTTTCTTTTTACAAGGCTAATAACTAAAGTACATTTTATTGTGCCTCAAACGCGAACACTCCTCATTGGCTGTGTCTTAGCATGTGTTGGCATTTTTCTTCCTAATATGTTGTTGGGGTTTACTGAAAGACACCAAAGTTGGGTGGGGGCTGGTACCTATTCATATACATACACCTATTATTCATTTATCTCTGCCGTGGTTTTTTCCGCTTTACTTCTTGCTTATATCAACACCAAGAGTCTTTTATGGCATCCCATGTTAAGACTGACCATTATTTCAATAATGGTTGTTGCAATAATGGCCCTTAGTTTTGCAGTAGAGATGAGGAATCAATATTTCGCCTTGGATCAAAAACTGGCACATCGCAAATGGCAGTTAATGGACAAGGTTATCAAGTCGCCTAACTTCATGGAAGTTCCTGATGGCTCGACTATATTTGCGCCGTCACTTTTATCATCTACTCGTGGTTACGCTGCTGTGCTTGCAGACGATTGGTCCAACTATGTCAAATTTAAAACAGGCAAGAAAGTTTACTTTGCCGATAGCAAATGCCAAGGTAGCGTAAATTGTTTTGTTCTGGTGTTTCGTCAGGAGTCCCACTCAGACAATCAGTTCATCGTACTGAAAAAAACAAAGCAGCCGGACTCCCTAGTTTCTGATGAGTTGACCATTTACGCCATGCCTTCACAAGACAGAGCAGTAATTATAGGCTCATTCGTTCCTAGCGAGGTGGCTCCAAAATTAAAAATTAATGATGTGACTATTAGTCATGTCGGTGCCGGATTATTTTCCTCAAAGTTATCAAGCGCTTCTGCTGGCGATAATGTTATGACTGCCAAGATAACTGGGAACGTTGACATGTTACCAGAACAAATTACAATTTCGAACTACATGGTTGAACCACGTTTAAGATCATTTTCGGCAGAATTAACGGAAGGGATTGATTTTACTGATACTGATTTTCCGAACTTTGTTAAATATATTCAGGGTCTATCCGGATTAGAACCGTGGGGGCGATGGTCGGATGCCACTTTAGCTGAATCAATCACGGTAGGCTTACAAGAGTCGCTACCTAATCATTTCGATCTTGTATTTACTGCAAATGCATTTGGACCCAATACAGATCAAAATTTAACTGTTAAAATTGGAACCCAAATATATTATTTCAAACTAAAAAAAGAGCCGTCTGATTATCGTACATCAATTGACTTGGGTGATGAAAAAGTTTCTTCTATTGTTTTTTTGCCGCCAAAGCCCACTTCACCACAACAACTAGGAATTGGGGCTGATAATAGATTGCTTGGTATTGGTCTAATTAGTCTTCGATTTGAAAATATGCAAGGAAAAAAATGAAAGCTGTAATATTAGCCGGTGGTCTAGGAACAAGAATATCTGAAGACACCTCTTCGCGCCCTAAACCTATGATAGAAATCGGCGGCAAACCGATACTGTGGCATATCTTAAAAACTTACTCACACCATGGCATTAACGATTTTATAATTTGCTGCGGTTACAAAGGCTATGTCATAAAAGAATATTTCGCCAACTACTTTCTGCACATGTCCGACATAACCTTCGACATGAGTAACAACAGCATGGAAGTACACCAAAAAAACGCAGAAGCTTGGAAAGTCACCTTGGTTGATACCGGTGAAGACACCATGACCGGCGGCCGTTTAAAACGGGTGCGTGACTATTTAACAGACGATGAAGACTTTTGCTTTACTTATGGTGATGGCGTTGGTGATGTTGATATCACAGCCAGCATTAACTTCCATAAACAACAAAATACCCTAGCCACCTTAAGCGCCATGCAACCTCCTGGACGTTTTGGCGCACTAAGCTTATCCAACAATAAAGTTCATGGCTTTCAAGAAAAACCCCAAGGCGATGGCGGTTGGATCAACGGTGGTTTTTTTGTGTTATCACCCAAGGTTATAGACTTCATCGAATGCGATCACACTGTTTGGGAAAAAGAACCCATGGAACGCTTAGCAAAAGAAGAACAATTATCGGCTTACTACCATAATGGCTTCTGGCAACCTATGGACACGCTGCGCGACAAGGTACATCTTGAAGAATTATGGCAAGCAGGCAAAGCACCTTGGAAGGTGTGGGCGTGAATCCAAAGTTTTGGCAAAGTAAGAAAGTATTACTGACAGGCCACACCGGTTTTAAAGGTAGCTGGCTATCCCTTTGGTTGCAAGCCATGGGTGCTGAAGTAATCGGCTATGCCTTGGCAGCGCCGACTAACCCCAGTTTATTTCACATTGCAGACGTTGAAGCCGGCATGACCAGCATCATCGCCGATATACGTGATTTAGATAAACTCCAAACCGTATTTGCAAAATATCAACCAGAAATCGTCATACACATGGCCGCACAACCCTTGGTGCGCTATTCCTACGAAAATCCGGTCGAGACCTATTCCACTAACGTTATGGGTACCGTTAACCTACTTGAAGTAATCCGCAACACAGTCAGCGTAAAAGCAGTAGTCAATGTCACCACTGATAAATGCTATGAAAACCGGGAATGGGCTTGGGGCTATCGTGAAAATGAAGCTATGGGCGGACATGACCCTTACAGCAACAGCAAAGGCTGTGCAGAGTTAGTCACAGCCGCTTATCGTAATTCTTACTTTCATTCTGATAAATATCAAGAGCATGGCGTAGCGATTGCCTCTGCCAGAGCCGGTAATGTAATAGGCGGAGGTGATTGGGCGGAAGATAGATTAATACCCGATATCATGCGTGCCATCACCCATAATGAAGCCGTCAATATACGTAACCCCCATGCTATCAGACCTTGGCAACATGTGTTGGAGCCTTTATCGGGTTATTTAAAACTAGCGCAAACATTGTATGAAGATGATTCAAATTGCGCAGAAGGCTGGAACTTTGGCCCCAATGACGAAGACGCCAAACCTGTACAATGGATAGTTGAGCATTTAACCCAAACTTGGGGAGATGGCGCACGTTGGCATGTAGATAATGGCAATCACCCGCATGAAGCGCACTATCTTAAATTGGATTGTTCTAAAGCCAAAGCCCGTTTAAACTGGATACCAAAATGGCGCTTGGAAATGGCGCTTGATAAAATCATAGACTGGCAAAAACAATATCAACAAGGTGCGGATATGAAAGACGTGACCTTAGCGCAAATTGCAGAGTATCAAATGAATAAAGGAAATCTATAATGCAGGCTGTAAAGGCAATTTACAAAGAAGGTAATATTCAGCTATTAACACCTCTAATCGGTGTTAGCGAAGCTGAATTGTTTGTTATTGTATTGGATAAAGATGAGCAAGCAAATGGTGTAGCTCAATCTTTTTTTGCTACAACGTCGACTGCTGAGCAGGATTTTAAGACCATCGGCTTGACCCATTTTTTTGATACCGACGATGATAATAATGTTGACTGGGAGGATCTATTTGATGTTAAAACTCGGTGATATTGTCCTTTTAGATTTTCCTTATACCAATCGAACCGGTAGTAAAGTTCGTCCAGGTTTAGTGATTGCCATTAATCAACGTAGAGCTTTTGACGATATCAATGTTGCGTTTATTACCACAGAACTTGATTCCTATGCTTTCGATACTTCGGCAGTGACTATTGCTGAGACTGATTTAGTAGAAGGTAAATTAAAGCATGAAAGTGTCGTTCGTGTTGATAAAGTCATTACCGTACAAAGCAAAATTTGTCGGAAAGTAGCCAGCCTCAATACAACAAAGTTAGATGAAGTTTTGCGAAAAGTAACAGCCTTCAGCGTAGAAAACTTTTCAGCGAATAAATTTAAAACGCCTGGTTTTGTTCCAGATGCCACCGTTATTCCACCCTCAGGCAAAGTACTCGGTGCCGAAGAACTTAAACTCATGGTCGAAGCCTCCCTAGATGGCTGGCTTACCACTGGTCGTTTTAATGCCGAATTTGAAAAAAAACTGGCCGCTTTTATTGGTGTTAAACATTTAATCACGGTCAATTCTGGCTCTTCTGCTAACTTAGTAGCTTTTAATACCTTAACCTCACCCAAGCTAGGTGCGCGCGCCATCAAGCCCGGTGATGAAGTGATTGGCGTAGCCGCAGGTTTTCCAACCACCGTAAATCCTATACTTCAATTTGGTGCTGTGCCTGTATTTGTGGATGTCGATCCCAGAACGCACAACATTGATGCCAGCAAGATTGAAGCCGCCATTAGCCCTAAAACCAAAGCCATCATGTTGGCGCATTCACTGGGCAATCCTTTTAACCTAGATGTGGTCACAGAGCTGTGTGAAAAATACAACTTATGGTTGATTGAAGATTGTTGTGATGCTTTGGGCACCACTTATCGCGGCAAAATGGTCGGTACCTTTGGCGATATCGGTACCTTGAGTTTTTATCCCGCTCATCACATCACCATGGGTGAAGGCGGTGCTGTATTTACTAATAGCAAAAAATTATCAAAGATTGCCGAGAGTTTTCGTGACTGGGGTCGTGATTGCTTTTGCCCGCCGGGTAAAGACAATAGCTGTGGCATACGCTTTTGCTGGCAATTGGGCGAATTGCCCAAAGGCTATGACCATAAATATACTTACAGCCACTTAGGCTACAATCTTAAAATTACCGATATGCAGGCGGCTTGTGGCGTAGCCCAGTTAGATAAAGCACCGCAGTTTATTCAAGCTCGCAAAGATAACTTCGCCTTTTTGAAAGAGCGCTTAAAAAGCTGTGCGGACTTTTTGCAACTGCCAGAAGCCACCGAACATTCAGATCCTTCCTGGTTCGGCTTTCCTATCACCGTTAAAGAAAATAGCCCTGTTACGCGTTTGGAATTACTCACGCATTTAGATGAACATAAAATCGGCTCACGCTTATTATTTGCTGGTAACCTAACTCGACAACCTTATATGATCGGTGCTAACTTCCGTATCAGTGGTGAGTTAACTCATACCGATAATGTCATGAACAATACTTTTTGGATAGGTGTGCAGCCGGCTTTGACGGTAGAAATGCTTGAGTTTGCGGCGAGTAAGATTGAAGCCTTTTTGGGTGTCAATTAATACATGTTTGAAATTAAAACTAACAAAGTTTCTGGTTGTTTTGAAATACAACCTAAAGTATTTATAGACAATCGTGGCAAATTTGTAAAAGTATTTCATGAATTAACTTTTGTTGAGCTAGGGTTGGTAACTCATTTTTCGGAAGAATACTATTCTATATCTAACAAAAACGTCATAAGGGGGCTACATTTTCAACTATCTCCTTTGGATCATGTGAAAATGGTTTACTGTGTGCAAGGTGAAGTGATGGATGTTGTATTAGATCTACGAGTTGGCTCGCCAACCTATGGTCAACATGTTACATTTGAGCTAAGTAGCACTAAAGCTAATAGTATTTATATTCCTAAAGGCATGGCGCACGGTTTTTGTGCATTAAGCGATAACGCTATCATGGTCTATAAAGTTAGTACAGTTTATTCACCCGAATATGATGCAGGTATACGTTGGGATTCAGTGGGTATTGAGTGGCCAACAAAGGAAGCTAATTTATCACAGCGTGACCTAAGCTTCCCTACATTAACTGAATTTAATAGCCCGTTTAAATATGAATAAACTAACCGAAGAATCAAGAGCGCAAAAAGTGGCCTTAGTCACAGGTGCAACTGGTTTTGTAGGCTCACATTTAGTTCAAGGATTAGTCAAAGATGGTTGGCAAACTCATATCATTTGCCGCTGTGATTCAAACATTCCAACATTTGTTGAATTTGATGATGTGATAAAACACTTTCATGATGGTAGCACTGACAGCATGATTAATTGCTTGTCAGATGCCAAACCTGATGTCGTTTTTCATCTGGCGTCTTTATTTCTTTCTCAACATGAAGCCAAAGATATTGATAATTTAATACAAAGCAATATTTTATTTGGCACCCAGTTATTGGATGCTATGCGAGTTAATAGCATTCATAACTTTATAAATACTGGTACTTCTTGGCAGCACTATAATAACGAAGACTATAATCCTGTGTGTTTATATGCGGCCACTAAACAAGCATTTGACGCACTATTAGAATACTACTTACAAGCATGTGACTTTAAAGCAATTACTTTAAAACTTTTTGATACCTATGAGTCTAACGATCCTCGTCCTAAACTATTTTATTTATTGAATAAATCGGCGAAAACAGGTCAACCGCTTGATATGTCCAAAGGCGAGCAATTAATAGATTTAGTACATATCGATGATGTTGTTGAGGCATTTATAATAGCTTCTCAAAGACTATTAGATAATAAAGTGACTAAAAATGAAAGTTATGCCATTTCATCAAACAATCCAATGCCGCTTAGAGAATTAGTAGAGCTTTATGCAAAAATAACTGAGCAGACAATAAAAGTTAATTGGGGCGCAAGAGATTATCGTTATAGGGAGGTAATGAAAACCTGGACTAAAGGTAATGAAATTGACTGCTGGACTCCAAAAATAAGTTTAGTAGATGGTATGCGGAAAATCTTTGTAAATATAAAGACCTAGTTTAAGAGTTAAGAAAGAGCATGGATAAATTAATAACAGTCATAATTCCTGTCCGTAATGGTGAAGCATTTATAGAAAAAGCCATTGAGTCAGTTCTTTCTCAATCTGCGAACTCATTTAAAATCATAATTAGTGATAATGGGTCTACTGATTTAACAGCGCAGATTGTTTCAAAATACGCGCAAGATCCTCGTATTAAAATTGTTGTTCAGACAGAGCAACTCGATATGTTTGGACATTTCAATAAATGCTTAGAAATGCTAGACACTAAGTATTTCATGATGTTGCATCATGATGATTTTTTATACGAGACAAGTGCTCTTCAACAAGCTTATGTTGTGCTTGAGAAATATCCTGCAATAGCAGCGGTATATAGCGATATGGTATTTGTAGATAAAATTGGAAAAGTTATTAATAATCGGGCTTATAATCGCCCGAATATTATTAAAGCGGATGACATCGCTTTTGCGTCAGTCACAAAAATCAGGAACTTATTTGGTATTCCAATTTTAATGCGTACGGAATTTATTGCTAAACATAGGTATGATAATACGTTAACTTATTCTGCTGATTTGGATTTTTCTATCGCAATTTCTAGGAATGAAGATATTTATCATATAAATATAATGTTAGTGGCTTACAGGATCCATGGTTTAAATGCATCGGTCAGTTTATTCAAATTGGCATTTGAGCAGATGGTTCAAATAGCACTAAAGAATGATATTAAAATTAAAAAGATACAAAAAATAAGGATGTATATCAATGCTTATAAAGTTGCATTGCAAAAGTGGTTGTATTTTAAATATTTGAACAATATAAGAAGATATTAAAATGAATTTAAATATAAAAAAACAGTTTATCCGTTTTTTAATTGTTGGTATTTTAAATACTGCTTTTGGGTATGGTGTTTACACGCTGTTTTTGTTTTTAGGTATTCAATACCAAATAGCAAGTTTAGCAGCCTTAATTTGTGGCATCTTATTTAGTTTTAATACCCAAAGAAAATTTGTATTCACTAGTACAAAAAAAGGCTTATTTATTAGATTTGTTTTGTGTTGTGTTGGGTATGTATATATTTATTAAATATATATCTAATAGGTCAGTGTATGGCTTTTGGTTTTGATGCTTATGTTTCAGGGGCTATTGCTATTATACCTATAACTTTGTCATCATATATTTTGCAAAGATTTGTTGTTTTTAACAAAGAAAAAGAAACTATTAAAATTATTTTAACTAAAACAATTAAGCTCAGAATATTAGTGAGCAAAACTAGATTAGCTATAGTTTTACCTTGTTATAATGAAGAAGAAGTATTGCCAGAAACAAACAGTCGATTATTAAAGCTATTGGAACAAATGATTCAATCAGGTGTGATCGCTGAAAATAGTGGTATTTATTATGTTGATGATGGAAGTCGAGATAGGACATGGGAAATCATTGAGAATTTTAATTTAGAAAATTCATTTGTACATGGCATTAAGTTATCACGTAATCGTGGTCATCAAAACGCCCTTTTGGCAGGATTATTTACTGCTGAGGGTGATGTTATAGTTTCTATAGATGCAGACTTGCAAGATGATATTAATGTAATAAAAGAAATGGTTGATCGTTATCTTGAAGGTAATGAAATTATTTATGGCGTAAGGTCCTCTAGGGGTACCGATACATTTTTTAAACGATTTACGGCGCAAATGTATTACCGTTTGTTAAAGTCTATGGGTGTTGATCTTGTATACAATCATGCTGATTATAGATTAATGAGCCGAAAAGTTATAGATTGTCTTAAAGGATTTAAAGAGGTTAATTTATTTTTACGAGGCATAATTCCGCAATTGGGCTTTAGTACTGCAACAGTTTTTTTTGAGCGTCGTGAGCGATTTGCAGGTGAGTCAAAATATCCTCTTAGAAAGATGTTAATGCTTGCTATGGATGGTATTACATCATTCAGTGTGGTGCCACTAAGAATGATCACTATGCTCGGTCTTCTTATTAGTATTGGGTCTTTTACAATGGTTATTTGGATCATAGTCGGTAAGTTTATTCTAGAAGCGACTATTCCAGGATGGGCGTCTTCTGTATTACCTATTTATTTTATTGGGGGTATACAGTTGCTTAGTACAGGGATATTAGGTGAATACTTATCTAAAGTGTATATGGAAACAAAACAGAGGCCTTTATATTTTATTGAGAGTGTCATTTAAACAGGTACTTCATAAATTCATTTTTACAAATTTTACAATCCATTTTTTCAAAATCGATAGCAACAACCAATAACACAACCAATAGGGTCCCCCCTGCGTCAGACTAGTTGTCGCCGACCGGACAGGGTAATTGTCGCCGAACAGTTGTGCAGTTCTGCGCTGTTTTTTTGGGGAGACGAGAGTCTAATTCTAGCCATTGCTCGAGTCGGCTCTGAAATTCGCCCAACTTTAGAAAAGTTTGAATTTTTCGATGGTAAACAGGATCCTCTGTTGTTAGTAAATGTTTACGAACGGTGGTACGAGATGATTTTAATGATCTAGCGATGGAGTTGATGTCCTCACCGCTTACAAAATGACGACTTCTGATTTCGGCAATAAAATCCATAAATAACATCCAAGGTTTCTCCGGCAAAATGCCGGATCATGACACATATCAGGGTGTGAAGTTTTCCACGCTCTTTGACAAGTTTTTATATGTATTCAAAAATATCGAGCGAATTTACTACAAAATCAGAATTAGCAAAGGGAATGGTGTCTGGAATAGAGAAGTGTGGATGGAAAAGATAAAATAATAGAGAATGCCAGTCGAATAGTATTGCCCATGCAAACTATTATGGAACTAACAGGACTTGATGAGCATGAAATCATGTCATTGCTGGCAAAAAAGAATTAAGATATTAAGCTCCCAAAATGGGAGTTATGGTTAACAGCACGTTACGTAATTCAATCAAGCATGCCTCCATTGTTATTTCTAATGTTGGCTATTTTAATCTAATGAAACAATGAGATCGTCCCACCCCAATGTCATTAAGTTAGTTTTTTTTGTAGGATTGTGGAAAAGGTTTTTATCTACGACAATCGTTGCTAAAGCTACTTCAATGGCATACTGAATTCCACTAACTTAATGACACTGGAGTCTGATCCTTTGTTTTTTCTTGGGCAATAAGGCTGGTTATTAATTGATAAAACAAACTTTGATGTATTTCCTAGCGCGAGCTGGTAACGGTGTCCTGTCTATTTTAACCTTAGCTATTTTTACTCGAGTTTTAAGTACTCAAGAATATGGTATTTATTCACTTGGTATGGCTACAGTCACTATGGCCAGTGTGGTTTTTTTTCAATGGCTTAGTTTGGTCATTGGTCGTTTTTATCCGATGTATGAAGACAACCCTGAAACCATTTTAACTGCAATTGCACGTGGATTTTTGTATGCCACCTTGATTGTAGCGTTATTGTTTTTTGCAGCACTTCCTTTTCATGGGCTGTTTAATATAAAGCCAAGTTTATTAGGTTTGCTTTTTCTAATTACAATCATTCTGGGGCGTCATAATATTGCTCTTCAGCTAGCAAATTCTAAAAACATGTCTTTTCATTTTTCGCTTCTTTCATGGACAAGAAGCGGGGTCGCAATTGTAGTTGGTTGGGCACTCATTTATTTCGGCTTAGGTGCAAAAGGTGCTTTGTTAGGGTTTTTATCGGGGCTAGTTATTTCTTTGCTCATTTTTAACCCTAAACCTAGGCTTAAGATAGGGTTTAGGCGTAAAGGAGGCTATAGCACATTGAAAATGTTTCGCTATGGCCTTCCTTTAACACTTAACTTTTTTGCAATCGCCGTCGTTGATACGGCTGATCGGTTTATGATAGGTGGGTTATTAGGTACAGAGCATGTGGCTTCTTATGCGGTTGTATACGATTTAGTTCAGCAGTTGATTGGCCCAATTCTGAATGTACTGTTCTTATCAGCATATCCCATTATTGTTCGCTCGTTTGAAGTCGAGGGGGATGAGTCAGTTCGTATACGCTTAAACACTTTGGGTCGCACACTTCTTGGCATAGGGTTGCCCGCTACTGTAGGATTAGGCGTGCTTTCTGGTGATGTAGTCGAGGTTATTTTTGGCAGTGACTTTCGTCTGGAAGCTAAGGGAATTATGCCGTGGCTGGCCGCAGCAATATTCTTTGGTTGTTTTAAGGCTTATTTTTTTGACATAGCCTTACAGTTGCGACATGCTACAAAATTCCTAGGGTATATAGCACTGTTCATGGCGATAATTAATATCATTCTAAATCTTATTCTTTTACCTCGTTATGGTGTAATTGCCGCCGCCTGGTCGACACTTGCCTCTTTCTTCATCGGGTTTTTGCTAAGTTGGCTTATAGCTAATTCCTTATTCCCATTACCCTCATTAGGAAAAGATATTTTTGGGGCCAGTTTCGCCAGTTTGATTATGGCGGTGGTTTTATATATATTGCCACCGATAGGCGGAGTAGCGTGGCTATTAGTAGAAATTTTATTGGGGATTTCTATTTATGCTCTATTAGCATGGCTACTGAACATTGCCAATTGTCAAAGCTACTTAGATGTTTTTATATCTCGACGGTCTACTCTCTAAAAACTGTTAATATTTAAAATATAATCATTTATATACAGGTCCCGAATTTAAATATTAAACAATGATAACTATACTCACGCCAACTTTTAATAGGACTCATAAGTTAACTCAACTTTATGATTCACTATGCGAACAAAATCTTTATGAATTTGAGTGGGTTGTTGTAGATGACGGGAGTGTAGATGAAATTAAATCGTAGAGCATTGACTATGGGGCGACATATGATGGGCTTGCCGCTACATTGGACACGAATTGAATGACATATAAAACTTTTGCCGCTATTTCAGTTTCCCAAAAAATGGTTTGCCAATAAAAACAACGTTAAAGATCTTTTGCCTATCGACTGGATAACACTCTGAACAATGAGAAAACTACTATGACTGAGCGATTATCGGATATTTGTCTGCTGGATGAACTGCCTTTAGTAACAGTCGCTATGCCAATTTACAATGCAGGTAAATATTTAAGATTTGCTGTACTTTCTATTGTTAATCAGACTTTTACAAATTGGGAGTTACTGATTATTGATGATGGTTCAACGGACAATGCCTTGCAGGATATTGCTCATATTAAGGATGAGCGAATTAGAATTTTACGTGATGGCATTAATCGTGGCTTAGCTGCAAGGCTTAATGAGGCAATTGACTTAGCTAGAGGTCAGTATTTTGCTCGCATGGATGGGGATGATGTGTCTTATCCTGAGCGCTTTGAACGGCAACTTTCAGTATTAAAAAATAAGCCCGAACTTGATTTGGTTGCTACTCGTGCTATTACGATTGATGAAAGTAATAAAACGATAGGTTTATTCCCCTATGCTATTTCACATAAAGAAATATGCGCTAAACCTTGGCGCGGTTTCTATTTTCCACACCCTACTTGGATGGGTAAAATAGAATGGTTTCGAAGGTATCGTTACTCTGTGCCAAGTCCCTATTGCTGCGAAGATCAAGAGTTGTTATTGCGAAGTTTTAACAAAAGTCGATTTTCTACCTTGGATGAAATTCTATTTGCCTACCGTCTCAGAGATATAACTGACTGGCAAAAATTGGCGAGAACGCGTCGCGCCGTTTTTATGGTTCAGTTACGACATTTTACTAGTTCTAGTTTGTTACACTTTTTATTGCTAGCAACTCTGGCCTTTGTGGGTAAAATTGGCGCTGATTATATGAGAAAAATAAGTGGGCGTTCTTTTCAGTCGCTACCTAATATTGTAAATAATACTGTTCTACTTAATTGGCATAAGCTGTGTGACGATTTGAATATCTTGCCTAAACTACCATGAAAAAAATCTGTTACGTTGCCACCATTCCTGCCGTTGTTAATTCCTTTTTACGCGATCATATTCAGGCTGCGGCAGAAATCTATTCAGTAACTATCGTCTGTAATTTTGAAGATCAGCATTTGCTTGATGGGCTTAATGCAAAGATCATTTTTCTACCTATAGAACGTAAGCCTTCTCCTAGCAAGGATTTACAAGTTCTGTTCAAATTATTCAAGCTATTTAGAAATGAACACTTTGATATTGTTCATACGCACATGCCAAAAACGGGACTTTTAGGTATGTTAGCTGCAAGGTTTGCTGGTGTGCCGATACGAATTAATACCTTTCATGGCGAGGTATGGGCAACACTAACGGGTTGGCGTAGGAGCGCGTTAAAACTATTGGATCAATTAGTGTCTTTACTGGCAACGAATATTCTAGTGGTGAGTCATTCGCAGCAAGCTTTCTTGGTAAAGGAGGGTATATTGCCACCAGGCAAAGCAAAAGTGATCGCAGCAGGTTCCATTTGCGGTGTAAATCCGGCTCGCTTTCATCCTGATGCAGATGTTAGATTCACCTTGCGTAATGATTTGGGAATTGAGCAAGCAGCCACTGTTATTTTGTTTGTAGGTCGACTTAATTGGGATAAAGGCATGCTGGATTTGGCGGCTGCTTTTAATGTAATTGGCAAACAAAATCCTACTGTAGTACTGCTGTTGGTAGGTGCAGAAGAAGATGTGCCTTTTAGCCGGATTCAATCAATTTGTGCAGAAGAAAGCGATCGTTTACATTATGTAAGCTTTACCTCAGCACCCGAACATTACATGGCGGCCGCCGATATTTTTTGTCTGCCTAGTTATCGTGAAGGACTTCCTATGACGATTCTTGAATCGGCGGCTTGTTCTATACCAACCGTAGCCTCACGCATATATGGTATTACCGATGCAGTGGAAGAGGGTAAAACTGGCGTGTTGTTTACAGCAGGTGATATTGCAGGGCTTACGCAAGCCTTGCTAAAGCTGATAGATGATGTTCATTTAAGGCAAGAAATGGGCATAGCGGCAAAGCAAAGAGCGCTTGAATTATTTCCTAGTTATAAAACTACAGCAGGAATAATGGCGTTTTATAGTGAGTTACTGGCTGAGTAGCAACTAGCCTCAATGCAGCAACGCAGAATCGAGATTTTTTCACCGATTCTTTCGATTGCACTGACGTTACATTGAGATAACTTAATGTTATGTGTGTAAGCAGGATTCTTTTATTTGTTATGCGCTCACGAAACATCAAGATGGGTTTTGTTCGACGTATATTGATGTACCAACATTTGTATAATATTTTGATATGGCACACCATTTTCCAGACCTTTTCTTTTTAATTCATAAAGATCGTTTTCAGAAAGCCTGATGGAAACAGATTTTTTCTTTTCATGCTTCAAAAAACCTCGTAGCTCTATTAGTCTTTCCTGAATGTTGCTTTTACTGAGCCATTCATCATTCTCAACACTGTCGAGAATATCTTGTTCAAAACTATCAAAATTTAACTTAGTCATCTTTTGCTGCCTTGTTGTAACGTTTATGCATTTTTCGAGAGGGGATAATGGTTTTTAAAAAAAATACTGACCTCATCTTCAACATAAGGCACCATATAAACGTAATCTTTTATAGTGATTAAAATAATAAAAACGGATTGATTTGGCTATTTTTCAGGATTGAAATGTGCTAAATCATCTAACACATACCCCATTTCGATAGCTAATAATACGTCCTCAAAACCAACGCCTCTTTCAGCTTTTAATAGAGTGTTTTTTTTCTGGGGAGAAATGTATTTGTTTTTGTTTATATGCCATACGTTGTATAGTATTTTCTCAAGCTAAGAGCTGTCAATAATTAATTTTCTTAATAGCTAAGAGCGACTGTGCCAATAAAGGGGAGAGCCAGCACCACTCTATATCTCAGTTGTAACCGGTAAGGTGATATAAAAACAAGAGAGTAGGCAGAGACAGATCACATTTTATTAGCAAGTAGCCTCGATGCAACAACGCGGAATCGAGGTTTTTTTTGCACAGATTATCTCGATTCAACTAGGCTATATTGATGTATAAAGATTACCATCCATGGCACTAGATACCGGCATCCCGGCCGGTATGACGGTTTATTTAAGTGTCTGCGCGCAGAGCGTTGGAGCGATTATAGAATTTAGAATACTTTCACCGTCTCTGAAGCTCAGCACTCCTAAGTTTTTACTTAATAATGGCAGTGCAGCTCAATTTAGGTGAGCGCACAATATTTAGCCATAATGTTGATATGGTATACTCTATAGCAAAGCTAGGTAGTATTCATGAACAGTGAGTTAAAAGTATTGCAACATTCAGATAATTTAAGGTCAGGGCTCATACTTGTTACAGGGGCTCAGGGTTTTGTAGGCTTACCTTTATCGACAGCGTTGGTTAAGCTAGGCTATCAGGTGCGTTGTGCAGTCCGTGGTAGTTTTAACGTTAATCAAAGTCAAGAAACGCTATCCGTAGGTGACATTAATGGCGATACGGCATGGACAGATGCCTTAGTTGATGTCACCGTGGTCATACATTTGGCCGCTCGTGTACATGTCATGAATGAGACGGCCGCAGATGCTTTGTCAGCCTATCGTAAAGTCAATGTTGAAGGTACTTTAAATCTAGCTAAGCAAGCAGCGCTAGCGGGTGTCAAACGCTTTATCTTTATCAGTTCGATTAAAGTGAATGGCGAAGCTACGGCCTTAGGTCATCCTTATCATGAAGAGCAAGCGCCTGCTCCCCTAGATGCTTATGGACTTTCTAAATACGAAGCCGAGCTGGAATTGCAGCAATTAGCTAAAGACACAGGCTTAGAGGTGGTGATTATTCGCCCCGTGTTAATCTATGGCCCAGGCGTTAAGGCTAATTTTAAAGCCATGATGCGCTGCCTAGCTTTAGGCATGCCCTTGCCTTTAGGCAGTATTCATAATCAACGCAGTTTATTAGCCTTAGATAACTTAATCGATTTAATTCAGCTCTGTATTGTCCATCCCGCAGCGGCTAATCAAACCTTTTTAGCTTCAGATGGTATGGATTTATCTACGTCTGAATTGTTAAGGTCAATGGCGGAAGCACTCGGTAAACCCGCTAGATTAATAAAGCTACCAGAAAGCCTATTAATGCTGGGCGCTAAGTTAGTAGGCAAGCAAGCGATGGCACAACGCTTATGTGGTTCTTTACAGGTTGATAACGCTAAAGCTCGTGAGTTACTGGGCTGGCAACCACCTGTGTCTGTGCAAGAGGCTTTGCTCAAAGTGGCAGATGCTTATAGGGAAGCCAAAGCATGTTAATGTTAATCGGCTTATTCTTGGCGGCTTTGCTTTTAGCCGGCTTATTTACGGGCTGGTTACGTCGTTATGCTTTAGCGGCTAGTTTGATAGATATTCCCAATGCGCGTAGTTCACATCAACTGCCCACACCTAGAGGCGGTGGCTTATCGATAGTCATAGTGTTTTTGTTAGGGCTGCTTTCGCTATTTTGCTTAGATCTAGTAACAGCTTCAGTACTATGGGCACTGTTGGGTGCAGGTTCGATTGTCGCTATAACTGGTTTTTTAGATGACCATGGTCATATAGCCGCGCGTTGGCGATTGTTGGTACATTTTAGTGCTGCCGCGTGGGGGCTTTATTGTTTAGGTGGTTTGCCAGTACTGATCTTAGCTGTGCCAGGCTTTGAGCTTGTTGCTTTGGAGTTAGGCTGGTTAGGTCAGCTTTTAGCCGTACTATATTTGGTGTGGTTGCTGAATCTTTATAACTTTATGGATGGTATCGATGGTCTAGCCAGTATAGAGGCGATTACTGTTAGCTTAGCTGCGGCACTTTTATATGTTTTACAAGCTGAAGTGAGTGCTTTATGGATAGTACCTGTATTGTTGGCGGTCACGGTTAGCGGTTTTTTAGTATGGAATTTCCCACCCGCCAAGATTTTTATGGGTGATGCTGGTAGTGGGTTTTTAGGTATTGTATTGGGCTTATTGTCTATTCAAGCGGCATGGCTGGACTCTTCATTTTTTTGGAGCTGGTTGATTTTATTAGCGGTCTTTATTACTGATGCGACTTGGACCTTATTCAGGCGCTTATTAAGAGGCGATAAAGTCTATCAGGCACATTGTAGTCACGGTTATCAATATGCTGCACGTTGTTATGGATCTCATAAAAAAGTGTCTTTAGCTGTGGCCGTTATTAATATCATCTGGTTATTACCCTTGGCCTTAGCTGTGGGTTTAAATCAACTCAATGCTGTTTTAGGTTTACTGTTGGCTTATCTGCCTTTGATGTTTTTGGCTATTGTTTTTCGCGCCGGTCAAAGAGCAGTCTTATGAAGCAGGCTATTTTGGCGCATTGGTTTATTGGTCTTAAAAGACACAGCAAAGCTTTCATTTTAATTAGTATTGATGTGTTTTTTGTATGGTTCTCTCTATGGTCAGCGTTTTCATTACGCTGGGGTGAGTTGTATGTGCCCAAAGGCGATGTGTGGTATTTGTTTGCTATAGCGCCAATGATCGCTGTGTTTGTGTTTCTCAAATTAGGCTTATATCGAGCCATTATTCGCTATATAGAAATACGCGCCTTATGGACTATCATTCAAGCGACAACACTATATGCGTTTATTTTTGCTATTGTCTGGTATGAATCCGGTATTAAATTTATTCCGCGTACCGTTTCGCCTATAAATTGGTTGCTGGTGATGTTGTTGGTTGGCAGTAGTCGTTTATTTGCGCGCTGGTGGTTGGGCGAGACTTATTTTCGTTTAGGTGGTGTTCGCGATAGCATCGATGTTCGTAAAAAAAATGTACTGATTTATGGTGCCGGCAGTGCGGGTGTGCAGTTGGCTTCTGCCTTGGTTCATGGTCGAGAATTTCGTCCGCTTGCTTTTATCGATGATGATAGTACATTGCATAAAAGTAAAATTAACGGCTTACGCATTTATCCTTTTAGTGATTTAAGTTATTTAATAGAGCGTTATCAGATTTCTGATGTGTTACTGGCCATGCCTTCCGCCAAGCGCTCACATATTAGTGATTTAATCAGACTGTTAGAACCTTATGCCGTGCATGTTATGTCTATGCCAGGTTTGTCTGATATTGCTCAAGGTAAGGTCACTGTTGATGTGTTGCAGGAAGTTGATATTGCTGATCTTTTAGGTCGTCATCCGGTCGCCCCCGATCAATCCTTATTGGCAGCAGCTATCACCGAAAAGATAGTGATGGTCACGGGGGCGGGAGGTTCTATAGGCTCGGAGCTGTGTCGGCAAATTGTTTTGTTACAGCCACGTACTTTAATTCTTTTTGAACTGAGTGAGTTTGCACTTTATGCCATAGAAAAAGACTTACAGCATTTATTAACTCGCAAGCCTCAGGTAGCCGCTATCGAGATTATCACGGTGCTGGGTTCTGTTGCTGATGCAAGGCGCATTGAGAAAGTGTGTTCGGTCTTTAATGTGCAAACGCTTTATCATGCGGCGGCCTATAAGCATGTACCTATGGTAGAGAAAAATCCCGGTGAGGCAGTCAGGAATAATATCTTCGGTACTTTATATACTGCGCAAGCCGCTATTAAAGCCGGTGTTGAATTGTTTGTCTTAATTTCAACCGATAAGGCGGTCAGGCCGACGAATACCATGGGAGCCACTAAACGCTTTGCCGAGTTAATTTTGCAAGCATTAAGTGCAGGCTTTGGTAGTGCACATCACACGCGTTTTACCATGGTGCGTTTTGGTAATGTCTTAGGTTCTTCGGGCTCTGTCGTGCCTTTATTTAGAGAGCAGATCGCTAGGGGCGGTCCGGTAACGGTCACGGATGAGCGCATCATTCGTTATTTTATGACGATTCCTGAAGCCTCACAGTTGGTTATTCAAGCCGGTGCTTTAGGGCAGGGTGGTGATGTTTTGGTCTTAGATATGGGGGAACCCATACGCATAGTCGATTTGGCAAAACGTATGATTCATTTAAGTGGTTTAGAAATAAAAAATGAGTTGCATCCTGAGGGTGAAATCGAAATCCACTTTACCGGCTTAAGACCTGGTGAAAAGCTCTATGAAGAACTGTTGATTGGCGACAATGTTTCAAAAACCAGTCATAAAAGTATTTTGCGGGCACAGGATGCTATTATTCCCTGGTCTGAGCTTGAGAAATTACTATCTACTTTGGAGTTGGCGACTCAAAACGAAGATTTTGAGCAAATTAGAGCTGTTTTGTTTCAAGCGGTTCCGTGTTTTTCGCCACAATGTGGCATTCAAGATTTGTTATGGCAAGAACAGTTGCGATATTCAATGAACAGCGTCTGATCAAGACATGGTCTAGCCTTTTAGTAACTTTGCAGAGTTATTGGTATGACCAATAAAAGGCTGGAGTAGTTGGTCATTAACCCACTCCAGCTAAATAAGTTTACAAATAGCTGTATTGCTAAACAACTTTATCATCAGGCTCATGACCTGCAAAAAAAGCGGCAATATTAGCTAATACCCGATTACCCATAGCGATGCGGGTTTCTTCTGTAGCACTCCCTAGGTGCGGTAATAAGGACACGTTATTTAGCTCTAAAAATTCTGGGTCTATAGCGGGTTCGCCTTCATAAACATCTAAACCTGCGCCGGCAATCCAGCCTTCTTTTAAGGCTTTAATTAAGGCCTTGCTGTCCACAACATCGCCCCTAGCAGTATTGATCAAATGGGCGCTAGGGCGCATCAGTTTTAAGCGTTGTTCATTGATTAAATGTTTAGTTGCAGCGCCGCCTGGACAATGTAAGGACACGAAGTTAGCTTCGGATAGTAATTCTTCAACCGTTGTACAGCGTGTGGCTTGCAAATCAGCCATGATGGCGGGATCGGGTTGTGAGGGCGCAAAACAGAGTATGTTCATGCCAAAGCCATGGTGAGCTTTTTTAGCCATGGCTTGTGCGATACGACCAAAACCAATAAGTCCTAAGGTTTTGCCGGTGACTTTTTGGCCGATGAGTTGCGTAGGTGTCCAGCCTGTCCATTGCTGATTACGAATCATACGCTCTCCCTCAGGAGCGCGGCGTGCCGACATCAGTAGCAGTAACATGGCAATGTCAGCGGTACAGTCGGTTAACACATGCGGTGTATTAGTCACCACTAAGCCTTGTGCTTTGGCGGCATCAATGTCGATATTGTTATAGCCTACACCAAAATTACCGATGATTTTAGCGCGTTTATTGTCCACGGTGAGTATGTCTGCGTTGAGTACGTCAGTCACCGTCGGTAATAAGGCATCTGCTGTTTGCAGCGCAAGTTTAAGTTCATTAGCGGTCATGGGGATGTCGAATTCATTTAACTGAACATCGTAGTGTTCTTTTAGCTGAGCTTCGACTTCGGCAGGCCAGCGACGGGTGACGACGACTTTAGGTTTGTTCATGGTTGATTTTCCAGAGAATTAAGTGCTGCAAGTAAGCCTTCAAGTGAGCTAAGCATTCGTTGGGTGGCATAAAAATGCTGAGTAGTTTCTATACGTTTAATATCTAGATGGGTGTCATAGTCTGCGATCATGTGCTGGGCTCTGAGTTGCTTGATGAGGTAGCTTACAGCTTGAATACGTTTGTCGGGGTGTTTTTCAAATCTAATAATGACTTTGTCTTGTATGTCTAGTTTTTGATACTCTGCTGGATCTATAGGCAGCGGCAGTTTTGAGGCGATTTCTCGGCTTAACTGAAATACTGCGTAAAAAGAGAGACTGGTTGCCTTCCTCAAATCCATTTCTGTGCTGTAGGGGTTATCTAACAAAGCTTCGGCAGAGTATAAGAAATCCTTGTATGTTACGCTCATGAGGGAGTTCTCTCTTCAAAAACAGCAATGGAATTAAACTCAAACAGTAGGGTGTCGCTGTAGGTGTTTTCGGTATTATTAACTAATTCTAAAGCTAATTGGTAGTTAAGATCGTAGATCTCTTCAATCGGTAGATCAAGGTAAAGTTGACAATGTACATAACCTCTAGGGGTAACGCTTAAACCAGTGCTAGAAAAATAAAGACCGAATTTTTGTACTAATGCATACGCCAAGCTGTGTAAATGCGAGGCTAGCTCATCGCTTAATCCCGCTGCTTTAAAAATAAATTGGCTCTCTATAATGTGCGGGAATAGTGAGTTACTTTCATCTTTATTTTTTATTTGCGCTAAAAACTGGTGGGCCTCATGCATTCGACAGGACATAAAAGCAGACTCAGCCATCCATAAAAATATTTCTTCTGAATGATCAGGGAACTGCTCTAGCATGGCTTTGCAAAGGACTAATTCTTCTGAACAAAGTCCTCTGTTTTTTAAGGCAGCTAGGTATTGGAGTTGCGATTGACTGCTGGTAGGGCTTAGCTTGATAGCCCTTTGAAAGTGTTGTCTAAGTGCCGGAATATCATCTTCTAAAGCAGCGATATTTCCGTGTAAGCCATAATATAGGCTATCGGTTATTTTGCCTTTTAAGTTATCGGCTTTCTTTTTTAATAGTTTAATTTGCCAATCGCTAGGTTTGCGATATTTAGAGAAATAGGTATTAATTTCATTAATTAATTCAGTAGCTTTTGGAGACTGTTGGCCTGTCATAAAAAATCCCGCCATGAGAGTTTTTGTCGTTGTGACTAGGTAAACAAGTGTTAAGGTTTTAACACTTGTTTAGGTCATTACTAAACGCTGAGGCTCTAGCTTAGACTATCAGGCTAAAAAACTAAAGCTATTACGCCGTTGCACGATAATATTCAATGGCAGCAGCGACGCCGCTACCTGGTTTAATATCAAAGCCGCAGTCTAATAAAGCCATTTCTACACCGGCAATCGCGCCTAACATAGACACATCATTCATATCACCGACATGACCGATACGGAAGGCTTTACCTGCTAACTCAGCAAGACCACCACCTAAAGAGATATTATATTTATTAAACGCAGTGCTAATTACGGTACGCGCGTCTTTATCTTCAGGAACAATAATGGCGGTTACGGTGTTTGATTCAAAACCAGGCTGTGCACAAATGCTTAAGCCCCAAGCAGCAACTGCTTTACGTGTGCCTTCGGCTAAGCGATAGTGACGAGCGAAGACATTTTCTAAGCCTTCTTCTAGTAGCATATCTATTGCTTTACGCAAACCGTATAAGATCGGTAATGCCGGCGTATAAGGTGTGTAACCGTCTTTATTGGCGGTCATCTGATCTCTTAAATCCAAAAAGCAACGTGGATAAGTACAGACTTCAGTGGCGGCTAGGGCTTTTTGGCTAAACGCTAAGAAGGCACCGCCCGCTGGCATCATAAAGCCTTTTTGCGAGCCACTGATAGCGCCATCAACAGCCCATTCGTCCATGCGAAAATCTAAGCTGGCTATGGAACTTACACCATCAACAAATAATAGCGCAGGGTGGTTAGCGGCATTCATGGCTTTACGAACACCACCTATGTCACTGGTCACACCGGTTGCAGTTTCGTTATGAGTCGCTAAAACCGCTTTGATTTGGTGCGCATCATCTTCTTTAAGGCGTGCTTCTAGCTTATCTAGTGGTATGCCTTTACCCCAAATTTCTTGATGAATTTCAACATCAAAGCCTAGGCGTTTAGCCATTTCAGCCCACAAATGACTAAACTGACCGAAACGGTAGATTAATACTTTATCGCCAGGATTTAAGGTGTTGGTTAAGGCGACTTCCCAACCGGCAGTCCCCGTTGCAGGGAAGACAAAGGCTTGTCCAGTTTCTGTTTTGAATATTTTCTTTAAATCTTCTAACAGAGGCGTTAGTAACTTAGGAAAAACAGGTGAGCGATGATCTTCCATGGTGATATGCATCGCATTCAGAATTTCATTCGGTACGTTGGTAGGGCCTGGGATATATAGGTGGTTACGACCAGCCATGGGGTTGCCTCTTAGTAGATAGTTAAAAGTTATAAATCTGGATTTTTTGGCTTAAAAGCACTAGACCCAAAAAGCCGATAATCATGACATAGCCATTAGTATTCAGCAAGATTTGATTGCGACGTTGTCGGGATATATCGCGTTAAAAATTGACATTATTGGTGCTAAAAGTAGAATGGACGATTTATTTGTTTCGGACACAGCTCACCTTTAGCCCTTAGTCTTGAGCCTTTAGCCTTTAAGTCTTTAGCCGATAACAAACAACAACTTTAGTTTATTGACATTAGGAATGTACAAATGAGTCACACTTTATACACAGCGTCAGTTCAGCGCGTTCAACGTTGCGAATTAGCGGTTCCAGGATCAAATCCTGAGATGTTTGAAAAAGCTATGAAGAGTGGCGCGGATTTTATTTTTCTAGATTTAGAAGATGCGGTGGCTCCCGATGACAAGCTGCGTGCCCGTAAGAATATTATTGAAGCCATTAACGATATGGATTGGAAAGGTCATGGCGTGACTATTTCTGTACGTATTAATGGTCTAGATACCCAATATATGGTGCGTGATGTGGTTGATTTAGTCGAGCAGTGCGGCGCAAAACTAGACACTATCTTGATTCCTAAAGTCGGTGTATATGCCGATGTCTATATGGTTGAAGCGATGCTTAACCAATTAGAAATGCAGCAAGGGCTGAAAAATAAAATCGGTATTGAAGCTTTAATAGAAACAGCATTAGGAATGGCTAATGTTGAAGATATTGCTCGTAATGGCACTTTAGGTCGTCTTGAAGCCATGCATTTTGGAGTTGCCGATTACGCAGCTAGTAACCGCGCACGTACCACTAATATCGGCGGTTTAAACCCTGATTATCCCGGTGATCAATGGCATGCTGCTATTAGTCGCATGACAGTCGCTTGTCGCGCTTATGGTTTACGCCCTATTGATGGCCCCTTTGGTGACTTTAAAGACCCTGAAGGCTTTAAGTTAGCGGCAAAACGTGCCGCAGCCTTAGGTTGTGAAGGTAAATGGGCGATACATCCGTCACAGGTTGAATTAGCAAATGAAGTGTTCACGCCACCCGCTGCTGAAGTTGAAAAAGCTAAGCGTATTTTAGTGGCTTTGCAAGAAGCCGCTGCTCAAGGTAAAGGTGCTGCGGCTTTAGATGGTCGCTTGATTGATGCGGCATCAGAAAAAATGGCCAGTAATGTGGTTAGAGCAGCCGAAGCGATTGCGGCAAAAATTAAATAAGGCGAAAGGCGAAAGGCGAAAGGCGAAAAACATCCCCTTGCGGCTTTGGCCTTGCACTTTTTTCAGTAACGATTGTTGCAAAAATTAAATAAGGCGAAGGGCAAAAGGCAAAAGGCGAAAACATCGCCTTGCGCTTTTTGCCTTTAGCCATTGACATTATAGGAGATGCTGTGGATATTCATGAGTATCAAGCGAAAGCTATTTTAAGTGGTTACGGGGTCAAAATCGCTGAAGGCGGATTGGCTTACAGTCCAGAAGATGCGGTACAACGTGCCAGAGAAATCGGCGGCCATGTATGGGCGGTTAAGGCTCAAATTCATTCAGGTGCACGTGGCAAAGCTGGCGGCATTAAAATCTGTAAAACTCATGATGAAGTGCAAGTCGCGGCGAGTGAGTTATTAGGTAAGCGTTTGGTAACGCATCAAACTGGCCCTGCGGGTAAAGTCTGTTCAAGACTTTATGTTGAAGCGGGCACTGAAATCGCCAAGGAACTCTATTTTTGTTTATTAGTAGATCGTAGTTCTGAACGTATTGTCATGGTAGGTTCTGCGCAAGGCGGTATGGAAATCGAAGAGTTGGCGCTGAATAATCCAGAAGCCATTACTAAGATTTATATTGAGCCGGCGGTAGGCTTGCAAGATTTTCAAGCCAGAGAAATGGCTTTTGCCTTAGGCTTAGAAGCTGAGATCTTGAGTCATGCGGTTAAAACCATCAAAGGCTGTTATAGGGCCTTGCGTGACCTTGATGTCAGTATGTTAGAGATTAATCCCTTAGTCGTAACCGGTAACGGTGAATTGGTTGCCTTAGATGCGAAAATGGGCATTGATGATAATGCGCTATTTAGACAACTCAAGATTTCTGAACTACGTGATAAAACCCAAGAAGACCCTCGTGAAATGGCCGCAGCAGATCGTGGCTTAAGCTATGTTGGCTTGGATGGTGATATCGGTTGCATGATTAATGGTGCAGGTTTGGCCATGGCGACTATGGACATGATTAAGCTGGCCGGTGGTGAGCCTGCTAATTTCTTGGATGTCGGTGGTGGTGCTTCAGCTGAGCGCACTGAAAAAGCCTTCCGTTTAGTATTGGCAGACAAAGGCGTTAAAGCCATGTTAGTTAATATTTTTGCAGGTATTAATCGCTGTGATTGGATTGCTGAAGGTGTGGTGCAAGCGGTCAGAAAAATTGATATGCAAGTGCCGTTAATTGTACGCTTATCAGGCACTAACGTAGAAGAAGGTCGTCGCATTATTGCAGAAAGTGGCTTGCCGATTATTACTGCGGATACTTTAGCGGAAGCTGCTGAAAAAGCAGTGCAGGCACGTAATGAAGTCGTCGCAAAAGCAGCGGCTTTGGAGATTTAAATGGCTATTTTTATTAACGAAACAACTCGTATTGTCGTTCAGGGTTTTACTGGAAAAATTGGTAGCTTCCACGCACAAGACATGATCAACTACGGCTCTAATGTCGTCGGTGGTATTACACCGGGCAAAGGTGGTCAGACTCATTTGGGCTTGCCGGTTTTTAATACCTGTAAAGAAGCGGTACAGCAAGCAGGCGCAGAAGCCAGCATTATCTTTGTACCCCCTGCTTTTGCAGCAGATTCTATTATGGAATCGGCTGATGCCGGCATTAAGTACTGCGTGGCGATTACCGATGGTATTCCTACCCAAGATATGATGACGGTTAAGAATTTTCTACGCCGTTTCCCTAAAGATCAACGTATGATATTGACGGGACCTAATTGTGCAGGCACTATTAGCCCTGGACGAGCCATGTTGGGTATTATGCCTGGACATATCTATTTGCCAGGTCATGTCGGTATCGTTGGGCGTTCAGGTACCTTGGGCTATGAAGCAGCCGATCAAATGAAGCGCTTAGGTATTGGCGTTTCTACTTCCGTAGGTATTGGTGGTGATCCTATTAACGGTAGCTCACATCGCGATATTCTTGAGAAATTCGAGCAAGATCCCGAAACCAAAGTTATCTTAATGATTGGTGAAATCGGTGGTCCTCAAGAAGTAGAGGCTGGCTTATTTGCTAAAGAACACATGACCAAGCCCGTTATTGCTTATATTGCTGGATTGACTGCACCAGAAGGCCGTCGCATGGGCCATGCGGGTGCTATTATTTCTTCAGCAGGCGAAAGTGCTGCTGAAAAAGTAGCGCTGCTAAAAGACTTAGGTGTTGTTATTTGTCCAACGCCTGCTGCTATGGGTGACACGGTGGCTGCCGTATTGGCTGCTATGTAATTGATGCTTGTATGACCTTTTAGTGGATTGCAAGCAAGTTTGTATATTGTTGTAGAGGTCGATCTATATTAGGTCGCTCTCTTACTAGGAGCCTCACTGTTTATAGCTAAGTAATATGTGTACTTGGAGAAAAACAGCTTTAGCTGTTTTAAAACGCAGAGCTGAGGCTCTGCACTCCATGCTACTTTATTCGCTTAACTATGAACAGTGAACAAGAGCCAATTATGCGAAAATCACATCGAAATCTTAATAAAATCCGTGCCTCCATGAGTGAAGATTATTCAGCTAAAGCGTCTGTTTGTCCTCAGTGTGGAGATGCTGAGTTTAGATTGTCGAGGCAAACTAGTCGGCATTTATTAAGGCGATTATTTTATAATCCCTATCGATGTAGTGTTTGCCATTTTAGTTTCTGGGTATTAAGTTTATCGCGGCTGTTTCTTGGTGTCTGTCTTGTGTTGGTGGTGTTTTTTGTGACCACAATTTTAATTGTGGAATATAAGCGCCAAGTTACCGCTGTCAATCCTGAAGCTATCACTAGTGATGACAGCTTACTTAATTTAGCTGAGCAAGGTGATGCAAAGTCGCAATTAAAAATGGGCCTACGTTATGCTTTAAGTCCGTGGAATACTAAGGATGATAAAAAGGCCGTTCAGTGGTTTGAAAAAGCAGCCGAACAAGGTCAGGTTGAGGCGCAATACCGCTATGGCTATGCCTTGCTTAAAGGCTTAGGTGTAGTCCAAGATTATAAGAGGGCTTTTTTCTGGTTAGAAAAGGCAGCGCGCAATGGCTATGCCGATGCTCAATTGACTCTGGGTGAAATGTATCAGTTAGGGCTTGCTGTGAATAGCGATAATGAACGCGCTTATTTATGGTTTAATTTGGCAGCCGCTCAGGGCGTCAAGGGTGCATCTTCTGGTCGTGATTTATTAGTGAAGCAGCTAAGCAAGGAGCAAATCACCCGTCTTCAAGCTGAAGCGGGTCTTATTAGTCGTAATCAGCAAGCCCAAGTTAAGTAGGGGCGGGTCGCGACCTGTCCTTGTTGGGAACGCCAAGCCCCAGCTTGGCTTTGATTTCGCCGAGCTGGGACAGGTCGCGACCCATCCTGGCTTTATTCCCCCAAACTTGGGTAATCCGTGTAGCCTTTCTCAGTGCCGCCGTAAAATGAGCTAGTATCAGGTGTATTCAACGGTGCATTAAGCTTGAAACGTTCAGCAAGATCAGGGTTAGCGATATAAAGCTGACCAAAAGCGACAGCATCGGCTAAGCCTTTTGCTATGGCATCTTCAGCGCGAACTTGGTCATAGCCTCCGCAAACGATTAAAGTGCCATTATAAGCCGCCCTTAGTATCTCTAAACTTATCACCTTTGCGCCATGTCTGATGTCGCCCTCTAAGGCATCAACAATATGAACATAAGCCAGTCCTAAGGGATTTAATTGTTTAAGTAAATAAACAAAAATGGCTTCAGGATTTGAATCACTCATGTCATTAAAGGTGCCGCTGGGCGATAGGCGAATACCAACACGATTTGCGCCACAAACGCTGATGAGTGCCTCGGTGACTTCAAGTAAAAAACGCGCTCTATTTTCTACGCTACCACCATAGCTGTCAGTGCGTTTATTCGTGCCATCGCGCAAAAACTCATCGAGCAAGTAACCATTAGCACTGTGTATTTCAATGCCATCGAAGCCGGCTTCTAAAGCATTGCTTGCCGCTGTTTTATAGTCCTCAATAATGCTAGGGATTTCATCCGTTTCAAGGGCGCGTGGCGTAACAAAGGCTTGTATGCCTGTTGGCGTGATAGCATTGCCTTTGGGCGCGATAGCTGATGGGGCAACGGGAAGTTCGCCATTATGAAAGTCGGGATGAGAAATTCTACCGACATGCCAAAGTTGCATGAAAATATGACCATTCTTAGCATGAACAGCCGCAGTGATTTTTTTCCAAGCGCTCACTTGCGTGTCATTATAAATGCCGGGTGTGGCAGGATAGCCAACGCCTTGCGGAGAGATAGGTGTAGCTTCAGAGATGTTCAGTCCTGCGCTGGCGCGTTGCGCATAATAAGTTGCCATTAAGTCAGTAGGGCAACTCAAAGGTGCACGCATTCGAGTTAGAGGTGCCATGACTAAGCGATTAGCTAAGTGTAGTGGTCTAATAAAAACAGACACCCAGATAGGTTGATATACTTAATCAATCAAAATGGGGAAATCATCATGAATAAAGAACGTCGAGTATTTGATACCACGTTTAAATTAGAAGTCGTTAAACTTATTAAAGAACAAGGCGT